>JAJRSM010000077.1 GCA_024278765.1 Deltaproteobacteria bacterium | reverse complement strand
GGATCCACGAGTCTCTTGACTATCGCACTCCCTTTGAAGTATATTTCGATAAAGAAACAGAACTAACAAACCCGGTAAAGGCTGACACGATCCACCTTATTCAGCCTGATTTGCTGTCCTAACAATGGGGCTAGGCATACCGTGCGGCAGATTCATTAATATAATTTGTTCTTTGCGACGAAGGTGCTTTGCTGTCCGCAGGACTTTGTCCTTACGCAGTGAGCGTACGGCAAATTCATCAATAAAGCTTAGTGCTACGCATGGCACGGAGCTATTTATTGGACTTTGCCTCACCGCAGGCGGCTCTTTCTTCTCCAGATGATAAGTACCTACTATGCTAGAGCCGAGGAGGAGGTATGTTGAGGGTTATGGGACGGTTGAAGGCATATTATCTGGTGTTAGGATAAAGGCATGGTTATTCCCTTCAAAGAGACCCTAGCCTGTTATCTGGCCTAGGTCGTTTATCCCGTAGGCTTCCTTAAGTTCCCACCCAAGGGCTGCATCTATAAGGTCGTTTAGGTCTATCATACCAGTGCCGTCGGTATATAGGAACGCATGGAAGTACAGATCATTAGCGGTAGATGATATACCTACTACTTGCCCTGCTGTATTTATGGCGTAGGCCGTAGCTATTTGTACCGCCGAGTGTGCCAAAGTCTACCATACCATCATTGTCGCTATATCTAAAGGCGCTGTAATTGGAAAGGTTATTAGCCTTACAGTCTATAAAATACCCTTGAAATAACCCTGTATTCTGATAAATTATTGTATCTGTAGGAAAATTTAACCCAAGATGCTGCTCTATCAAGTGGTAATCGGTAAGGAAGTTTATATGGCAAAGGATCTTATATTTGAATTAGGCTCTGAGGAAGTTCCGGCGGGCTTTATAAAGCCCGCCTTGGCAGCCTTGGCGGCATCTTTACAAAAGGGTTTTAAAGAGGGCGGCCTTGAGTATGGGCAGATGCGTACGCTCGGGACGCCCCGAAGACTTACTGTGATCGTCGAAGGGCTGGAAGAAAAAGAACCGGACCGCAGGGTTGAGTCCAGAGGGCCGTCCATAAAGGCCGCCTATGATAAGGACGGCAATCCGACAAGGGCTCTGGAGGGCTTTGCCAGAGGTAGTGGCGTAAAGGTAGAAGATCTTCGGGTCGTAAAGGGCGATAAGGGCGAGTACCTCTATGCTGTAAAAGAGGTAAAAGGTAGAAAAACCGCAGAGTTGTTGCCCACCCTCTTGCGCGGCGTTATCGGTGCATTGAGTTTTCCAAAGTCTATGCGTTGGGCTGATTATGATATGACCTTTGCCCGCCCTCTTCACTGGATATTAGCTGTCTACGGAGGTAAGACCGTCTCTTTTAATCATGGCCATATTGAAAGTGGTAATGCAACATTCGGCCATAGGTTTATTGCGCGCGGTGCGGGGAAGGCTTTAAAGATAAAGACAGTAGATGATTACCTTAATAAGTTAAAAGATAATCTGGTGATAGCAGATATAGGTGAGCGCAGGATGGTGATACTAGACGGTATTGCAAGGGAGGCAGAGGCCGCCGGAGGCGTGGTTCTGGAGGATAAGGGGCTTGTAGAAGAGGTCGTAAACCTTGTTGAGTATCCGGTAGTTATTCGTGGCTCTTTTGAAGAAGAATATCTGGAGTTGCCTGCGCAGATTATTATAAATGCCATGCGTGAGCATCAGCGTTATTTTTCAGTACAGAGTAAGGAAGACGCAGAGGCAAAGGACGGTTACGGGCTTTTACCGGCCTTTATAACCGTAGCCAATACGCGGGTCAAGGACGAGGCCGTCGTAAGGGCAGGTAATGAACGGGTTCTGCGGGCACGTCTGAGCGATGCTAAATTTTATTTTGATAAGGATATTGCAACGCCACTTGCGGGTAAGGTCGAGGCCCTGAAAGACGTTGTCTTTCAGGTAAAGCTCGGCAGCTCTTATGAAAAGGTCGAGCGGTTTACGCGTCTTGCCCTTTATATAGGTCGATGGATAGAGTGGTGCGACGCGTTAGATGATACAAGCTGCCTTAGTGACTTTTTAAAGGACACCAAAACCAATCCCGGTATTAAAGCCGGACGTAGCCACCAGTTAGGACGCGCTTCGATGCTTGCAAAGGCCGATCTCGTAAGCGGGGTAGTCGGGGAGTTTCCGAGTTTGCAGGGTGTTATGGGTGCGGAATATGCACGGCGAGGTGGTGAGGACGAAGAGGTCGCCGCGGCTATTGGCGAGCATTACCTGCCAAGTTCTGCCGGAGGCGAGTTGCCCGAAAGTTCTGCCGGGGCTATCATAAGTATTGCCGATAAGCTCGATACCATAGCAGGCTGCTTTGGCGTGGGGCTTATCCCCACAGGTGCTGCCGACCCGTATGCTTTACGTCGCGCGGCCCTTGGCATAATCCGCATAGTTCTGGATAAGGATTGGAGTCTGCCCCTTGATGGTCTGGTTACTAAGACCGTGGCCTTGGTCGGTGATAAACTTACAAAAGATGCAGGCGAGACAGAGGCTGCGGTGCTGGAGTTTATTAAAGAGCGGTTCAGGAATTACCTTAAGGGAGAGGGGCTTCAGCACGACTCTATCGATGCCGTACTCTCTACCGAGTGGTTTGATATCGCAGACGGCGTAAAGAGGATAAGGGCCTTGGAGAAGTTCAAGCAGCACCCGGCCTGTGAAAGTCTGGTCGTATCCTTTAAGAGGGTCTCGAATATTCTAAAGGGGCAGGATGCAAATGGACTGCTAACCCCAGATATCTTTGAGGATGACGCCGAGCATGCGCTCTTTGATCTTTATTCTAAGATAGCCCCTTTAATACGTGAGGCCGAGGAAGCCGGCGATTATGAACTGGTCTTTGAGAAGCTCGCTTCCGTTAAGGATGTTATAGATAAGTTCTTTGATGAGGTTATGGTAATGGCAGAGGACGAGAAGCTGCGCAGAAATCGTCTTATCTTGCTTGGCTCTATCAGGGATCTTTACCTGCCGGTAGCAGATCTGTCAAAACTTGTGGTCTAGTTATTAGTTTATAGTCTAAATGGTTTTGTTTTAAAAAGGGCAACCTAAATGGGTTGTCCTTTTTAAAACAACCTTAAAACAAGAAAATAGCAAGGCTAAAGCCTTGCTATTGCCCCTGTTTAGTGGACACATCGAAAGGTTAGTGATAAAAAGCTACCATAGGAGGTGTTCAGATGGAAGAGAAACGAGGTCGTAAGAGTTTTGACCGTGAGTTCAAGCGCGAGGCAATAAGTCTTATTATGGT
>JAJRSM010000076.1 GCA_024278765.1 Deltaproteobacteria bacterium | reverse complement strand
TCGCTAAAATAACGGACGAGCAGGTGGCAAGGGTAGAATCACTGATCAACAACAGGCCCAGAAAGTGTCTGGGCTACAAAACACCGCTTGAGGTCGCTTCCGCCTCTGTTGCACTTCGACCTTGAATGTGGGGAATAAAAAAATAGACTCAAACTATTCTGTCTTTTCGTAGGGCAACCCTTTAGGGTTGCGTCTTTTATCATCCTGCCGTAAAATAACCAAGTCAATAGGCTTGACCATCATTAGAGATTTTAAAGTAAGTATTTTATACGTAGTATGAAGTCAAATCACCTGTAAAGGAGGCTACTTCCATTCCACAGCTACTGGGCAATACCACAGGACTAAAGACCAGCCAGGTCAAGAAACTAGAACGCATCTACAGGCGCAAGGTTCCGCGCGACTGCATAATAACCCCTGAACTAGCACGCCTCTTAACAGAGACAAGCCGTGAGACAGGTCGCCAGATCGGCCTTATTATAGACCGCGCAGGTACGGTCGTCGCCACCATCGTTGGTGACGAAAAAGAAATCGTCATCCCGCTACTATCGGATTACCCTATAGGCAAAAAAGCCCTCAGAGGGCTGCGTTGCATTCATACACACCTTAAAAACGAGGCCTTATCTCAGGACGACCTTGCGGATCTGGCCCTCCTGCGTCTGGATTTAATGGTAGCCATAGGTGTTGGCGAGGACGGTCTGCCGGCTGATATTTACTCAGCGCATCTTCTGCCGGTAAACCCAGAGGGCAAGACCTATAAGGTAGAACCGCCGCTGGCTTTCCAACGTATGGCACAGGCAGGCAGCACCCACCTCTGGGCCTATGACTTTGACGGCTTTGCATGCGCCTTGGAGGATGAGATAGGTCGCGCCGCTATCTTTGACGTATCGGATGACCGGGAACGTGCCATTCTGGTTAGCGTCTCGAAAGAGAAGAAAGAATTACAGCAGAGCTCTCTAACAGAGCTTCGCTCTCTAGCCGAGACAAGCGGGGTGATGGTCCTTGGCCAGCTCTGCCAGCGGGTCCGTAAACTAAACCCGCGTTTTCTGATGGGCTCAGGCAAGATCCGTGAGGTCGTCATAGAGTCCCTACAAAAACAAGCTACCGTACTTATCTTTGATCAGGAACTTACCCCAACGCAGATCCGCGAGCTCTGCGAGGTAACAGAGCTTAAGGTCATCGACCGTACGCAACTCATTCTCGATATCTTTGCGCAGCGAGCCCTTTCCAGAGACGGTAAGGTCCAGGTCGAGGTAGCGCAGCT
The DNA here is from genome assembly GCA_024278765.1 of Deltaproteobacteria bacterium. Lineage (GTDB taxonomy): Bacteria > Desulfobacterota > GWC2-55-46 > GWC2-55-46 > DRQE01 > JAJRSM01. Next base: position 15,628 of record JAJRSM010000076.1, on the reverse strand, counting down.
TAAATATCTCCTGCCAAAGCTATCGGGTAAGGGTACGTCAATGTCAAGACTAATGGGAGGGATCGGCGGCAAGGGCCCGGGTGAGACCAAGCTTGAGGTCGATAAAAGGCGTGCGCAGGCACGTATAGCCACGCTTGAAAAGAAACTCAAAGAACTTAGCCGGGGTCGCGAGACACGCCGCAAGCAACGGGGGCGCAGTGGCGTACCGATAATTTCCATTGTAGGCTATACCAATGCCGGTAAGAGCACGCTCTTAAATACACTTACGCAGAGCAAGGTACTTGCCGAAGACAAGCTCTTCGCTACTCTCGACACGGCAAGTAAACGGCTGCGCTTTCCGCGTGAGAAAGACGCTGTTATTACCGATACTGTTGGTTTCATCAAAAAACTCCCGAAAGAGCTCAAAAAGGCCTTCAGGTCTACGCTTGAAGAAATGGGGGACGCAACCCTGCTCTTGCATCTGGTTGATATTAGCGATCCGGCCTTTGAGATGCATATCGAGACCGTAACAGAGATACTCGAAGAGATGGAGCTAACCGAGATTCCGCGCATTATCGTATTTAATAAGACAGATCTGGTAAAAGGTGACGAGGTGGCAGACGCCAGAACGACGATTAAAAACCTGTGTATCCGTTACGACGCGATCCCGATATCAGCCTCTACCCCCGACACCTTCGGCAGACTCTTGGTAGCCCTAGAAGAAAGGCTCTGGCCGGGGCTAAAAAAGACCAATTCAGACTGATAAATCAAACCCTCATTTGGATGGTTGCCGCAGCGAAGCCGTCTTAGCCATCTGCAATCCTTGCAAACTTGTCATCCTGAACTTGATTCAGAATCTGTATTTATTACTGCGCATACAGCAAAGCAAGAACAGATGCTGAACTAAATTCAGCATGACATGTAAGGGATTTAGTGCTAATCGCAGGGGTTAGAGGTTGACTGCAACGGCCTTTGAGACGCCCGGCTCTTCCATGGTGATTCCATAGAGGCTATCCGCGATCTCCATTGTTCTTTTGTTATGCGTAATAAGGATGAACTGGCTCTTGGCCGACATCTCTTTCACAAAACCGTTAAAGCGGTCTATATTGGCATCGTCAAGAGGTGCGTCTACCTCATCAAGCAGGCAGAACGGCGATGGCTTGATCAAGAAGATCGAGAAGACGAGGGCCGTTGCCGTCAGTGCCTTTTCTCCGCCTGAGAGCAGGTTGATATTCTGCTGTTTCTTTCCCGGTGGCTGCGCTACGATCTCAATACCGCAGTCGAGAATATCACCCTCGCCGACTATCTGCAGCTCTGCATGACCGCCTCGGAAGAACTTGGGGTAACTTTCCTTAAAGACCTTATTGACTGCCTCGAAAGTCTCTTTGAATTTCTCTCTGGTCGTACGGTTAATCCTATTGATTGCGTTCTGGAGTTTATCGCTTGAGTTTACCAGATCGGTCTGCTGCTCCAGGAGGAAGTTATAGCGAACCTGTTGTTCTTCAAACTCTTCAAGCGCACCAAGGCTTACCTCACCCATACTGCCGAGTTTTTCTCGCAGCTCTGTAACGCGCTCTGCCATCTCTTCTGGGGTAAGCGTAGTGGTGTCTTCTTCTGGCGTATATTTACGAATATCCGTACCGTATCTTTCAATTGTATTTTCGCAGAGATTCTCGGATTTGAGTTCAAGTTCTCTGAGTTTTATCTGTAGCTTGCCGCTCTGATCACGGAGTGTGTTGACTAAAGAGGTAAGTTTTTTTATCTCACTCTCCATCTCTTTTGTTGTTCTTGAGGCCTCACCCAGGGCCTCTTCTCCGAGAACTTCTTCTCGTTTCAGAGCGTCTTTTGATTCAAGTAGCTCGGTGAGTTTTTCGCTATGGCCGGAGGCCTCTGCGTCTTTGGTCTCGACCTCTTTGGCGTTTTCATCTATCTCTTGCGTCTTTGATGCAATCCTCAGAAGAGTCTCTTTAATCATGCCTTCTATTTCACTTAGGCGTTTCGATAGATGTTCGAGCTTTTCATTGCTGGACGCTAGTTCAACCCGGCTTTCGGTGACGAGCAGGGCTACAGTTTCTTTTTTGTACGCAACTCACTGAGCCCTGAGCGTAGTTCATGCAGCCTCTCATCGAGCGTGGTCTTTTCAGAGTCCAGGTCTTCGCGCTCTCTGGAGAGGGTTATCTTCTTGTCTTTTATTGCTACGAGCATCTCATCTGTCTTGGTCGTCTCGCTGGCAAGTGCCGCCTCTTGTTCGCATAGGTGTCTTTTCTCGTCTTTTATTCTTTCCAGTGTACCTTCAAGGTTTATTCTTTCCAGCTCTTCAGCATGACGTTTTTCTTTATAGGTCTCTATCAGGGCCTTGCTCTCAGATATCGCCGAGCGTATCTGCTCGGTCTCTGTGGTAAGTGAGATGACCTTACCATCAAGCTCTGTTGTCTTTTCTGTGAGTTCTTTAATCTCGTTTTTTCTCTGGAGAAGACCTCCGGCAGAACCGCCAGTAGAGCCACCTGTAATAACGCCATCAGGATCGATTATCTCTCCTGAGAGTGTTACAAGTGTATAGTTGATATCATTTTGTCCCCAGATAGCAGCGGCCTCTTTCAGGGTCTTTACCACAAGGACACCGTCCAGAAGGTCTTTTACACGCTGGCCGTAATCACTGCTGGATCTTACCTCTTCTTTTAACAGGCTTGTGCCCTCAGGAAGCGGCGCATTGGCCACAGACTTATTGTTCTGGCGTAAGTTCTTGACCGGCATAAAACTGCCGCGCCCTTTTAAGGAGTCCTGCAAGTACTTAATAGCATCAATGGCATCGCTCTGGTTATCGACCATTATGTATTGGAGTCTTTCTCCAAGTGCCGCCTCGACTGCCCGCTCGAAGCCCGGAGTTGTCTCTATTATATCGGCTATCAGGCCGTGTACGGCAGAGCTCTTGTGCTCAAGCATTACGTTTCTTGCGCCGTCACCGAGCCCTTCCATTCTGGAGGTCATCTCTTCAAGGCTACGCAGACGTGCGCCTTTTGAGGCAAGCTCTGTTTCGTATTCCTTGAGGGCCGCGTCTTTACGTTTTTTTTCTTCTTCCAGGCTTTTAAGTTTTTCTGCCGTAAGCAGCGACTCGGCACCTGTCTGCTCACGCATTGCATTGATCTCGGAGATCTTGGAGACAAGTCCCTCTACAGGTGCGTCTTTCTTAGCGAGTTCACGAGTGGCCTCTTCACGCTCTGCCTTTATCTTCGCCTCTCGCTCTCTTAGCGTATTTTCTTCGCGCAGACAGTTCTCTAAAGAATGCTTTATGCCGGATGATCTGGAGATCATCTCCAAAGATGCCGTCTCTTCTGTCTTAAGTGCGCTCTCTTTTTCTTGAAGTTCATCGGTAACGAGCCTTAATGCCGCTTCGTTCTCAGTCAGTTTTGTCCTCTCTAACGCGAGGGTAGAGTCAAGACTTTCAAGCTCTTTAGCAAAAGTCGTAATAAGATCTGTGCTACTTGTGTTCTGCGTTTTAAGTTCTTCAATATCCGAGCGAAGCCGCTCGCTTGAGCGTTTAAGTTCATCGCTCCTGAGGCGAGCCAGCTCTGCCTGACGCTCTTCCATCTGAACGAGTCTTTCCATTCCAAAGCTGCGCTCGCGCAGGTCCTTAAACTCAGTCTCTTTCTTAAGGTACTCAAGGCTTGCCTGCTCTAGCGTGCCCTGATGACGGTCTCTCTCTGTAATGAAGGCGAGTTCTTCGTCTTCGATTCTCGTGCCTTCTTTTGTAAGCTCAGAGTGCTCTGCGGTAAAGTTCTGGTGCAGAAGATGAGAATGATAGAGATCTATAGAGCGCAGTTCGTCTTTGAGGACCTTATAGCGTTCTGCTTTCTTGGCCTGACGATTAAGCGAGTTTAATTGACGCTTTACCTCGCTGATTATATCGCTTACGCGTGTAAGGTTCTGGCGCGTGGCATCAAGGCGCCGAAGCGCGGCATCTTTTTTATATTTATATTTGTTTATTCCAGCGGCCTCTTCAAAGATAGCACGCCGCTCGGTAGGCTTTGCGGTTACGAGCCATCCGACCTGCCCCTGCTCGATTATCGAGTAGGCCTTTGTGCCGATGCCGGTATCGCGAAATAGATCTACGATATCTTTCAGGCGGGCCGGGACTTTATTAATATAGTACTCGCTATCGCCGCTGCGATAGAGGCGACGCTGCACCTCTATTTCCGGGAAGTTTGCGTAGCTTGCCGGGGCCTTACCAGAATCGTTTGAGAGCGTTAAGGTAACCTCGGCCATACCAATCGGCTTGCGTGATTCGCTACCAACAAAGACGAGATCTTCCATTAGCTTGCCACGAAGGTTGCGTGCGTTCTGCTCGCCCAGGACCCAGCGAATGGCATCGACGATATTGCTCTTACCACAACCGTTAGGCCCGACTATAGCCGATGTGCCGGTTGGAAAGGTAAAATGAGTCCTATCGGCAAAGGATTTAAAGCCGTGTATTGTAAGTTTTTTTATCTTCATTTGTTATCTTAATTATACCTCTAACTTGCTAAAAAGATACCAGAGTTGCCCTTTGATGTAAAGGAAAATAAATACAACAGAGGGTGTGGAAACAGACAGATAGGCACAATATATAGGGGTTTTCTGGCTTGCCTCTATCAATAGATCTGCTTTTGCCTTAACTCTTATGGGGTTGCAGGCAAGACTGTTCCGGGGGTTTTACAGAGTAAAAATATCGGCGCTTAGTTCTTTTTTTGTCTTTGTATCTTATGGTGATAAAAAAGCGACGCGCAAGGGGCTTTACCACTTGCGCGTCGCTTGATTAAATGCGCTTAGTTGTCTCTTTGTTTAATCGCTGCATGAGCGGCGGCGAGCCTTGCGATAGGGACTCTGAACGGCGAGCATGATACGTAATCAAAGCCGTTTTCGTTACAGAACTCAATTGTCTTCGGATCTCCGCCGTGTTCACCGCAGATGCCGATCTTCAGGTCTTTCTTTACTGCACGTGCCTTTGCTATCGCCATCTGGATAAGTACGCCAACGCCGTCCTGATCAAGACTCTGGAACGGGTCGTCAGCAAAGACTCCTGCCTTACTGTCATCTACGTAGTCGGGTAGGAATCTCCCGGAGTCGTCACGCGAGATGCCAAGCGTCATCTGTGTCAGATCATTTGTGCCAAACGAGAAGAACTCGGCCTCATGGGCTATGCGGTCGGCCAGAAGTGCCGCGCGTGGTATCTCGATCATAGTACCGACAGAGTACTTTACCTTTACACCGGTCTCTTTCATTACCTTTTTTGCAACCTCTCTTGTGAGGTCTGCAAGGATGCGTAGCTCCTTGTCGTCCATTATAAGAGGAATCATAATCTCTGGGTGGACCTTTATCCCTTTACTTTTACATGCGCAAGCAGCCTCCATTATGGCACGCACCTGCATGCGAAGGATCTCAGGGTAGGTCATCGAGAGGCGAGATCCACGGTGGCCGAGCATTGGGTTAGATTCATGCAGTTTTTCTATCTTATGCTTTACCGTACTAAACGGTATGCCGATGGTCTGGGCCAGATGTTTCTGGTCGTGCTCGGAGTGCGGCACGAATTCATGCAGAGGCGGATCAAGCAGGCGGATTGTAACGGGCTTACCCTCCATTGCGCGGAAGATTCCAGTAAAATCCTTGCGCTGGTATGGCAGAAGCTGCTGTAATGCTTCGTGCCTGTCGGTCGAGTTCTCGGCGACGATCATCCGCTGGATAGCGAGCCTGCGCTTTTCTGTATCAAAGAACATATGCTCTGTTCTGCACAGTCCTATTCCCTCTGCACCGAGCTTTATTGCGTTTTCAGCGTCATAAGGCGTATCAACGTTTGTTCTGACCTTTAATGTGCGTACTTTGTCAGCCCACTTTATTATCGTATTATATGACGGCGGCAGGACCGGCTTTATAAGTGGCAGACGGCCTTTGAATATATCTCCGGTAGAGCCGTTAAGAGTTACCTCATCGCCTTCTTTAAGTGTTGTCTTACCGACCGAGACGGTCTTTGCTTCGTAGTCGACGATAAGGTCCTCGCAACCAACGATACAACACTTGCCCCAGCCACGGGCAACGACGGCAGCGTGAGAGGTCTTTCCACCTGTTGCTGTAAGGATGCCCTTTGCAGCATGCATCCCTCCAATATCCTCGGGGCTTGTCTCTTTACGTACAAGTATTGCTTTTTTGCCATCAGCAGCGAGCAGCTCGGCACTTTTTGCAGTAAGAGTTATTATGCCGGAAGCAGCCCCAGGTACTGCCGGTATGCCAGTTGCAAAGAACTGCTTTTTAAGTTCATTCGGATCTATATTTGAATCAATAACAGGATAGAAGAGCCCTTCTATGTCTTTAGCACTTATCCTAAGTAGGGCCTCTTCTCTGGTGATCAGTTTTTCTTTGACCATATCAGTTGCGATACGGAAAGAAGCAGCAGGTGATCGCTTGCCACTCCTGGTCTGGAGGATATAGAGCTTACCCTGCTCCATTGTAAACTCGATATCCTGCATATCTTTATAGTGCGACTCTAGCTTTTTTCTGACCTCTTTCAGTTCTTTATAGATTACAGGCATCTTTTTCTTAAGGTCTATTAGCTGAAGCGGAGTGCGTATGCCTGCGACGACGTCCTCACCCTGAGCGTTCATAAGCAGATCACCGTAAAAGGTGTTTTTGCCTGAGTTCGGGTCTCTGGTAAAGCAGACGCCGGTACCAGAGTCTTCGCCCATATTGCCAAAGACCATCTGGACGACATTTATAGCCGTACCAAGCAGGCCTGTTATGCCCTCGACATCACGGTAGGTTATGGCCTTATCTGCCATCCAAGATTGAATTACAGCATCTATAGCACCCCAGAGCTGGTCGGTGGGGTCCTGAGGGAAATCAGTCTGGGTCTGTCTTTTATAGACCCTTTTCATGCGTTTAATAAGTTCTTCTAATTCTTCTTCGTTGACATCGTTGTCATCTATCTTTACCCTGCGGATCTTGAGCCTGGTCCGTGTATAGCGTGTTTTAATATCATCAAACTCTTCGTCAAAGAGTTCACGTGGTATCTCCATAGCGGTCGAGCCGTACATCATTATAAAACGGCGATAGGCATCGAGAGCGAAACGGCGGTTGCCGGTTTTGTTGGCCAGCCCTTCCACTGATTTGTCATTGAGCCCCAGGTTTAGGATCGTCTCCATCATACCCGGCATTGATTGCGCAGCACCTGACCTTACCGAGACCAAAAGCGGGTTGTTAGAATCGCCAAGTTTTTTACCTACGAGCCGTTCAAGCTTTTTCAGATGCGTCTCTACTTCTTTTTCAATACCAGTTGGATATTTTTTGGCATGCTTGTAATAATAGTCGCAGACCTCTGTGGTTAGGGTAAAACCCGCTGGTACGGGCAGGCCAATATTGGTCATCTCGGCAAGCCCTGCTCCTTTACCTCCGAGCAGATCTTTCATCGTGCCTTTACCTTCGGCCTGTCCGCCCCCAAAGAAGTATACAAGCTTCTTTTTTACACTCTTTGCCATCAAATTCCTCCAATTAGCATTGTCTGTTTGTTGATCAAGGCCCTGTGTGCTGCGATGCAATAAAAGCCTTGTCTGAAAAAGCTGTTATAATATATAATTGTAATATCTGTAACTCAGGTGATATTCTTGCTTGGCAAGTGTTTTTCATGAAATATTAAGGGTGAAACTTCATAATAAAAATTAACAAAAAAACTTGGAAAAGTCACCCCATATTTTGATTATATTCAAATTTATATTCAGCCACCTCAAATACGAAAAAAAAGGCTAAGTTAAATCCACAGTTTATTTGACACGAAACTTGTTTTTGTGCTACAGTATACAATTAAAAAACCCACCTACCATCTGGGACTAATTAACATATAATTCACTTGGTCGGCGCGAGAAAATATGCCAAAAAAAGATAGTAAAAAAACAAAGGCCCGCACAGTAAAAGTCGAGATCGGCAACAACGGTAATAATAACATAGTAGGCCTTATCAATACAGGTAGAGAAAAGGGTTTTCTTACCTATGATGAAATCAATGATGCTTTTACCGATGATAACTTCTCCGTAGACGAGATGGATAACCTGTTGGAGACGCTTGGCGAGATGGGTATTGAGGTCGTTGACACCGCAGATAAGGCCGAAGGGGTCAAGGAAAGCAAGACTAAAGGAACTGCCGCATTAGAGCCGGAGCGTGTTGAAGATCCTGTCAGGATCTATATGCGTGAGATGGGCGCGGTATCTCTTTTGAAGCGTGAAGAAGAGGTTATACTCGCCAAGAAGATAGAAGAAGGCAGAGACGAGCTTACACGTCTGACGCTTAGCAGTCCATTTGCCATGAACGAGATAATACGCTTTACCTCAAGAATTAAAGAAGAAAAGGTCTCTATCAGAAAACTCCTAGAAGAAGTAGAAGAAGGCCAGTTTGATGAAGAGTTTACAGCCAATGTGATCGTTCGTTTCGATAAGCTAAAGCGCAGAAAACCCGAAAATGCTTATAAGGTCTTAAAAGATATGAACCTTAGCTATGATGTTATTCATAGGATCGTCAGGCGTATTGTAAGGGTAGAGCGTCATCTGGAGCGTGAAGAACGTAAGCGCGGGCCGAAGAAGTCGGCTCTTGCAAAGGCAAGGGTAGCACGCGTAGCAGAGATGGTAGGACTTAGCAGGGCCGATCTCAAAGAACTCTCGCGTGAGGTAAAGGTAAGTAATTATCATATGTGGGAGGCCAAGCAGAGGCTAATCGAGGCCAACTTGAGACTCGTCGTCAGTATCGCTAAGCGTTACGTCAATCTCGGCCTTAAGTTCTCGGATCTCATACAAGAAGGTAATATCGGCCTTATGAAGGCCGTTGATAAATTTGATTACAAGAAGGGTTACAAGTTCTCTACCTATGCTACCTGGTGGATAAGGCAGGCAATAACGCGCTCTATAGCTGATCATGGCAGGACGATCAGGATCCCCGTGCATATGATAGAGACTATCAATAGGTTGCTACAGACCTCGCGCCAACTCCTTAAAGAGCTCGGGCGAGAGCCGGAGCCAGAAGAGATCGCTGGGCGGATGGATATACCTATTTCAAAGGTACGTCGAATCCTTAGGCTGATGAAGCAGACGCTCTCTTTAGAGACTCCTATAGGAGACGACGAGGAGAGCTCACTCGGAGACTTTATCGAGGACGAAAAATCGCCGTCTCCGGCTGAACATGCGATAGACAAAGATCTTTCTTATCAGACAGATCTCGCTCTCGACAGCCTTACCCCGCGTGAACAGAAGGTATTAAAGATGCGTTTCGGTATCGGAGAGCGCCAAGACTATACGCTGGAAGAGGTCGGCAAGGTGCTGGGTGTTACCAGAGAGCGTGTTCGCCAGATCGAGGCCAAGGCCATAAGAAGGCTCAGACATCCGACAAGGGCCAAGCTCCTAAAGGCATTTTGCGAGAGCTAAAGGATAAAATATTATAGACACTAATCAGGGGAGACGGCAGGTGGCGTCTCCCCTTTTTTTATTTCTTGTTTACAGAGGTCGCTTTATCTATAAGCCCACGTACCGACAAAGCAATCTGATCTTTAGCCTTTATTTTTGGTGATCGCTGCACCTATATACCCTCTGGCCTTGTCCACAGATATTCCCTTTACAAGTAAGAGCTTATTTCTAGAGGTCTCACCTTGTTTTATTATTATATTGCCCTTTGCCGCGCGCAGCAGTTTGGATATTACCGAGATAAGGTTTTTATTAGCAGCAGCCTCGACAGGTGGCGCATTTACCTTTACCTTTAGACGGCCTTGATACGAACCGACGACCGATTCTCTGGCAGCCCTTGGCTGTATAATTATCTTGAGATATATAGCTCCGCTTGTGGCAGGGCTCAGATAGTCTTCGGTAGATGCAGCACTGGATGGGTTTCTATCTTCTTGCATGGGGTGTAGATGGTTTTGATACATAGATTGATCAGGCCTTCACCCGAAGGCCTGAATTTAACAGAAGCAGCTCTAAGATAAGTCTCTTAGCAGTTTTTCTCTTGATTAGGGAAGAGTGCCAGTTTGTCGCCTTCCATATCACGGTCGCGGGCCTCTGTGCCCTCTAAGTTTAGCATACCCATATGGTAGCTAAGGGTTGCCTGCAGGGTTACCTCCAGTTCAAGGCGTTGTGCCTTAAGACGACTAATCTCCTGCTGAATCTCGATTACCCTATGGTGTGCGTGTCGAGTAATCTCCTCAGCCTGCAAGCGTGCCTCGGCTAGTATTAGCTCGGCCTCTCTGTTTGCGTTCTCTTTGAGGGTATCTACCATCTTATGAGCTGTAGTAATGGTATCTTTCAGGACGCCTTCGCGCTGCTCATGCTCGACAAGGCCGCGCCGGGCGTGCCTTAGTTCGTCTTCGAGTTTGGTTACGGTACGGCTGGCCTCGGTCAGCGAGTCTATACAGAGCTCTTTAAGGTCGCCGACGTCTTTTTTATCATATCCAAAGGTGCTTTTTCTTAGAGGAAACTCTCTGATATCGATTGATTTGATGCCCATAGTAAACCTCCATTAAGACTACGATTATTATCTATAAGCCGTACCCGCCGCCACCACCGGTGCTGCTAGTCAGCGAGAATGCAATGTCCTGTAAGGTCTGGACAACAAAGACCTGTAAAAAAAGTATGGCCAGAATAAGGAGTAAAGGTGACAGATCAAGCCCCCCCAGATATGGCACTCGCTTTCTTATCGGGTAGAGTAACGGCTCGGTTACGCTGTAGAGAAACTTGACTACCGGGTTGGACGGGTCCGGGTTGACCCACGAAAGAATCGAGCGTGCTATGAGCACATACATGTATAGGGTAAGTACCCATGAGATTACCATGGCTACTGCGCTAATAAGATTAGAAATTGCAAACATATTATAACTGCTCCTTAAGAAAGTTCATTTTCAAGGTCTACTTTGGCTGTTGGTACTTTGCCGAGCCTGCTAAAGACTTATTACTTGTCGCCAGCCGATAGCTCTATTGATTTTTCAGTGGCGGCCTTGACCGCCGAGTTTATTATCTCTTCAAAGTCGGCGGCACGCAGGGCCTTTAACCCCTCAATAGTAGTACCGCCGGGTGAGGTTACCATATCTATTAGCTCTTGCAAGCTCTTATCGCTACGCGTGGCAAGCTCTGCCGCACCAAGCGTGGTCTTAAGGGCCAAAACCTTGGCGTCTTCTTCTGATAGGCCTGTCTTCACCCCGGCCTTAACCAGTGCATCCATAAACAAGAATACATAGGCAGGGCCGCTACCGCTTAGCCCGGTCACGCCATCTAAGAGGGCCTCGTCCCTGACCTCTACTACAGTGCCGATAGAGCTCAGAACCAGACGTACCAGTATGAGTTTTTCCTCTGGTATGCCATGGTCGTAGTAGATGCCAATCGCCCCTTGACCAACAAGTGCAGGGGTATTTGGCATGGTCCTTACAACAGAGACCGCACCTGAGAGTCCGGCATCAGCCAAGGTCTCGCATATAAAGGTTGTTGTCTTACCTGCTACAACAGATACTATGAGTTTACTATCTGTCCCGGGTGCGAGGCTTGATGCAATATCTTCTAATATTTCACCGAGATTAACTGGCTTTACCGAAAGGAATATTATATCAGAGCTTTCTGCAACCTCAAAGTTTTTATTGTATACCTTGATTCCGTACTCTTCTGCCATATAAAGAAGCCGGTCGATATGGGTATCTGAGGCGGTAATCTGAGAGGGGGCTACCAAAGATGACGAGAGCAGTCCTTTTATTATCGCCTCTGCAAGATTCCCTGCCCCTATAAAGCCTATAGTCGTCTTTGAAAGTGGTATTGTCTTGCTCCTCTACTTCTTTTTCTTTGCCTAAGCCTTTTTCGGAGCGGCCTTTTTCTTTGCTGCTGGTTTCTTTGCCACTGCCTTTTTTGCTACGGCCTTCTTGGCCAGTGTCTTTTTAGGGGCAGCTTTTTTGGCCACTACCTTTTTGGCTGCGGCCTTCTTGACTACTGGCTTTTTCGGAGCGACCTTCTTAGCTGCTGCCTTTTTAGAGACTGGTTTCTTGGCAACTGCCTTTTTGACTTCAGGCTTTTTTGCTACTGCCTTCTTTGGGGCAGCTTTTTTGCCCACTGGCTTCTTTGCTGCCGATTTTTTCGGAGCTGCCTTCTTTACCGCAAGCTTCTTGGCCTTTTTTGGTGTTACGCTAGCTGCTTCTTTTATATTTGACTTAGATGGAGCTTTGTTCTGCGATGCTGTCTCTACCTTTGGTTCTCTTTCTCCAAAGATAGCACTACCGATCCTCACGATTGTCGCACCCTCTTCTATAGCGACCTCAAAGTCATGAGACATCCCCATGGAGAGTTCATGCATTGATACGCCCGGTAGGTTTGCTTTGTTTATTCTCTCGGCTACTCTTCGCAGCGTCATAAAATATGGCCTGCTAAGCTCTACGCTCTCATTGAACGGAGGGATGGTCATAAGGCCCTTGAGCCTAATATTTTCTATTTTTGAGATATCTTTGGCAAGTTTAATGGCCTTTTTTGCGGTTACGCCATGCTTTGATTTTTCTCCGGCAAGATTTACCTCTATAAGGACATCCAGAGGCCTTGTTGTTCTCTTTGAAAGTGCACGGGCAAGCTCGATAGAATCTACCGTCTCGATCATATCAAAGAGCTCTACGGCGAATTTGGCTTTATTTTTCTGCAGATGTCCGATAAAGTGCCAGACAAGGGGGGTCTTTTTAAGCTTTTCGATCTTTTCTTGGGCTTCCTGAATGTAGTTCTCTCCGCATAGTCTGATCCCAGAGTGAATAGCCTCTTTAATTCTACGAGGATCCACGGTCTTGGTCGCGGCGACAAGTTTTATCTCAGCAGGGTCTCTTCCTGCCTTTCTTGTGGCACGCTCTATGCGCTGAAGTACTATGTCCAGATTCTCGGCTATGGTACGGTTCATAGCACCCTTGCTTAATGTTTTAACCGCTTGTAAATATTAAATAATATAAGCATAAACTGCGGTTTATTCTTAAATGTCTTGAAAAAATCGAAAAAACAAACTACTTACAGCACAAATCTTACCTAAAGCCATACCACCTGCTAGCAACTTCACCTATCGTGGTACTTCTAATACTTATTCCACCTTTTATAGCACAACTATTCGTCATATCCAAGCGAAAACTTTAACTTTTTTCATTATTTTTTATTTTTTGAGGTTTTTTCAATTGTAGACAAAAAAGATTGGCCTTTAGATAAGCTCTGCCGCCACATGACATCCTATATCTTTCAGTTCACTAGCAGCTCACTGAGCTACGCTGTCCTTTACATGATATCAGCATATATTTATCTAGCAATTAATCAAAAAACCCTGATTAAGCTCACATCTATTTTTATTTAAAACCACCGGCAACCATTAACACTGCTTATTTTGAGATATTTCTACGGATCTCAGCCACAAAACCATCCAATACTTTTGTTTTCGGCCTTGCTGGTCACCTAAAACAGCGATATAGTTTATTATAATATCTACCTTCTCCCTCCCCCGTTGACACCATGATTGAGAATTCGGTATTCTATATCTTCAGGCTGATACGATCAACCTGAAGATCAGGACAGTACAGTTAATGAGGTTGCGATGTCCTTTGAAAAAATTTTAAAAGAGCTCACAATAAAGCTCGGTGGCGTAGGCGCAGTAATGCTCGACCCGGAGGGAGAGACCGTTGATATCTTCGCAAAATCCGCCGAATTTGAGCTGGACTTTATCGGCGCACGTACAACATTGGTCCTTCCGCTACTGGAAAAGGCTACGCAAAACCTCGAAAAGGGCCGTGTAAAATCCTTAGGAATCACAACAGATAAGCTACGCCTAACAATATCTACGATCCAAGACGGTTACTTCCTCTTGGTCGCTACCCCCCCGGAGAAACCACTGACCCGCACAATTATAGAGTCAGAGAAGACAATAAAGAGTCTGATTGTGGAGATGAGGTAACTCACTGCGTGAGAGCAAACCACCTGCGGTGGGGCATAGTGATTTCATCGCAATAAAAAATGCTTTTTATCATGCTGAACTTGATTCAACATCTGTCTTTCGTAGGGCGACCCTTTAGGGTTGCTTTTTTTGTTTGGTAGTTTTGTAGGGGGATTAGACTCCACCAATGTCATTGCTGTATATGTCAACTAATTACGAGGAGCCGAAGCCACGAGCATCGGGAAGTGGTCTGCGACGAAGCAATCTGGTTGATCTTCCCCCTTTGAAAAAGGGGAACTTAAGAGGGATTCATATTGTGAGCTTCGCTCAGGGGTGTTTTTTTCAGGCTCATGGTTTGCCCCTGCCGGGCCGACGGCTGCGCCGTAGCAAATCCTCCTTCGGGGGCGGGGTAACTCTGGCCTATGCAGGGACAGGCAACCTCTTCATTCAGCCCACACACAAAATGCCCTACCCTAACTCGCTCCGCTCAGACATCTATCCCGCCATTTTGTCCCCCTCCCGAACAATCCACCTTAACCCTACATACGACCACATACCCCAAATGTTTTTTAAAAGACAAAACAAAGATTGACAATTAAGACTTTCATCTTTACACTATGCGCATAACCTATTCTGTTTACTCAACTCAGGTTCAGCATAATGTATAAAGAATATATTCGTCTAAAGTATGATGGCTCTGCCTTAGCAGAGCACAGCATTGAAGTTAGCAGCCTAGCTCCTGCCTTGCTTGCAATAGAAGATTTGTGCAAACAAGCCAATCAACACTTCAATGACAATAGAGCCTCAATTAAAATATTAGTAAACGCTGAACTCAAACAAGAATGTTTTCAACTTAATTTGGAATTAGTTCAAACCATAGTTAACAGCACTCAACTAATACTCAACCCCGATAATATTACATCGACAAAAGAGCTTCTAACATGGCTTGGTATATCAACAGGTACTGTTGGTTATGGAGTTGGTCTTTTCGAGTTTCTAAAATGGCTTCGTAACCGCACTATAACATCAAAAAAAACAGTTACGCAAACTAATGGGAAGGATATTATCCAAATTACCGTAAAAGGAAGCAACAATTCAATAAACGTATATCCTCAAACCATTGAGCTTGCTGAAAAAACTCAAAGCATCACAGGATTTAAAAAAATTGTCAAACCCCTTACAAACGAAGGGTATGACAACGTAGAATTTCGATATGAAGACAGTACTACGGGAAAAATAAATAAAGAGGAAGCTAAAGATATTTTAGCTATGACCACAGACATAATGCCTGACACCTTAATTGAGAGTTCACCTCAAATAGTAAAAGCATGGATTAACGTATACTCCCCTGTATATGACAAAACCTCCCCGCGATGGAGATTTACGTACAACGAACAGCATGAGTATATAGATATTAGCGAAACGAATATTGCAGAAAAAGCACTAGAGAGAGGTGGTGCTTTAAAAAACGACACTTATTTAGTTGAATTGCAAATAACTCAAATAAAGAAACCCGATGGTGGCTTTAAAAACCACTATAAAATAATTTCAGTTCTTAACTTTCGTCCAGCCACACTAAAACAACAAATCTGGACTTCCCCCGCTTTAGTAGACACATTTGATGGTACAATTGCAAACAAACGGAGGTGTGTCTATGTCCAATCAGAGGTATTCAGAAGAGTTTAAACAAGAGGCGGTAAAACAGGTGACAGAGCGCGGTCATTCTGTC
>JAJRSM010000075.1 GCA_024278765.1 Deltaproteobacteria bacterium | reverse complement strand
CTTGCCCTGAAACCTTAAATCCGTTATCCTGTCTCGTTCCGTAAGGCTAAGATGCCTGTATCCTTTTCCCATAACCACCCAGAGTACCAGCAAAAGGACAGTCCTGCCAGGTGTTGCACTTCCTCATTGAACCCGCGAGTACAAAACTTAATCATCGTACAATAATTTAACACCGAGGCTATAATACCGCGCCCGGCATTTATGAATACGCTTTTTTAAGACACCTCTCCAACTCACCTACAAGGACCGTAAGCTGGATGGGTTTAGGGACATAGCCGTCAAAGCCTTCTTTTAGGAATTTTTCCTCATCTCCTTTCATGGCTGAGGCAGTAAGGGCCAGTACCGGTATATCTTTGGTACTTTCACGGCTCTTTATAATATGAGTAGACTCCATCCCGTCCATCTCAGGAAGGTTTATATCCATAAGGATTATATCCGGATGATGAGACTCTGCCATATCCACGGCCTCTTTGCCATTGGAAGCCTCCAGCACCCCGTAACCATGGACCTGCAAGAGTTCCTTGACCAAGACCTTATTCATGAAGTTATCCTCAACAACAAGTATCCTGACATTCTCAGTAGTCTCCATAACCTCCTACCCCCCCTAACCCCTGCATATTATGACCTTGTTGCCACCTGAACTATATGCCTCGCTTAACGAATCTTCCAAAAACCCCAGAACATCAAGCCCCTCACCAAGCGGCAGACTTGTAGCCCCGATGCTAACCGTCAATTGACCCTCGTCGTCAAGTGATGGGAACAGATTCATCTCCACTATCTTCCTTACCTTCTCTGCCACCAGAACCGTCTCCTCACCGGATATACCCGGCAAGAGTATGGCAAAAGAATCTCCGCCATAACGCGTAACGCAATCGGCCTTACGCAGATTATTTGTAAAGAGCCTTGACATATCACAGAGGGCATCGTCTCCATTTGCCACACCATGGGTCTGATTATATGCCGAGAAGTTATCAATATCTATGATCATAACCGCGCATGCCTGTTTATACCTCTGACTCCTTGATATCTCACGAGAGAGCAGTATATCAAAGTACCTCTTATTAAAAAGCTTCGTAGTTCTATCGATAAGATTAGCCCTATCAGGAAATGAAAGCTCCAGCAACCGTATCTCGGCTATCAGATCTTCTTTAGAGAAACTGGCCTTTCTAATGATCTTATCTATGTTATCACCAAGCCTCTGCTTATCCTCCATTGTAATGTCCTTAGCCGTAAAGATAACTACAGGAATATTACGAGCAATAGGATGTTCTTTAAGCTTATCGACGACATCATAGCCACTCACCCCCGGCATCATAAGGTCTAGCACGATAAGATCGGGCTCGTCACGTATGGCCATTATTATAGCCTCTTCACCGCCGTTGGCCGTAAAAACCACAAAGTCTTCTTTCTCAAGAATATCGCTGAGAAGAGTCAGTACCTGCGGCTCGTCATCAACGACCAGGACACTAAGCTTGCGTCTTTTACGACTCTTGATGAAGTTCAGTCTATTTAGGGTATCTACAAGTTTTGCTTTATCTATTGGTTTTTCAATATAGTCAACTGCACCAAGGGCGAAACCAAGCTCTTTATTATCCGTTGCTGAGACTATAACCACGGGTATATCCTTGGTCTCTTCGTAGAGCTTAAGCTCTTTCATAACCTCCCAGCCGTCTTTTTCCGGCAATGCTATGCCGCATACAATCGCAAAGGGTCTGAGCTCTATGGCCTTTTCTATGAGTTCGATACCATCCTTGGCCGTCTCTATCTCATAGCCTCCACCGCTCAGGTAAATATGAATAAGGTGGTTTATATCCTCGCTCTCACCGGCGACAAGGATCAGAGGCCTTTCGGCAATATCATCTACAGCCTTGACCACCACCTCCGGCATTATCTGGGTCTGCCTCAACTCTAGCTTATCGCTGCCCTGCGGTAGCTTCACAGTAAACTTACAGCCCCTGCCAGGCTCACTATCTACCCTGATATGCCCATTGTGCAGCTCTACAAGCTTCTTGGTAAGTGCCAGGCCTAACCCCGTGCCGCCGTGCTCTCTGGTAACCGAAGGATCAAGCTGCTCAAACTCCCTGAATAGCTTTCCCATATCCTCCTTCTTGATTCCCATCCCGGAGTCCTCGACACTGAGATATAAATACCTCTGCATAGTCATCCCGCTTGGTTCATCTATGATGTCCCAATCTATTACTACTTTTCCGCCGTCCTTGTTGAACTTAACGGCATTAGATAGCAGATTATAGAGGATCTGCTTGAATTTAGCCTTATCGACCTTTATCATAGGTGAGGCCGCGGTCTCTTTCAGGTCCAGAGATATCTCCCTCTTATGCGCGATGGGCTTGATAGAGCCCATAATCTCATGGAAGATCTCAGCAAGCGGAAACTCCTCCAGAGAAAGCTCCATGCGCCCGGCCTCTATCTTTGAAAGATCCAGAATACTATTGATTAGATGCAACAGGTGGTTGCCGCTGGTATGTATAAATTTTACGTACTGAGTCTGCTTGTCATTAAGAGAACCGAATGATCTCTCCTGCAAGAGTTCAGAGAAACCTATTATAGAGTTCAGCGGAGTGCGCAGTTCATGGCTCACGTTGGCCAGAAACTGGCTCTTCATCCTGTTGGCACGCGCAAGCTCTTCGTTCTTGGTCTCCAGGTCCAGCTTGCTCAAAAGCAGTTCTTCGTTTATATGCTTAAGCTCATCGGTCCTCTCGCTGACCTTACGCTCAAGCGTCATATGGGAATCCTGCAAGGTTTCGGCCATCATATTAAACTCTCTTGCAAGAGAACCCAACTCATCGCCACTGCTGACCATAGCTCTTTGTGTCAGATCCCCTTTAGCGACCTTTTTTGCGCTGTCTTCAATTATAAGGATTGGTCTTACAATAGAGCTTGTAAAAATACGCCACAGGGCAAAGGACATAACAATTGCAGCAAGCGTCAGAAAGACCGTCATTAAGATAATCTTATCGGCAAGGTACTCACTGCGCTGATAAGACTTTGATGCAGCCCCCATCTCCTCGGAGAGCAGGTGCTTAAGGTGATTAATAGCTGCGTTAAAGGCCCTGTTGCCGTCCCCTCTGACAAGGCTTAGTGCCTCCTCGGCCCTACCGTAAGAAGACAACTCAAGCACCCTTGCCTGCACATTCCAATAACTGGAGAGCTCACTCTGAAGCGTAGTCGCCGAACCTTTTTCCGAGATTTCCGAGGTATATTCTTTCTCAAAGGTTTCATAAACCTGCATCAGCTTATTTATCTTCTGCACACGTTCCCTGACCGAAGAATCTAGAAAACTCTTTGAGCCGTCATCCGTGACAATAATATGCAGGAAGACCTCTTGCCTAAGCGAGATAAATTCCTTCTCCATATCAGAGAGGGTAGATACATGCTTAAAAGACTTCTGATAGATCTCTTCAGTACCACCGGCTATCTTTAATACATTATACAGTCCCCAGAATCCACCAAGGCCCATAATAAAGATCAAGAGCATAAAGATAACGGCAATCTTATTAGATATCTTCATTTCAGATATCTTCATCTAAATCGAACTCCCCTTCTATTTTTAAGTACTTCTTAAGGTGTTTTGGCCGGGTCAAAGCTCAAAGCCACCTGACTAATATTACCCTCGGCATCATAAATCGGAAAACTAACCACCTTAAAAGTTTCTACCTTATCGACACCAAGGTAGCTACTCTTGTACTCTGCCCCAAAGTTCATAATACGCCCGTTATACGAGTTCTTTACAAAAGTAGATAGTCCCTGCCTGACAAACTCGTCATCCTTAAAGATATTATAATTACCCACAAAATTTGTACTATTATCGCCACCTATCATATTTTTAAAGGCTGAATTCGCCATCTCACAGAGCCCGTCACCACTGAAGACCGCCAGGCCAAAAGGTATCTGCTGAATAACACGTTCCAGGGAAGTACTGGTCTTGTGCTCTTTGCAAAATAGTGCGGAATATCCAACCGCAACTCCCATATTAGAGGAGATAGCCTTGAGGAAAGCCAGATGCCTACCCATATCCAACTCCTCTTGGCTAAAGGCGACATCAAAGAAGCCAACAACCTTATTTTCATTTAAGATGGGGGTTGAAATTACAGAGACGACCCCTTCAGCCAGAAGCACTTGTTTAAGGTTGCCTTCTGGATACTTATTAAGGTCCTTAAATATTACAGGCTCTTTAGCAAGCTCCCCTCCAATATATTTTTCACTAAGCGGGACATCCTCGCCTTTATAAAAAAAGGTCTCAGAGAAACCTTTTGAGACCTTTAGCTTTAACATACCACCTTCTTTAAGGTAGACCATGCCGCCGTCGGCCCCGACTGCACTCAGGACCTCAGAGACGGCCACCATAAAGACCTCATACTGTGAAAGCGAGCTTGCCAGCATCATCGCAACCGAATTAAGGGCGTTGAGTTTACCAACCTTTGCACAGACCTCAACCTCAAGCTGATGAAGCTTTTGGCTCATATCCAGAGAAGACTCTCGCCTCTTTTCAAAAGAGATATTAACGGCCTGCGCTATACTCCCTAAATCTCCCGAAAAATTCTCAGCCATCCTACCTCTGGTATCGCCTTGCAAGAAAGCAAGCAGTGTAGTAAAAAACCTTTCAAAAGGAGAGATCATCCTGAGATAAAAGAAGAACATAGCAACTAGGGTAGCCAAAAAGGACACGGCCAGTGCGAGAAACAATATATTGGTACGATGGTTCAGGACAATGATCTTACGCTCTTCGACAAACTCGGCAAGCCTGTTTGCGCTCTCACTCAAGATAAAGGTATTCATATCCACAACGTTATGAATAAGCATGAGTTCCTCATCTGTCTTGACCTCTCCCAGACGCTTTAACTCAGAAAAGATAGCCTTCCAATCAGCCATCATAGAATCACGCACCTCGATAAACTCCCTATTATCTCCAGTAAAGAGTTGCGCATAGTCAGCCCTTGCAAGATCCTTAAAGGACTTATCTATATTGATTATATCAGTGGTTATAGCCCCACCTCTTTTGTCTTCGTAGTTTTTTGTGATAACTGAAATATCAAGGACGTACTCTAATCTTATTATATCGGTGGTCAGGACGCTGAGACGGTGGTGCAGCTCATCATAACGCTCCATTCCTTGCGTTTTTTTGTGTAAAAGCCATATATTACAGACAAAGAGTGCCGTAAAAAAAATAGCCAATAAAACAAACTTGTAGGTTGTTGAGAAGGTTTTAGCTTGTTTAGTCATTAGGACTCCTAATCCAATAGGATATATGGGAGTTGATTGCTATTAAGAATCAAGAAATGGCAAGCAGACTAGGATATCTAGCCAAGGAGTTTATCTACCCACTCATGCAACTGCACCATGCCCAAAGGCTTTGGCAGGCAATAATCAGCTCCGGCCTTTATAATATTATCTTTTTCCTCCCTTGCATAAGCCGTTATAGCTAATATCTTTATGCTATGAGTAGAAGTATCAGATCTCAGATGCCGGCAGACCTCAAGACCATCAATACGCGGCATCCTTATATCAAGTATCAGTAAGTCGGGCTTAAAGTCACCGACCTTTATCAAGGCCTCGTAACCATCCACAGCTACATCTATCTCATAGCTGTGGTCCTCTCTATTCTCCAGTGCTGCTCTTAGAAACTCAAGCACCTCAGGGACATCATCGGCTATAAGTATCCGCTTCTTTTCAGGGAAGATTTCATCTTTAATCTGCAACCTGTATCTAGATACAAAATCTTTAAAATCATCCCGTGTAATTCTAAAGTGACCACCTGGGGTCCTGAAGGCTTGAAGTTTGCCGGAGTTTATCCACTTCTTGACCGCATTGATTGTTACGTGGCTAAGGTCTGCAACCTCCCCGGTTGTATAAGGTTTTTTTTGATTCGAATTAGCCATAAGAAGTTTACACCTTCCTTCTGAGACGGTTTACACTGAACGAGATATTTTATCCCATCTCTAGTAGTTTGCTAACCGTCCACGACGGTTCAAAGCTTTGACTTTACGCCCTGATTAGGCACTATCCAACCCATATCACTTAAAATTATAACCGCTATAATATACTTAGCGGTTATAATTATTAAAACTTTAATCCGCAATCCTGTAATATTGTAAAAACCATCACTAAGTTATAGTTTTGACAGTCTAATAAATGATACTATTTCACCCCTAAAAAGTCAAGTTATTCCGTAATCACGGGGACTTACACCAATTGCGCGAGCTCGTGACATTGACCTTCACAGGGACCTTCAGGCTAATTACTCCCTCCATGTCTTCTTTTACCAAAGCCTCAATAATCTGAACTTCACCTAGTGGAACCTCAAAGATCAGCTCATCATGGATCTGCAGGATCATCTCGGTCTTTAACCCTTCCGTGCGCAATCTTTCATCGATCTTTATCATCGCCAGCTTAATCATATCAGCAGCAGCCCCCTGCACCGGCGTATTGGTCGCCATGCGCTCGCCAAGCCTCCTTACCTGTTCACTGCTCGCCTGTAACTCATTGATCTGCCTGCGCCGACCAAAGATCGTCTCTGTATAACCAAGCTCTCTGGCCTCCTCTATAGTTGTATCTATAAATTGCTTTACCCCCTTATAGTGGGTAAAATATTCGCCAATATAATCACCAGCCTCTTTTATGGATATCCCAAGCGCACCTGCCAGACCGTGCGCTCCCATGCCGTAGATAATCCCGAAGTTTATGGCCTTGGCGCGCCTGCGCATCTCGCCGGTTACAAGCCCCGGCATAATTCCGAAAACCTCGCCAGCGGTCCTTACGTGGATATCCTCGTCCTTCATAAAGGAATCAACAAAGACAGGGTCGCCAGACAGATGAGCGACAAGGCGAAGCTCTATCTGCGAGTAATCAGCACTGACCAGCACCGAACCCTCTTTAGCAACAAAGGCCGATCTTATTGAATCTGCGTACTCGCCCTTAACAGGGATATTCTGAAGATTCGGCCTGGAGCTTGACAACCTGCCGGTCGCCGTCACGGTCTGGTTAAAGGTCGTATAGACGCGGCCTTTTTCTTTATTTACCAGCTGAATAAGGCTATCAACATAGGTACTCTTAAGCTTTGCGATCTTACGGTACTCTATTATCTTTTTAGGTATTTCATGAAGACCGGACAATGCAATAAGCACGCTCTCATCGGTTGAATAGCCGGTCTTTGTCTTTTTAACAGGCTTTAAGCCCAGATCCTCAAAGAGCAGCTTAGAGAGTTGCTTAGGGGAGTTTATATTAAAGCTACTGCCTGCCTGCGCGTAGAGTTCGGCCTCAAGGGTGGCCAGCCTCTGCCCCATCTCTATTGTCAGCCCTTCGAGTATGCTGCAATCCACCTTGATCCCGACCCGCTCCATAGAGGCCAGAACCTCAACCAATGGCAGTTCCATATCATTGAAAATTTCGAACTGTTGATGCTCGGTAAGTCTCTTACTAAAGACCCCGGTCAGGCGCAGCGTTGCACGCGCTCTGGCCCCTGCAAGCTCGGCTGGCTGCGCATCGACTCCGACACCGAGCCCCTGATCAAGCTCCCTCTCTGCTATATCATCAATAGTAAGGGCTCGCTGCCCCGGGCTAATAAGGTATGACGCAACGGAGATATCCATCACCGCCCCCGCCAACTGAACCCCGTGTGATGCAAAGTATTTATAAAGCGGCTTAAGGTCAGAAGAGTGTTTTTCAATGGCCTTATCTTCTAAGACAGGCTTTAAGAAAGATAACCAACCCTCTTTCCCCTCAAGAGGCAGAAAAAACACCTCTTGATCAGTAGCCGCAACCCCTATGCCTTCTAACGCAAAGTGCCCTGTCTCCCCCTCACCGTCAAACTCAGCCAGAGGTAGTGCAACTAGGGCCATCTGCCCGCTGGCCTTTAGAGCACCAATGAGAAGCTCTAGTGCTGCCTCGCCGTCTACGGCCTGCACAAAGGGCTCTACCTCTGCGACCGGTATTAATTCTTTAATCAGCTTTACAAACTCAAGCTCTCTGAGAATCCCGGAGAGTGCCTCTATATCCGGACCTTTAGATGTAAAGTCAGCAATTTCAAAACCAAGCGGGACCTCTGCATCAAGAGCTGCCAACTTCTTTGAGATCAAAGCATCCTGGCTATAATCAATAAGCTTCTGTTTTATCCTCTCGGGCGTGACATTTTCTATATTCAGAAGCATCTCTTCAATAGTGCCGTGCGCATTTATAAGCTTGGCAGCGGTCTTTACCCCTATCCCCGCGACACCCGGAATATTATCGGATTTGTCTCCGGCAAGCCCCAACATATCAACAACATGGCACGGTGCCACACCAAACTTCGCGTGCACCTCTGCGTCCCTGATAAACCTGCCCTTGGCATAATCAAAGACCTCGGTATTATCATCGATTAGCTGATACATATCCTTATCACCGGTTACGATAGAGACGTGAATAGCAGGAATAGATTTATCAACACCAAACTCCCTGGCGGCTCTAACAACGGTCGCTATAATATCGTCGGCCTCAAAGCCCTGCAACTCCAGGGTTGCAACATTAAAAGCACGGACCATCTGCTTTATCAGCGGTATCTGAGCCGCAAGCTCATCCGGCATCGGGGGGCGCGTGGCCTTATAGTCCTCGTGCAACTCATGGCGAAAGGTCGGCCCCTTCGAGTCATAAGCGATCACAATATAATCAGGGCCATACTCTGCGATAATCTTTCTTAAGGTCTGCGTAAAGCCATATACGGCATTGGTCGGTTGCCCCTTGCTGGTCGTAAAAACAGGGATCGCATGGAAAGCCCTGTAGATACAGGCCGAACCGTCTATAATGAAAAGTTTCTTTTGTTCTGCGGAGTTAGGCAATGTTAACCTCTATCTGAAATTAGCTGACAATATCAATTGCCATTTATTATTAGGGTATTGCTCGGATATTACTCGGCCTCAAAGGCCGCCTCTATATGCTCTATGACAGGTTCACTCTTTCCAGCGTTATCAGCACCGCCTTCAACCGTTATACCAACAACATCAAAGCGAAGCCCGGTATCCTCAGGAAGGTCTTTCTTGTGCATATACTCCTTGGCAGCCTTTATAATACGCCCGGCCTTACGTGCGTCAACGGCCTCTTTGGCCGCGCCGTAAGCAGTGCCCGAACGGGTCTTAACCTCAACAAAGACAAGAACCTTACTTTTGCTGACTATAAGGTCAATCTCGCCGAAACGCCCGTTAAAGTTACGCTCGACTATGCGGTAACCCTTTTTTTTAAGATACTTCTCTGCGAGCTGCTCGCCGTACCTGCCAAGCCGAGCCTTTTTACCCGCCGCCTCCGCGCCACCAGAAGAACCTAGCTCCTTGCCAAACAACCCTTTAAACACTTCTTGCGGCCTCTCTCTTGTCTTTAACTCCGGCGACTCCGACCTTGGCAGCCCCCCTACCAAAACTAAAGCTCATCCGATGAACAGGGGACGGGCCAATCCGCTCAATAGCATCCATATGCTCACGAGAGCCGTAGCCTTTATTCCCGGCAAAGTTATAACCAGGATAGATGGTATCCAAGACAACCATTATCCTATCGCGCGCGGTCTTTGCGATAATAGACGCCGCTGCAATAGAGACGCTGAGTGAATCACCCTTTATAATCGCCGTCTGGGGGGTATCCAGCTCAGCCACCTTATACTGACCATCGACAAAGAGATAATCAGGCACTACCGAATCACCATCAATGCCCTTCATACTAGTTACGCTCATAGCCATTGCACGTAGCGAGGCTTTGAGTATATTGGACCTATCTATATCAAGGTTAGAGAGCACACCTATACCCACACCCGGAGAGATCCTCCATATCTGGCGAGCTAGTTCTGTACGTCTTTTAGGGGAGAGTTTCTTGGAATCTTTGATGCCGAGCCCCAGAAGGTCCTCGGTAAATATGACAGAAGCAGCCAGTACAGGGCCGGCAAGCGGCCCCCTGCCTACCTCATCCACGCCTGCAATCGTCGTACAACCCTTGGAGCTCGCCAACTTCTCATAGGTATCCAATAGTGGTAGCTCCTTGGCCATACAATACAGGTGAAATAAAAAAAAGCGACCCTGTATAATATGCGTAACAAACAAACGCAACAGGGTCGCCTAAAATAGACTTAGAACAAAGGTGGCTAACGTCGCTTCTTGATCATCTGCTTGGCGGCCTTGCCCTTAAGTGCTCTCAAGAAGTAAAGTCTTGCACGTCTTGCACGTCCCTCGGTCTTGACCGTTATAGATGCAATCGCCGGCGAATGCAGAGGGAAGATCCTCTCTACCCCTGTACCGTAAGAGACCTTGCGTACGGTAAAGCTTGCGCGAGTACCGCCGCCACGCTTCCTCAGCACAACGCCCTCATAGGCCTGTATACGCTCTTTCTCGCCTTCCTTGATCCTGACGTTAACAATGACCGTATCTCCGGGGCGAAACTCCGGAAGATCGTCACGTAAATATTCTCTTTCTAGATCAGCTACTACCGTACTCATAATGCCTCCTAACTACATCTCAATAATTACACTCAAATCAAGAAAATATATTACAATATTTACCTATAAAAGGTCAATAACTTTATTAAAATAATCTATTATTTAATGTTTTTTTTAGTGTCATCACCACTAAATTCATCACTACCAACCGAAAGTTCAGGTCTTCTCACTAATGTACGCCTTCTGCTCTGCTCACTGCGCCACCGATCAATCAATGCGTGATTGCCAGACAACAAGACCTCGGGCACTCTCGCCCCCTTATAATTCTCTGGCCTTGTATACTGCGGGTACTCCAAGGCACCATCACTAAATGACTCGTGCTTTACGCTTTCTATATCGCCCAGAACGCCCGGAACAAGCCTTCCTACGGCATCAATAACAGCCAGAGCCGCCACCTCACCACCTGCCAACACATAATCACCGATAGAGAGTTCCAGGTCTACGTAACCCCTTATACGCTCATCAAAGCCCTCGTACCTACCGCAGACCAGAACCAGATATTCAAGGCCAGACAGCTCTACGGCCTTTTTATGGCTAAACTGTTCGCCCTGCGGAGTAAGCAATATGACCGTCGCCTTCTTCCCCAGTGCCTTGGCCGCAGCCCTAGCAGCCTCGATAGCTGCCGCAACAGGCTCGACCCTCATCACCATGCCTGCACCACCGCCATACGGGGCACTATCGACACTACGATGCTTATCAGTACTGTAATCCCTAATATTTCGGAGAGTTACGCAAAGTATGCCCGACTCAATAGAGCGGCCAATAACACTTTGCTTAAGTGGAGAGTCGAAAAACTCTGGAAGTAGTGTAAGAATATCAAAGGTAATCATAAGAGTCACTACACACACCTTAACAGCCTATTCAGGCGTCAATGCCTATTCAGGCTTTAAGGTCTGCTCCGGTTTAGCACCACTACCCGGTTCATCTGGCAAAAGACCTTCCAAAGGTTCAACTATCATACGTCCTGCTCTAAGGTCTATCTCGACTATAACCTCGCTTATTGCAGGCAACAAGACCTCTCCAAGTGGTCCGTGGATCTCATATACATCCGAGCCGGCATGCAACACGGCTGTCAGCTTACCGAGTTCCTGCCCCTTGGAAGTATAGACCTCCAACCCCACTAAATCATACTCATAGTACTCGCCCTCTGGCAACTCCGGAAACTCCGAACGCTCACAGAAAAGCTCTACGCCCTGGAGCTCAATTGCACGCTCCCTGGTAGTAATTTCATTAAACTTAACTAGTAGTATGTTTTTATGAGGCTTAAGGCTCTTTAAGGAGTGTGGAGAGCCGTCGATTTCAACGTCTTCCAAGTGAGACCTGAAAAAATCCAGATAATCGTCTACCCCGCCCTTCTCTACATAAGGATAGACTCTTAATTCACCCTTAATGCCATGAGCCCCTACTATCTTTGCTACAGCTACTAATTCTTTATTACTCAACTATCTCCAGCACGGACCTTTTATTTAGCTTTGTTGAGGCCGCCGTTAATATCGTCCTCAACGCCTTTGCTGTACGCCCTTGCTTACCTATAATCTTACCGAGGTCATCCTTTGCCACAGCCAGCTCTATTACAGATACCCTCTCTCCCTTGATTTCATTGACCTTCACTTCGTCTGGACAGTCAACAAGAGCCTTTGCGATCTGTTCCATTAGTTCTTTCATTCACACCTCCCCGTACATGCGTATCGAGCTATTGAGGTTATGCGGCTTTCTCGTCTTTGAGACTTACCCCGGCTTTCTTAAGTATTGACTTTACTGTCGCCGATGGAAGAGCACCCTTCCCTAACCACTCTTTTATCTTATCGTCTTTTAACTCGATTGCTGCGGGCTCCTTATTAGGATCGTATGTACCAACTACTTCTATAAATCTGCCACTTCTAGGTGCCGCTGAATCCGCTACTACTATACGATAAAATGGTCTTTTCTTACATCCGTGCCTTGCTAGCCTAATTCTTGCTGACATACTGTTTTCTCACCTCCAGTTATAGTACATGTATTTTTGATAAAACCCTGCCTACCTTTAAGAGGGCAGATACTGTTTAACGCTCTTCATTCCGCCCTTCTTAAACTTCTTCATCATAAGGCGCATCTGTTTGTATTGTTTTAAAAGCCTGTTAACATCCTGGACCGTAGTACCGCTACCCTTTGCTATACGCACCCTGCGCTTGGCATTAAGTACCTTCGGGGTTACCCGCTCCTGCATCGTCATTGAGTTTATTATCGCCTCAACCCTGACAAAATTACGTTCATCTATCTCAACATTCTTGGTCTTCTTCATAGAAGAAAAACCCGGAATCATCGATAATATACTATCGAGCGAACCCATCTTTTTTATCTGCTGAAGCTGATCCTTAAAGTCTTCAAGCGTAAAGGTATCCTTCTTAATCTTACGCTCTAGCTCTTCTGCCTTCTTCTCATCAATGGTCTCTTGCGCCTTCTCTACAAGAGTTGCGACGTCACCCATGCCAAGAATCCTGCCAGCCATCCTATCGGGATGAAAGACCTCTAGGCCATCAAGCTTCTCGCTAACACCAACGAACTTCACGGGCTGCCCCGTTGCTAACCTCATACTAAGGGCTGCACCACCTCTGGCATCACTATCAAGCTTTGTAAGAATAACACCGGTAAGACCCATAACATCATTAAAGCCTTCTGCCGTATTAACGGCATCTTGACCTGTCATTGCATCTGCGACTAGGAGTATCTCGGAAGGAGTGAGGATCTGCTTCAGATCCTTGATCTCACCCATAAGGGCCTCATCAATAGAAAGCCTTCCAGCTGTATCGACAAGCATCGTATCATAACCCTTTGCCTTAGCAAGCTTCAGGGCCTCTTTACATATATCTCTTACATCAGTACGGGTGCCTACATCAAAACACTCGACATTAATATCACTTGCAAGTTTCTGCAACTGCAGTACAGCAGCAGGACGCGCAAGGTCGGCAGGGACGATATAAGGATTGCGCCCCTTGCCCTTTAAAAGTCTGGCTAATTTTGCCGTTGAGGTCGTCTTACCGGAACCCTGTAGCCCGACCATCATAATAACCGCTGGCTTACCCTTCAGGTTCAGATCCGCAGAGGTATCACCCAATACATGAGTAAGCTCGTCATGGACGATCTTTACAAACTGCTGACCAGGAGAGACACTCAAGAGAACACCTTTGCCAAGGGCCTTTTCCTTGATAGATGCTATAAAAGACTTTACAACCTTAAAGCTTACATCAGCCTCAAGTAGAGCAAGCCTTACCTCGCGCAACGCTTCGTCAAGATTCTTCTCAGTAAGTTGACCGTGCCCCTTTACGTCTTTAATAACCTTTCGTAATCTATCTGATAATCCTTCTAACATAATATCCTGTTTTCTTTAAAAAAATATCTTAATGTTTAAAAAAGCCAATAACTAAAACAGCACTGTGTAAACTTTCAAGGACCTGCATGAAACAATAAAAACAAGACACGAAACTCCTGTTACGCAATAGACGTAAATCTGGCAAGCTATCTATAATATAAGATATCCACACTTAATGTCAAGGAGAATCGAGGGGTAGCCCTAAGTACAGAATAACAAGAATCAATAACAAAAAGAGCTAGAAAAACACGACTCAGCCATATATGTTACGCAAAATTGAATATACAACAAAACCCTGACAAAATAAAGTCAACTCACATGCGTGAGCACACCTGCGGTGAGCACCGCTCGCCGCGGGGCAAAGCGGCTTCGCCGCAAACCACAAAACCATATTAATAAATTTGCCATGCGGCCAGCACCTGCGGTGAGCACACCTGCGGTGGAGCAGAATCAATCAAAACAGTATCTTCTTATAAGCAGGCTAATTCTATCAACCTAAATTTAGCCGTGCGCAGCACCACCTGCGGTGAGCACCGCTCGCCGCGGGGCAAAGCGGCTTCGCCGCAACGAACTCCCTATTTGTCATGCTGAATTTAGTTCAGCATCTGTTCTTACTTTATCGCCTTGCGCAGTAATAAATACAGATCCTGAATCAAGTTCAGGATGACAAATTTTGTAGTTCTTTGCTGTACACACAGCACCCATGCGCAGCACCTGCGAAAAGCAAATTCATCACGTTAATTCTAAAGACCTTGCAAATCATAAAATTCAATTAATGCATTTGCCGTGCGGCCAGCACCCTCCCCCTTTGGAAAAGCTTGTAGCCGTCTCAGACGGAGGGACTGAGGGGGATTTATCAAGGGAGGTTTTCTTCTATTTACAGGTAGCGGCTAACAGCCTTGACCGCTGGCAAAATGGCATCTTCGCCGTGTGGTTCGATTGTATAAATAGGCGTTATATCAAGATCCAGTACAAATTCTTTAATAAGCATAAATAACTCGGCAAAATCTATATTACCACTACCTACCGCAAGGTGTTCGTCATGACCGCCATTATTGTCGTGTAAGTGAAATTCTTTTATATACGCCCCGATCTGCCCTAGCCACTCTCTGGTCGAGACCTTGGAGAAGATATTCAGATGGCCTACATCCAGGCATATTCCAAAGACAGGCAGATCAACGGCCTGAACAAGCCTCTTTAACGGTTCGGGATCGGTCTCAAATATATTCTCAGCGGCTATCACCATCCCGACGTCCGCTGCTACTGCCGCTACACTTGGCCAAGTCTTCATACTCTGACTAAGCCACAACTCCAGATCGTCATCAAAGCGGCGGTCGTCATAATCAGCGTGCAGCACAATAGAACGTGCACCTAAATAAGATGCCGCCTTTATTGCCTGCGTATACCGCTCTATCGAGGCACGTCTTACGACCTCATCGACAGCACCGGGAGAAAGGTCCATAAAAGGACCATGCACGGTAACGCCTAAACCCTCGCCAGAAAGACGCCTTCCAAGCTCTCTTAACTCAGCACCGTCTACCCTATCCAGACTACTACCATCCAGATAGACCTCCGGATTAATACGCGACTGCACTATTCCGTCAATACGGTCTCTAAGCATCCAATACGGAACATGAACCTGTAAATCGTTCTTAACCACTTACAAACCTCTCAAATATCCACAGATATAACCACTAAAGATCAATCTACCATCCCACCCTTAAAAGTCAAGGTTTTCAATGAATTACAGGACTAACCCCGACTACGTAAGCACTCAAAAAACTTGACTTTTAACATTGTACACAGTATACAATAGAATATGGTAAAGACAAAGGGGCTGAACTACCCGGTAGAACGCCAACTAACACTTAGAGAACGTATCGTGGCCTTTGTCAAGGACTCGATCATCAATGGTCGCCTCAAGCCCGGCGAGCGCGTACCAGAGCACGAAATAGCCGAGAACTTCGGCATAAGCCGCACCCCCATCCGCGAGGCCTTCCGCCAACTGGAAAGTGAAGGTTTTATAACCGTTATACCCAGAAAAGGCGCAGTAGTAAGTCCGATAACAGCTAAAGACGTTAGCGAGTTCTACGCAATCAAAAGCCTTTTAGAAGGCTACGCCGCAGGACTCGCCTGCACCAAATTTACCGAAAAAGAACTCAAAAAACTCACTCAGATAAATCGGCAGATGCAGAGATGTGCTACCAAAAACGACGTACAGGGCTTTTACCGTCTGGATAATCAGTTCCATGAGGTCTTTCTCTCTTCCTGCGGAAATGATAAACTATGTGTACTTGCCCACCAGATAGCGCAGCAATTCGAACGCTTTCGCATAATGGCACTTAGTATGCCAGGCAGGATGAAGATCTCGATCAAACAACACGAAGACATAATAAAGGCATTTACAGAGCGTAAGGCAGATATAGTAGAAAAACTCGTCCGAGCGAATGCCGAGTTCAGTGCTGAAATACTCGTAACAGAGCTATCAAGAGGCAAAGGGGGTAAAAAATGAAACTCGTAAATAAACCCGAAGCCGCAGCGCGTCTGGCCCGCACAATAGTCTCAGACGTGGCACTCTACAACAAAGAAAAGGTCGAAGAAGGCATAAAACACGACAACATCTTCGAACTCCTTAAAGACGAACTGGCGGAAGGCGAAGAACTATATATATCGCGCGTAGCCCCAGAACTGCTAAAAACAACCGACTACTACAACATAGCACTGGTAGACGTACTTATAAAACGCAACGGAAAGATAGAATCAGAAATCTGGTAGCCCCTGCGGGGCGGCAAAGTTCATCAAAAAGTCTCGTGCCGCGCGTAGCAATAAACCATATTAATGAATATGCTGACCGCAGGTCTGCGTGAGGGCAAACTCACATGCGTGAGGGCAAAGCGGCTTCGCCGCAAAAGAAAAGTCTCCAATTTGTCATGCTGAATTTAGTTCAGCATCTGTTCTTCTAGCCAAGTGAAATACAGATCCTCAAGGCTATAACCAGTCTTAGACTGCAAGTTCAGGATGACGAGTTTGAAGAGAATGTAGCATAAAACCATATTAATGAATTTGCCGTGCGCATGCACCTTACCTCTACCGTATATAAGTGATATTATTAGTGTAAGATAAGTGGTCTTACGGAAAACAATAAAACAAGAATCAAAACAATAAAACAACCCTCTTGGCTTTCTTCACAGCCAGAGAGGCATTGAGTGTAAATGGAGATTAAAGAAAAATTCTTAGTATCAGTTGAATATCAAGGCGAGCGCCTCGATACCTTCTTAAGCCATAAGCTTGAGGGCCATAGCCGCACGTTTATAAAGGAGCTTATCAAAAGATCCCTTGTCTTTGTAAATAGCCATGCTGCAAAACCGAGCCTGCACCTAAAGGACGGCGACGAGGTCACAATCACCATCCCCGAGCCAGAGCCAGTAGCAGTAGAGGCTCAGAAAATACCGCTTACAATCCTATTTGAGGATAAGGACCTTATTGTAATAGACAAGGCTCGTGGCATGGTAACGCACCCTGGGGCCGGGCGCACAAGAGATACACTTGTCAACGCCCTGCTTCATCACACAAAAGACCTATCAAGCGTCGGAGGCCCGCTAAGGCCCGGCATCGTTCATAGACTCGACAAAGATACATCCGGCGTAATGATGGCGGCAAAGAACAATACCGCGCATCACGCCTTATCAGAGCAGTTCAAAGAACATACAACAAAGCGACGTTACCACGCACTGGTCTGGGGTAGACTCAAAAAAGACAAAGGACAGATCGATATCGGTCTTGGACGCGACCTGGCAGATCGTAAGAAGATCTCGCCTCGTACTGCCAAGGCACGCAAGGCAATCTCTAACTACAAGGTCCTTAAACATTTCGACTTCTTCACGCTTGTAGAGGTAAGCCCTGAGACAGGAAGAACCCATCAGATACGCGTACACATGACCGAGATAAACCACCCGATAGTAGGAGACCCTACCTACGGCAGCAGAACACCGCCGTCCGGGCTTGGCACAGAGGCACGCGCCGTCCTTAAAAAGATAAACGGCCAGCTTCTGCATGCCTATTCTCTGGGCTTTACGCATCCAACGACTAAAGAAAGTATGGAGTTCACCGCGCCCTACCCTGCCATTATGGAGCGTTTCATAAGGCTTATAGACCCAGGCGTTATCGACTCGTAACGCAAAACCTATCCAACTTCGCTCGAGCGAGGCCGCAGCGCATTGCAAGATCAAAAGACAACCAATAATAAGATAGCAAATAAAAACGACCTGACCCTTATAAGGTCAGAATTGCTTGCGGCAACGAGCCACGCCTTTCTTGGCAGAACGGGCGGAGTGAGCCCGCCACCGCACCAGTCTCTTAATACAGGGCTGCACGTCAATGACAACCCCGGCAATATTAAAAAAAACAGGGCTCGCATCAGGAACTGCTTTTCCATAGAAAACAAAAAAATGGTAATCGTCACACAGGTCCACGGCGCAGAGGTTGTAGATATAAAAAACAACCTGCCACCTGAGACGACCAAAGCAGATGCGCTTATAACGGCACGTCCGTCCGTTGCGATTGCAGTGCAGACGGCAGACTGCGTACCAATACTTTTCTTTGATCCAAATAAAAAGGTAATAGGCGTTGCGCACGCCGGATGGCGCGGCACTCTAAATAAGATCGCAGAAAAGACCATCGCCGCTATGGTCAAGAACTACAAGGCCGATCCTGCTGACATTCACACGGCGCTTGGCCCTGCAATCGGCCCTTGCTGCTACGGCGTATCAACAGAGATCATAGGTGATTTTAAAGACAAGCTAGGCTACGACCTAAAAGATATCCGAGGAGCAACCGACGGCGACAAAAACCTAGACCTACCCGGCATCAACAAACTACAGCTTGAAGCAGCCGGAGTTGCGCCGTATAATATAGACCAAACGAGAATATGCACGGCGTGCCGGAGCGACCTATTTTTCTCACACCGACGCGCGGGTGCTGCAGCGTCCGGGATCCAGACAGGACGGCAGCTGAGTTATATAATGATAACAAATAATCCAGAGGGCTACTGAGTAAAGAGATGATAGTAGCAGGTCTAACAGGCGGGGTGGCAAGTGGCAAGAGCCTTGTAGCAAAAAAGCTCAAGGAGCTCGGTGCGACGATTATAGATGCCGACCTTATAGCAAGAGAGGTCCTTTGTCCAGGTGAGGCGGCCTTTGACGAGGTAGTAAAGAGCTTTGGTCGTGAAATACTAACCACCGGCGATGTTATAGACCGCAAGAAACTAGGTGGTATTGTCTTTAATAATAAAGAAAAACGAGAGCTGCTTAATGCCATCACCCACCCTCGCATCAGAGAGCGCATGATGGCACGTCTGGCGCAGCTAAAAAACAATAAAGACAATCACAACCCCAACGGGCAAGATGTAGTTATTCTGGATATACCACTGCTCTTTGAGTCAGGCCTTACCGACAAGGTCGATTGCGTAATAGTTGTCTACGCAGACGTCCCAACCCAGACCAGCCGCCTTATGCAGCGAGACGGCCTTACAGAGGCAGCGGCCCTTGCAAGAATCAACTCACAGATCCCTTTAAAAGATAAGCTCAAGACAGCCGACTATATAATAGATAACAATGCAGCTAGCTCTGAGACGTTAAAAGAGACTCAACTTCTATTCGAAAAACTTAAAAATAAAGCAGAAGAGAGCAGGCAGCTATTTCCACATAAGAGTTGACACATTAAATAATGCGTGGTAGGGTTTACTTACCTATCAGAGACACCACTTTTCAGAGAGACCACTTTATTCAGATTTACTATAATCGTCAAAAGCAGAATCCAATATCCTTTAGCGCAAAACTCATAGACAAACAAAAGACCCTTTTAAGACTAACTCATCCCAAAATCAGAGTTCAACTAATCCGACAAAACTCCAATTACTAGACAAGACCCTTTAAAATATACCAACTGGCATACAATTACGTTAATAATTAACGGCTACGCCATAAAATCATCTACATTTGACCACATTACCAACCCTCAACGGAGTACTTTATGAACCTCAAAGACCTAAAAGAAGAAAAAATCAGTGCACTAAGCGCCATGGCGCGAAAATACAAGATAGACGGTGCCTCTACTATGCGAAAGCAGGATCTTATCTTCGCCCTGCTGCAAGCGCAGAGCGATAAGAACGGCGTCATCTACGGAGAAGGCGTCCTTGAGACACTTCCCGATGGCTTTGGTTTTCTAAGGGCCCCTGATTATAACTACCTGCCTGGCCCCGACGATATATACGTATCCCCCTCTCAGATTAGAAAATTCAGCCTCAGAACCGGAGACATTGTCTCAGGTCAGATAAGGCCGCCGAAAGAAGGCGAACGCTACTTTGCATTGCTTAAAGTAGAACAGATAAACTACGAAGGCCCTGAGAAGGCAAAAGAGAAGATACTCTTTGATAACCTTACCCCACTATACCCGGACGAAAAATTAAACCTAGAAGTACCACCAAAAGGCAATAAATCCGGCAGGATAATGGACCTGTTCACCCCTATCGGCAAGGGACAGAGAGGGCTAATAGTATCTCCTCCACGCACCGGTAAGACAACTATTTTGCAAGATATCGCCCACTCTATCGCCAAGAACCACCCCGAGGTCATCCTGATCGTTCTACTCATAGACGAACGCCCGGAAGAGGTCACCGATATGCAACGCTCTGTAAAGGGCGAGGTCATAAGCTCTACCTTTGACGAGCCGCCGCAGCGTCACGTTCAGGTCTCTGAGATGGTAATCGAGAAGGCCAAGCGTCTGGTCGAGCACAAAAAAGACGTAGTAATACTTCTCGATAGCATCACCCGGCTCGCCCGTGCCTACAACACCGTCGTACCACCAAGCGGTAAGGTACTCTCCGGCGGTGTAGACTCTAATGCCCTGCACAAACCAAAGAGATTCTTTGGCGCAGCCAGAAACATAGAAGAAGGCGGAAGTCTTACTATTCTTGCAACTGCCCTTATCGATACTGGCAGTCGTATGGACGAGGTAATCTTTGAAGAGTTCAAGGGTACAGGCAATATGGAGATAGTCCTTGATAGAAAGCTCGCCGAGCGCAGGGTCTTCCCGGCAATAGACATAAACAAGTCGGGAACAAGAAAAGAAGAACTGCTTATACCAAAGGAAGATCTCAACCGTATATGGATACTACGCAAGGTCTTGCAGCCGCTTAACCCAGTCGAAGGCATGGAGTTCCTTATTGGTAAGCTTAACCACACGCCGGCCAACAAAGATTTCCTAGATTCAATGAGCCAATAACAGCGGCAAGGTAGGCCATACCTGCCTTGCTATTATAAAGAACTTTCAAAGGGGAGCTTTTCAGCTCCCCTTTTTTTATAATAATACGCCTTAAATCTATTGCCTTGCAGGGCCTTTTTTCCTTGCATCGAAGCCTAGCAACTGTTAATATAACCTACTTAAATCAAGAGTAAGGAGCACTAAAGTAATGAAGGAAAGTATTCATCCTACATACGAAGAGACCAAGTACCATTGCGCATGCGGCTTTGAGGTTCAAACCAGGTCAACAAAAGAGAATATTTCAGTTGAGATCTGCTCAAACTGCCACCCATTCTACACGGGTAAGCATAAGCTTGTCGATACAGCAGGCAGGATTGAAAAGTTCAACCGTAAGTACGGCAACAGGAAAAAGAAAGAAAGCTGAGTCTATAGGAGATATTGTGAAGGTATCCCTCCTAAGTTCTACTCCCGACCCTGAAAAAGCAGTCACAGTTGCCGCAAAACTTTGCTACTCCAACTCTACTATCGCAGAGTTGGAAAACAAGGTAAGGGAGATCTCCGTCGAAAAGTTCCTCGACAAGATCCTCTCCATGGGCCATAACTCTATCCTTGAACACGCAAGCTTTTCCTTTGGCATAGACGGCATATCGCGCGTAACCTCTCACCAATTGGTTCGCCACCGTGTTGCTTCTTATTCCCAACAAAGCCAACGCTACGTCAATCTAGCTAGCAGCGACGAATACGTCGTACCAGATTCGATTGCCGGTAGCGAACTAAGCACTGAATATAACGATTTTCTGGATAATATCCATGCCTTCTACAGCAAGATGGTAAGCGCAGGCATACCGAAAGAAGACGCGCGTTACCTGCTGCCAAATGCTACATGTACCAAAATAATAGTAACAATGAATGCGCGTGAGCTTTTGCATTTCTTCAAGCTTCGTTGCTGCGAAAGGGCTCAGTGGGAGATACGTGACATGGCCACTCGCATGTTGGTGCTCGCAAAAGAGGCCGCTCCGATAATCTTTAAGGACGGCGGCCCGTCCTGCGCCAGCGGCCCGTGCTGCGAAGGAAAGATGACCTGCGGTAACGCGATAGAGATTCGTAAAAAATTTAAAGAAATGTAGCCATCCTCCCCAGCGTCCTTCTATCAACCTAACAACACTATTTACAATAAAATCAGAGACCAAAGATGATACTAGATAAACTGGCAGAGCTAGAGACTAGATACGACGAGCTGGGTAAGCTCCTGAGCGATCCCGATATAATCTCGAATCAAAACAAGTACAGAGAATACTCAAAAGAACACTCTCACCTCTCTGAGATTATGGAGGCTTACGTTGAGCTGCGCTCTGTAACAGAAGAGATAGCAGACAGCCGTGAGCTTTTAGAAGGTAGCGATGCCGATATGAAGGAGCTTGCCAAGGAAGAGCTTCCGCTATTGCAGGTACGCGAAGAGACCCTTACGGAACAACTAAAGATCATGCTCCTACCTAAAGACCCTAACGATGACAAGAATGTCATAGTTGAGATCAGAGCCGGAGCCGGAGGAGACGAGTCAACGCTCTTTGCCTCCGAGCTATACAGGATGTACTCACGCTACGCCGAGACGCAGGGCTGGAAGACCGAGACACTCAGTACGAATGCATCCGGGATCAGCGGCGTCAAAGAGGTCATCGCCATGATACAAGGCCACGGTGCGTACTCCAAGCTCAAACACGAAAGCGGCGTTCACCGCGTCCAACGTGTCCCTGAAACCGAAACGCAAGGTCGGCGTCATACATCTACAGTAACCGTCGCTGTCATGCCGGAGGCCGAAGAGGTCGAGATTGAGGTAAGCCCAGACGAGCTAAGGATAGATACCTACCGCTCAGGAGGAGCAGGCGGGCAGAACGTAAATAAGGTCGAGACGGCGATCAGGATAACGCACATACCGACCGGCACGGTCGTTACTTGTCAGGACGAGAAGAGCCAGCACAAAAACAAACAGCGAGCAATGAAGATTCTTCTATCTCGCCTCCTTGACCACAAGATACAAGAGCAAAACAAAGAGATATCCAGTAAACGTAAAGCACAGGTCGGCACCGGCGACAGGTCCGAGAAGATACGGACCTACAACTTCCCGCAAAACAGGGTAACGGATCATCGCATAGGGCTTACGCTGCATAAACTGGTAGAGATTATGGAGGGCGACCTCACGGAACTTACCGAGAGCCTGAATACGTACTTCCAGACCGAGCAGCTTAAGCACCTTAATCAAGGCGAAGATTAGGCCCGGCCCTGGCCCGAAACCAAGACCAGAACTTTGCTCTAACACAGTCTGCTTTAAAGGTAAATAAATGGATAAACTTATAATAGAAGGCGGCAATAGATTAATCGGCACGACGCACGCAAGCGGAGCCAAGAATGCAGTATTGCCGCTTATGGCAGCCACTCTGCTGGCCCCGGGCGAGCATACGCTTACGAACGTCCCTGACCTTAAAGATATTGAGACCTTTAAAAAGCTTCTGAAGTTTATGGGCTGCAAGGTCAGGACTAATAAAAAGAAAAAGACCGTTGTAATCGACTCAACAAATGTAAAAAAATTCGAAGCACCGTATGAGCTTGTAAAGACAATGCGTGCCTCCATTCTAGTCCTCGGCCCGCTAGTTGCCCGTTTTAAAAAAGCACGCGTCAGCCTGCCCGGCGGCTGCGCCATAGGGGCTAGGCCCATTAATCTGCATCTGATGGGCCTTAAGCTTATGGGTGCTGAGATTAAGATCGAACACGGATACATAGATATAACGGCAGAGAAACTGCACGGAGCGCAGATCCACTTTGACCAACCTACGGTAACAGGGACAGAGAACCTGATGCTCGCCGCTGTCTATGCCGTCGGCACTACCACACTTGAAAATGCCGCGATGGAGCCGGAGATCGTAGAGCTTGCCAAGGCCCTTGAAAAGATGGGAGCAAAGGTCACGGGGGCAGGAACAGACACCATTAAAATCACCGGAAACGGCGAACTAAAGACCTTTAAGCACAAGGTAATATCTGATAGGATAGAGGCCGGAACTTTGATGATAGCCTCTGCCATTACAAGGGGTAACGTCTTAATTGAGGACTGCCCTACTGAGCATCTGGCCCCTCTCATAGCAAAGCTTAGAGAAGCCGGTACGATAATAAAAGAAGAAGAAGGCGGCACTCGCGTAATCGGCGACTGGCCTGTTCTGAGCACCGATATAAAGACCCACCCTCACCCGGGTTTTCCCACCGATATGCAGGCACAGATGATGACGATGATGTGTGTTGCAAACGGACTGAGCGTTATAACTGAGAATATCTTTGAGAATAGATATATGCACGTAGCCGAGCTGAAGCGGATGGGCGCGAAGATAAAGATAGACGGCAGAAACGCCATAGTCAAGGGTGTAGGAAGGCTAAGCGGGGCGCAGCTTATGGCAACGGATCTTCGCGCGAGCGCATCACTGGTGCTTGCAGGCCTTGTGGCAGACGGGCGGACCGAGATCTCTCGCATATACCATCTGGACCGAGGCTACGAGAGACTGGAAGAAAAACTAAAGGCGCTTGGCGCAAATATAAAGAGGGTCAAGACCAGTGAAAAGTTCTGAGAACATAAAAAACGACAAGCTACTTACTATAGCACTACCAAAAGGGCGCATAATGAAGGAGACGCTAAAGCTCCTTGAACGCGCAGGAATCGACACGAGTTTTGTAAGCAGCACCGACCGCAGGCTGATATTTGAAGATCCAAAAGAAGGCCTGCGCTTTATGATCGTTAGGGGCCAGGACGTACCGACCTATGTCGAGTACGGGGCAGCCGATCTGGGGGTCGCAGGAAAAGACGTATTGGTCGAACAGGCACGCGATCTTTACGAGCCCCTGAACCTAGGCATAGGCGCATGCCGAATGGTCGTAGCCGAACCGGCAGAGCTTAAAGAGGTCGACAACCCGAGCCTATGGACGCATATCAGGGTCGCTACGAAGTACCCGGAGATAACGACAAAACACTTTTTAAGCAAAGGTATTCAGGTCGAGATAATAAAGCTCTACGGTTCAATTGAGCTCGCTCCGCTCCTCGGACTTTCAGAAAGAATAGTCGATCTGGTAGAGACCGGCGAGACCTTAAAGAGCAACGGCCTCGTTGAGGTAGAGACGATCATGGAGATAACATCTGTGATGGTCTGTAACAGGGCGAGCCTTAAGACAAGGCCACGCAGGATAAAAGAATTCTTGGAGCGGCTCTCAGCCGTAATATAAGGAAAGCACCTTGCTAATACTGGACTCAAAAGACAATCGCTTTGACAGTATATTTGACGCAATACTCCATCGCAGCGGCGTTGCCCCTGCGGGCGTCGAGAATACCGTCCGTTCGGTTATCGACAAAGTCATAACCAGCGGCGACCGTGCGCTCGTTGAATATACTAATAGATTTGACAAAGTAGATATAAAAGGCCGCATCCGAGTCAAAGAGGCCGATATCAATAAGGCCCTCGCAGGAATATCAAAGGCCGATATCAAACTGCTGGAACTCTCGGCTGAACGTATCGAGACCTTTCACAGCCATCAGAAAAAAGAATCGTGGTCGTATATGGAAGACGGCATAAGGCTTGGCCAACGCGCCACTCCTCTTGACCGTGCAGGCATCTACGTCCCCGGAGGTAAGGCGGCCTATCCCTCGACCGTGCTAATGAATGCCGTGCCTGCCAGGGTCGCAGGAGTCGGAGAGATAGTAATGACGACCCCGCCCTCACCCAAAACAGATATCAATCCGCATGTTTTGGCCTCAGCGAAGATCGCAGGCGTTGACAAGATATACCGCCTCGGCGGCGCGCAGGCAATAGCCGCTATGGCATATGGCACGCGCAGCGTGCCAAAGGTCGATAAGATAGTAGGGCCCGGCAACGTTTACGTTGCAACGGCAAAGCGCATGGTCTTCGGCCGGGTCGATATCGATATGATAGCAGGGCCGAGCGAGATACTCGTCATTAGCGACGGTACGGGCGAGGCCTCGTGGATAGCGGCAGACCTCTTGGGTCAGGCCGAGCACGACGAGTTGGCATCGTCGATTCTGATAACGACGTCAGAATCAATGGCAAAGGCCGTCAAGCGAGAAGTCTATGCGCAGCTTGAAGGGCTAAAGAGAGAGACGATAGCCACATCATCAATCACGGCCTACGGAATGATCATTGTAGTAAAGACTCTAGCAGAGGCCGCTCGAATCAGCAACCGGATTGCCCCGGAACATCTTGAATTATTTGTCGAAGAGCCGGATAAGCTCGCCAGAAAAATAAAGCACGCAGGGGCGATCTTTATGGGCCGCTACACGCCAGAGGCCATGGGTGATTATCTGGCAGGGCCAAACCATACGCTTCCCACAGGTGGGACGGCAAGATTTTCATCTCCGCTTGGCGTATACGACTTTATAAAGTATTCAAGTATTATAGAATTTTCAGAGAAGAGTTTGAAGGTTCTCGGGCCAAAGGCCGGAAGATTCGCGACCATCGAAGGCCTTGAGGCCCATGCAAAGAGCATAGACCAGCGCATAAAAGATTAAACTACTATAAAGATAGGCGTAGCCAGTCTTAAATGACAGGAGATGTTATGGCAAAGGCACTGAGAAAAGCAACCATAAAGAGAAAGACGACCGAGACCGATATAAACCTCTCGCTCAAAATAGACGGTACTGGCAAAAACAAGATAGATACCGGCATACCGTTCTTCGACCACATGCTAACACTCTTTAGCCGTCACGGCCTCTTTGATCTCAGCCTAAAGGTCAAGGGCGACATTGAAATTGACTTTCACCACACAATAGAAGATACAGCGATTGTCCTTGGCGAGGCCTTTAAAAAGGCCCTGGGCGATAAGGCGGGGATCAGGCGCTACGGCAGAGCCGACGTGCCGATGGTAGATTCGATGGCCTCGGTCGTCCTTGATATTAGCGGACGGCCATATCTTAGGATGAAGGTAGCCAAGACGCTCTTTAAGAGCAAGGCTCGCAAAGAAGAATTTGACGAGCGCCTAACCGAAGAGTTCATGCGGGCTATATCAAATAACGCAGGGCTTGACCTACACATAGACCTGCCTTACGGTAAAGAGATCCATCACGCCATTGAGGCGATCTTCAAGGCCTTTGGACGCGCGATGCGCGTAGCCACCGAACGCGACCCCAGAGTAAAGGGCGTTATGTCCACCAAAGGAACTCTATAATCTACCAATGACAAAAAAGATCGCCATAATAGACTATGATATGGGCAACCTCCTGAGCGTCAGTAAGGCTCTGGAAAAAGTCACGGCCAGCAGCGGTGCAGAGATCGTCATTACCAGAGACGCTCGCGTAATAGCCGATGCCTCACATATAGTCCTGCCCGGCGTCGGTGCCTTCAAGGAATGTATGCACAACCTTGAGCAGTACAACTTAATCGGTCCCATCAAAAAAGCAATAAGCACCAGCGGCAAACCGTTTTTGGGGATATGCTTGGGGATGCAGCTACTTTTTGAAGAGGGTCTGGAAGACTCTGAGAAAGACAAGCCACACAAAGGCCTCGGTATCATCAAGGGACGTGTAGAGGGTTTCCCCTGTGATATGGTGCAGAACGGCGAACGCCTCAAGGTCCCGCAGATGGGCTGGAACAGCATTGATATAAAGAAAGATTCCCCTCTCCTGCGCGATACGCCTGCTGGATCTTTCTTCTATTTTGTTCACACCTATTACTGCGCACCCACTGACGACGCGGTAACACTAACAAAAACCAATTACGGATTTGACTTTACCAGCTCTATTGCGGTAGAAAATATAGTTGCCACTCAGTTCCACCCGGAGAAGAGCCAGAGGGTCGGGCTGCATATACTTAAGAACTTTACCGAGATGAATTAAAAGGAGTTTTTCTTGATAATAATACCAGCGATAGATATTAAGGGCGGCAGATGTGTGCGCCTGAGACAAGGACGGATGGAGGACGAGACCGTATACTCGGAAGACCCGCTCGATGTTGCCAAGCGGTGGCAGGCAGCAGGGGCCGAGATCATACATCTGGTTGACCTCGACGCTGCAATAGAGGGCCGACTCGTTAACTTTGATACGATAAAAAAGATAGCGCAGGCTGTTACCGTCCCGGTCCAGATCGGCGGCGGAATAAGAGATACCGCAAGTGCAGAAAAATACCTTGCAATCAAAAACGTCGCCAGAATCATCATAGGCACGGCAGCTCATTCAAACCCGGAGTTCATTGCAGAGCTCTCGGCAAAATACCCGGGCCGAGTCGCCGTAGGCGTCGATGCCAAGGACGGCTTCGTGGCTATTAAGGGCTGGGTCGAGGTAACAGATACCGATGCAATAGAGCTTGCAAAGGTGCTTGAAAAGGCCGGTGCCGCTGCCGTTATCTATACCGACATTTCAAAGGACGGGATGCTCGGCGGCCCGAACTTTGAGGCGACCAAGAAACTCGCGGATTCTGTTAATATGCATGTAGTGGCCTCAGGCGGCGTATCAAAGTTGCAAGACATAATAGACCTGAAGGATACTGGAGCAGGCTCGGTAATAGTCGGCAAAGCCCTATATTCCGGCAATATCGACCTTAAAGAGGCAATAGAAAAAGTAAAAAACTAGGAAATTCGCTTACCTTCTATTTAGTTATTCACAACGGCGCAGAGATACTTTACTGAAAGATCTTAAACCAACCAGGACGGGTTTCTTTATGTTTACCAAACGCATCATACCATGCCTTGACGTCAAAGACGGACGCGTAGTCAAAGGCGTAAGCTTTGTCGAGCTCAGAGACGCTGGCGACCCTGTCGAGTGCGCACGTGCCTACGACGCGCAAGGCGCAGACGAGCTCGTCTTTCTCGATATCACAGCATCTCACGAAAAAAGAAAAACCATAATCGATATAGCGCAGCGCACAGCAGCCGAGGTCTTTATGCCTCTGACAATCGGCGGCGGCATCCGAACGCTCGATGATATCCGCACAATGCTACACGCAGGGGCCGATAAGGTCTCTATAAATACCTCTGCCATAGAGAACCCGGAGTTTATCAGGCAGGCCGCCGCTAAGTTCGGCAGCCAGTGCATAGTCGTCGCAATCGATGCCAAGC
Source organism: Deltaproteobacteria bacterium (assembly GCA_024278765.1). Classification (GTDB taxonomy): domain Bacteria; phylum Desulfobacterota; class GWC2-55-46; order GWC2-55-46; family DRQE01; genus JAJRSM01. The sequence goes on along the minus strand of JAJRSM010000075.1, from coordinate 13,017 downwards.
AAAAAACAGAATCGAGCTGGGAGGTCTATACTCACGGCGGCAGAAAACCCCGTGGCCTCGATGCCGTAGAATGGGCTCGGCGCGTAACAGAGCTTGGTGCAGGCGAGATACTTCTAACCAGTATGGATCAGGACGGACAAAAAGACGGCTATGATCTAGGGCTTACAAAGGCCGTATCCACCTCCGTCACCGTCCCTGTCATAGCCTCTGGCGGGGCGGGCACACTGGAGCATCTAAAACTTGCCTTTACTGAAGCGCATGCAGACGCGGTCCTTGCGGCATCAATCTTCCACTTCGGTGAGTTTACAATAGCCGAGACAAAGTCTTATCTTAAAGGAGCCGGTATAAATATACGCCCATGCCAACTCCAGTAAAGAAAAGACCGCTATTTTTAAAGTGCATCATCACACACCGCTTCTGCGCAGGCACGCTCGAGCTCGTCTTGGGCTTCTGGATACTTAAGTTCCTGGATAAAGATATAGACGGTCTTGTAATAAAGATATTTGAGTTTGTAGGACTCAGCCTATCCAACTCATACGTCCAATATCTTGTCGAGCGGGCAAGTCAACTTGGCAATACGACAATAATCGTAGTCTCACTATTTCTCTTCTCTTCAACTATATTATCTTATACTGAAGGATATGGCCTGCTAATGCGCAGAAGCTGGGGCGAGTGGTGCTCGGTCATATCTACCGCTTCATTTATACCATTTGAAATATATCTAATGATGCTTGGCGGCATAACGCCTCTAAAGATAGGGGTACTAGTATTTAACCTGCTGGTAATCTGGTATCTGATAAGCCATAAAGAGCTCTTCAGTAAAAAGAAAAAGCGCATCAAATACAACGACTGCTGCTTCTAGCCAGTTTTTTCAGGAAGACTTCCCACTACGAACTCTCAACAAATAAAAGCCCCGGGTCTTCAACATAGCGAATAAACCTGCTCATAAAGCTCGCGGCCTCACGCCCGTCAACAACCCTATGGTCAAAGGTAAAAGAGATCGGCAGAATGCGTCTGGGTACGACCTCGCCGTCAACGACCCATGGCTTCAGTTTGATCTTGCCGGTACCTAGTATCGCGACATCAGGATGATTAATTATCGGCGTGGCATAAACGCCGCCAAAGCTTCCGTAATTTGTAATGGTAAAAGAACTGCCTTTTAGCTCTTCCAGTTTTATCTTACGTTCACGGGCCTTGGTGCCTAGCTCCTGAACCTCCAGCGCAAGATCAAGAATCGTCTTTTTATCTACATCTTTAACGACCGAGACCATCAGGCCATCGGGCGTATCGACGGCTATGCCGATATTATAATATTTTTTAACTATTATCTCTATGCAATCTTCATCAACGCTGGCGTTCAGGTGCGGATGATCACGCAGGGCATGCTGCGCTGCCTTAATAAAGAACGGCATAAAGGTCAGATGGACGCCACGCTCCTTTGCAACGTCTTTCTCACGTTTGCGCAGGTCCCAGAGGCGCGTCATATCGGCCTCGTCCATGCCGGTTACGACTGCCGTGTTCTTTGTCGCGGCTATCAGGTTACGCGCGATAGCTCGGCGCACACCACGTATCTGAATCCGCTCTACCGGGCCATACTTATCAGCACTTACTGCCGCCTCATCTCTACCCTCGGCGGCACTGCGTACATCCTTCTCTGTAATGCGCCCTCCCGGCCCTGTCGCGTCAACTCGCCCCAGATCCACGCCAAGCTTCTTCGCAAGGGCACGTACCATAGGGGTAGCCAAAAACTCTTCGGTCGTCGGCAGCGAGCCGACAACAGAGGCGGCCTCTTCGTCGTCGTCATTAACATCAGCCTTGGCAGGGGCTGTCTCGGCCTTTGAAGATTCACCTAGCTCTGCAACTTCTGGTTTTTCAGCAGCATCACCGGCCGCACCAAGCTCAATCGTTATCAAAGTCGAACCGACATCTACAATCTCACCCACAGAGCAATTAAGCTTTAGTACCGTCCCTGTCTTTGGCGTAGGGACTTCTACGATGGCCTTATCAGTCTCGACATCGACAATAACCTGATGTTCCTCTACCGAGTCACCTTCTTTAACGTGCCACTTGACGATCTCACCCTCGGCTATGCCTTCGCCTAGATCAGGAAGCTTAAACTCAAAGGCCATGGATTATCTCCTGCATGTTTAAATTTTAAGGGGTATTAAATAAAGTTAAGAGCTAAGTGCCCTATTGTTACGAGCATAAAAAAATAGCTTGTCGTTTAGATCTTAAAGATGACAGATAAAGCAACGGACTGACCTAAAATTCCATTACCTTCTTATAGGTCCTTGCGATCCTCTCGACCGAGGGCATATAGTATTTCTCAAGAAGGGCCATAGGTACGACGGCATCAGGGCCTGTGCATCTCAAGACCGGAGCCTTTAGATGCAGAATTGAATGCTCTCCGATAAAGGCCGAGATCTCCGCACCAAGGCCGCAAAAACCAGTTGCCTCATGTACGATAACGACGCGACCTGTCTTTTTAACAGAATTAAGGATGGTATCTTCGTCAAACGGCTTTAGCGTAAGCAGATCAATTACCTCAGCACCGTAACCTTCGGTCGCCTCCAAAGCCTTATGAAGCATCGAGCCCCATGCAATAACGGTCAGTTCGCTACCCTCTTGAATTATCTCGGCCTTGCTCAAAGGCACAGTATAGGGTTCTTCCGGGACATGCGCCTTAAGACCACGGTATAACCTCGCAGGCTCCACAAAAAGGACCGGGTCAGGGTCAGCAACAGCAGCGGCCAGAAGCCCCTTTGCATTATAAGGGCTAGACGGCACTACGACCTTAAGCCCCGGCATATGACAGAATATCGCCTCGGTAGAGTCCGAGTGAAGCTCCGGGCCTTTTATGCCAAGGCCGTACGGAGTTCTGATGACCATATTACATGTAAAACGACCACGCGAACGTGATCGGGTTCGGGTGATATGCGAAAAGACCTGTTCAATGGCCTCATAGATAAAGGCCATAAACTGGATCTCGACGATTGGCTTTAAGCCGTAAACGCTCATACCAAAGGCCGCACCCAGGATGCCGAGCTCAGCAAGCGGCGTATCGATGATCCTTTCTTTACCGTACTTTGCCAGCAAACCGTCGCTAACCCTGAAGACACCGCCGTCTAGACCAACGTCTTCGCCCATCAGCAAGACGTCTTCGTCTGCCGCTAGCTGTTCGTCCAAAGCCATATTAAGGGCCTTGACCATCGTGACCTTCAGTCGAGGACTGGTCACAGCCTTTTTAGAGTCTACTTCAGCCATCCGTTCTCCTCAAGCTCACGAACCTGCCTAGCTGTCTGCTCGGCATTGGTATTAAGTATAATTTCTTTTAGTTCAGGTGGGGCGGTCGCTTCGGCCTCTTTGATCGCCTTATCGATATCAGCGCGGATTCCGGCTGAGACCTCCTTTTCATAGTCTTCATTCCAGATACCGCGGTCTTTCATATAAGCCCGAAATCTCTTTAGAGGTTCACGGCCCATCCACTTTGCAAGCTCTGCCTCACTGCGATATCTCTTTGCATCATCAGCGGTCGTATGATTACCGAGCCTATAGGTAATGCATTCGATTAGGGTCGGGCCTCCTCCGCTTTTAGCTTTATCAAGGGCGTCCTTTGTCGCCTTATAGACGGCAAGCATATCATTACCGTCTACCTGCAAGCCCTCAAAGCCGTACGAAAAAGCCCGCTGCGCGATAGTATCTCCGGCGCACTGCGCCGACCTTGGCAAAGAGATCGCCCACTGGTTATTCATACATATAAAGACAGCCGGAGCCTTATAGACCCCTGCCATATTTAATGCCTCGTGAAAATCTCCGCGCGACGACGCGCCGTCGCCAAAGTAAGCGACAGCTGCTTCTTTACGCTTTTTGTACTTCATCGCCATAGCAGCCCCTGTCGCGTGCGGAATATGCGAGCCAACAGGTACGCTCATGGGCATAACATTTATACCTTCCGGTATCTTCATCCCTCGCTCATCACCGAGCCAGTACCGGAACAAATTCGTCGCTGGCAGCCCCATCAATAGATATACGCCGGTCTCCCTGAATGTCGGGAAGAGCCAGTCGGCCTTCTCCATGGCCAGCGCAGATCCGGCCTGCGCGGCCTCCTGCCCGTAATACGACGGATAAGTACCAATGCGGCCCTCTCGTTGCAAGCTCAAGGCCAGATCGTTATATATTCTAAGTTGTAATAGAGCTTTAAAGAATGCCTTTAGCTGATCATCACTAAAGGCCGATGCCTCGGCAGGGTCGGCGGCATGGCCCGACTCATCCAGGATCTGTAAGTGGCGTACATTGATGGTTTTTATAGTCTTATATGGCATACGATAATAAGTTTAGCAGTCAATTACGGAAAGGTCAAGTGTGGCAAGAAGCGATTTTATAATCAAGAAAACCACTTCTATTGACAAGGCGCAGGCGTTATTATACCCTGCCTTAATGGATATCAACTTGATCAAATTCTATGAGCAGGGGCTGGTCCCAGATAAACAACCATAAAGCAACTCAACACGGAAAAGTAAGGACTGTGATAAATATAGATTCTATCAAATTCGACGAAAAGGGGCTGGTCCCAGCGATTGCGCAGGAAGAGGCAACCGGCGAGGTCCTTATGCTCGCCTATATGAATAAAGAGTCGCTTGAAAAGACGCTAGCGACCGGCAAGGCATATTATTTCAGCCGGTCTCGCCAAGAGCTATGGCTAAAGGGCGAGAGCTCTGGCAACCTGCAAGAAGTACACTCGATAAAATACGACTGCGACTGCGATACGCTGCTCCTGAAGATCCACCAGACCGGAGTCGCCTGCCACACCGGCCAGCGTAGCTGCTTCTACAGAGAGATAAAGAACTTTAAAGATAACGTCGCTACAAAACCAGCAAGTGCCGAGGTGATAACCTCGCTATATCAGGTCATCTTGGAGAGAAAAGGCCAGACAGAGGACGACCGTTCATATGTGGCCTCGCTCTTTGCCAAGGGTACGGAGAAGATAGCAGAGAAGATTGCTGAAGAGAGCGCAGAGCTAATAGAGGCTGCCATAGAAAAAGATAATAAAGAGATAGTATACGAGCTCTGCGACCTCTGGTTTCACACGCTCGTTATGCTCGGCCATAAAGATATAGATCTAGGCGATGTCTTCACTGAACTTGCGCGGCGCTTTGGCAGATCAGGAATAGAAGAGAAGGAATCAAGAACAAAAAAGTAGCCTCTAAAAAAATAAAACGAGGGCCGAGTACTGCGTCTTTTATTACGCACGCCACAATACTTCCAGCTGGACTTTGCCACACCGCAGGTGATGCCCCACCGCAGGTGGCTCGCAATGACGCTCTGATATATTTACTTGTCATTGCGAGGAGCGTAGTAACGAAGCAATCTCAAAGAACGTAGGGCAACCCTTTAGGGTTGCGTCTTTTATATTATAAATACCGCAAGGCTAAAGCCTTGCCCTACATAATCAACACAAATCCGCCCCAAGCGACAGGAGTTAACAAATGGACTGCATATTCTGTAAAATAGTAGCTGGGGATATTCCATCTACCAGGGTTTACGCCTCCGAACGCCTCATCGTCATTGAAGACATCAATGCACAGGCCCCGACCCACCTGCTCGTCATCCCGAAGAAGCACTACGACACTATCATCGACTGCGAGGACGACCTCTTTATGACAGAAGCACTGGCTGCGGTAAGAGAACTAACAAAGAAATACAAGGTTGACGAGTCGGGCTTCAGGCTCGTCATCAACACAAATACGGAAGGCGGCCAGACCGTCTTCCACCTTCATATGCATATAATCGGCGGACGACAGTTAACCGGGCAGATGGGGTAACGAACTATAAAACGCTATAAAAACAACAATATGGAAAATCCAATCATTAAAAACATTATTAGCGATGAAACTGCTGACATCACCTACAATGTAATTGCATACAAGAAACTTTCACGGTCTGAAATGGCTGAAGCCGTACAATATTTTCATTCTCAAAAAAATAAACCTAAATTAAAAAAAGGTATAACAAAACCCATTGTAACTACAATGGGTTTTGACAGTTAATCAAGATAAACTCATTCACTCCACACTGACCTCATAACCCGCAGCCTCTAAGGCAGCTACCACACGCACACTATGGTTGCGGTCCTCGACCTCAAGGATAACCTCCAGCCTCGTACTACCTATCGGTACGTATGCCGCGTCGCGTTGGTGATGCATCTGTAGTATATTGGACTTTGACTCGGCGATGATACTGGTAAGCAATGCAAGAGCTCCGGGTTTATCCGAGATTATAGTTGTAAATTTAAAGATACGGCCTTCCTTCTGAAGTCCTAACCTTATAACCCTATCAAGCATCGTGACATCTATATTGCCGCCACTTAGAAGTATCAAGACCTTCTTCTTTTTAGCTTTACCTGACTTGATCTTTCCTTCCATTAACGCAGCAAGCCCTACGGCCCCTGCCCCCTCGACAGATAGCTTCTTACGCTCCAGTAACTTTAAAACAGCCTCGGCGATGGTCTCCTCACCGACGCTCACAATCTTATCTACATTTTTCTTAATATATTTAAATGGTAATTTACCAATCTTCTTTATCGCAATGCCATCGGCTATCGTCGGCTCGCTCTTACCTGCTACGAGCCGGCCTTTCTTTAAAGAATCAAGGGCCGATGTATAGGCACGAGCCTGAACGCCTATGACGCGCGCCTTTGGCAGCCTTGATTTCAACCCCGTTGCAATCCCTGAGATCAACCCACCGCCGCCGACAGGGACAATAACCATATCCAGATCCGGCATCTGCTCTGCGATCTCCAACCCGATAGTACCCTGCCCTGCCATTATCAGTTCATCGTCAAAGGCATGGACAAAACTCAGGCCCCGCTCCTTTGCTACTTCTTCAGCGCGACCAAAGGCATCTGAAAATGAAGAGCCGTGCAGAATTACCTCAGCACCATAACCCTTGGTTGCTACGCGCTTTATAATTGGTGCTGTCTCTGGCATGACAATAACGGATTTCACTTTACAAAGTGCCGCTGCCCAGGCCACACCCTGGGCGTGGTTGCCGCTTGAAGCAGCTATTACACCTTTAACTTCACCCTGCTTCTTCAAGTTTTTTATCTTATTATAAGCACCACGCGCCTTAAATGAACCGGTCTTTTGCAGGTTTTCCAGCTTGAAAAAAACCTCGATACCGAAGGTCTCAGAAAATGTCCTTGAATATACTATGGGTGTCCGGGTGACCACGCCAGAGGTAGTAACTACCGCTTCTTCTATAAGCCGAACTAATCTATCCACCCTTTGTCTCCTTCTGCCTTGCAACTTCAAAGATAGCAATGGCTCCGGCCTGCGCGGCACTGAGGGAATTAACTCGGCCCTTCATAGGGATACTCACATGATAATCACATTCGGCGCGAATAAGCCTGCGCATCCCGCTTCCCTCGCTGCCGATCACGATTGCTATATCACCATCAAGCTCTGTATTATAGATCGTATCACCAAAGCTCGCCTCTATGCCTGCTATCCAGACACCTGCGTCCTTAAGTTTTTTAATCGCATCGCGCAGATTCGTAACACGTGTGATAAGGCTATGCTCGGTCGCACCGGCCGATGCCTTTACGACCGTAGGGGTAACCTCTACGGCCCTATCCTTGGGGATGACAATGCCGTTAACACCTGCACAATGCGCGGCCCTTACGAGTGCCCCAAAGTTTTGCGGATCCTGAATGCAATCTAGGATCAAGATAAAGGCCGAGCTGCCGCTAGTGCGCCAGTCATCTATTATATCCTCGATATCGCAGTAAGGATACTCGCCCTTAAATACCGCGACGACCCCCTGATGAAAATCAGTCCCTGCGGCCTTATTCAGCCTCTGCGGCTCTGCGATGGTTACCTTTATCTTCTTAACCTTGGCCGACCTTACGACAACCTCCAAGGCCTTATCCTTGCGCCTACTAGATACCAGCAGTTCGCTTATACCAACGCGCCCTGCGGCAAGGGCCTCAGCGACCGGATTTATTCCGTATATAATTCTCAAGTTGACTCCCTTTGTTTTATGGTAGCATCGGCACGGTAGTGCCAAGGCTTTGCCGAAGCTCATCAATATATCGCTCAACCTCTACCATATCATCGGTGCGTAGCATCATTTTTGTATACAGCTCGTGCAGGTTTTCATAGACATTTAAAAGTCCACGGGTATTTAACGGCGGCATTGCGGCAAGGGCCTCTTTTAGCTTTTCTTCGGCACCTGTGAAGTTACCCTGACGCATCTCGATCACACCAATTGTATCTAGATATATATAGGACCTACCCTTATCCAGCTCCGCACCTTTACTGGCCATGACATGGGCTTCTTCGTATCGCTTCTGATTAATATAGACCCAAGCCAGATTATTATAATAAACACCAACCTTAGAGTAGCGCCTAATAGCTTTCTTATAACTCTTTTCTGCCTTGGCGAACTCACCGTTCCTTAGCTGAATATTGCCGATACCAAAATACGGACGACTGTCATTTTTCCTCATCCGGCGTGCCAGTTGGTACTCCCTGAAGGCTGGGCGCAGATTACCATCTAACTCATAGATCTTGCCAAGGCGCAGGTGTTCATCAAAGCTCATAGGGCTAACTTCATTAACAGAAGGCTTCTGCGCAAGCTGCGGCGCAGTGCCGGTGCGCGACTGCTCAGACGTAGTAACGCAGGCTGGCAGATAAATGAAGAGACTTAAGCAGAGGACCGCCAATAGTTTATTGAGATTTGAAGGGGCGAACTTAAGATAAATACTACGCAGATAATGACGCGCCATCACTGCACCTTAGTAACAAGCAAGGTCGAGTACGCAGTCTTCCTCCACGAAGCCAATAGGCTACTATAACTCATAATAACAGGCTCTGGGCCACCATCATGCATAATGACTACCTTACGAGTATCACTAAAGCCGGTTACGACAACAAAATGACCCTTTGGGAAACGCCTGAGCCCGCTCTTAAGGAAAAGTATAGGAGGATTGTCATCACGAATCCTGCGCCTGATGTCGTTAAGATCACCGCTGTAATGTGTGGCCTCTACCCCTTTTGCGCCCTTGGCATATAACAACATATCAAGGGTAAAGGTTCCCTGCGCACGTTCAGTAAAAATACTGGAGGCGGCCTGCTGCTGAGTAACCGGGTTGCCGTGATAATTCATAACAGTAGCGAGGGCCGCCGGGCCACAGAGTTTATCGCCCTGTGTTATAATGGGGACGTCTTTTATAAGGTAAGCTCTAGAGTCTTGTCCTGAGGTTATACCGGCAACGACAGACTGAAGCTTCGCAGTGGTGCAGCCTGTAATCGCCGTAAGGAGGATTAGTGAAAATAAAAAAATAGGTACTTTAAAAGAAAATAACCTGTTTTGAAGATGGGACGTAAGATCTCTTTTCATATCATTCCCTCCTCCCCTCCTCAAACTCCATTACCTGCACCTGCAAACAAAACATCCTAAAGCAAAGACCTGTTACGACTATAAATAAAGCTTAGACAACCTTCGGTACGAGACGTATGACCGTACCGAAGGTTACAGCCCAAATCAAATGAATTAGCCAAAGACTAACCCTAGTCGATTGGCTCTATTACAACCCTATGCCCTGAAACATGAAGCAGAACAAAGACCAGAATAGCAATAACCAATACTGCTATTATCGCTCCGGCACCTTGGCCCGGAGATACGCTCTTAAGATTTGATGCAAAACTATGCAGTTCGCTATCGCTTAGACGCTTAACCTTTGAATCTACCTCTGCGGCTGTCAGACCAAAGCCAGCGAGCCTCTCTGATACGGCCTTTGACTCTAGTATCCTCTGCACAGTTGCCTCGTCTGCCTGTCTGGTCGAGGTCACCTCTTCGGCTGCGGCTATATATGCATGACTATTTTGTGGAATAATTGCTACTAAAAAGAAGGAAAAGATGAGACTTAGTGTTATCGACCTAAAAAAACGTGTTTTCATAAACGACATATCAAGGCCTCCCTTTATTTTGCACGCCAGCGTACTTTCTCCAAGCGAATTGATTGTTGCTATAAATAAAACACGAAAGAGACGGCCCTGTCAATACGAAACCCCTAGGCAGTGAAAAGACTTGATGCCTCTCTTTAATTATGTAATCATGGCCCTAATGAAACTATCAGAAGAACAAATCGCACGAGTCACTGCAAAGGTCCTGGAGAACCTCAAAAACAAAGGTCTTGTAGAGTTAAAGGCCAATGAAAAGACCATTCTAAACAGAATGAATGAGGCGATCACAAAGGACTTATCCGCTGAAGATGCACTGGACCGTGAGGTTGACGGCATGCTCGACGCACACAGTAGTGACGTAGACTCTGGGGCCGTAGACTATCGTAAGGTCTTTAATATGGTCAAGCACAAGCTAGCCAGAGAGCGAGGTATAATCCTATGAAACTATCAGAGGACAGAATCTCGCACCTCTCACATCTGGTCTGTGATGGGATCTGGCAGGACGATCTCGTTGACTATACAAATGAGAACGAGGCCTTAAAAGAGATCAAGCGTACGATAACCGAGTACCTACACCTCGGCGACCTGGCAGACGAGGCAGCAAGGGCAAAGATCCAGTCTCTCTCAAAGGACGTACCAGAGGGAAGCCCTGAGTGGGATATACTCTACAGAAAGTACCTTGAAGAAGAGACCGCTAAGAAGACCTTCTAGGCCAGCCCATGCGGCGCGGCTCTCAGAAGGGCTTTCCAGCGCAGGCCCGCACCGCAACTTCTTAAACCTTTACCCACGTAAAAAACAATGACCACATTCTACATATTCCTTATGCCCCCGCTAGTCGGCGCAGTAATTGGCTGGCTAACTAACTACGTCGCCATTAAACTTCTTTTCCGCCCTCACTATCCTAAAAAAATTCTCGGCTTCACCTTTCAGGGGCTTATCCCCAAGCGCCGCAAAGAAATATCACGCAGCATAGCACAGGTAATAGAGAAGGAACTCTTAAACTCCAAGGATCTAGGTAAGGCCCTGGGCGGCATGGACCTGAAAAAAGAGGTCGAACAAATAGTAGAGAACGTCGTCGAGCACCGCATAAAACCAGCGAAGATAAAAAAGATACCGCTGGTCGGGCTTATCTCGGATAACCTTACGACGCAACTTAAGCACTTACTTAGTAAAGAGATACTCCTGCATCTGGATAAAAAAAAGTCGGCATTTGCAAAGAGCTTCAGCAATAAGCTAGATGTAAAAAACCTGCTGGCCTCACGCATAGACAAGCTGGATTCCCATAAGTTCGAAGGGCTCCTGACTGATTTCATAGCACGAGAGCTAAAACACATTGAAAAACTCGGCGGAGTAATAGGCTTCTTAATCGGTGTTGTTCAATCATTTATATTTTATTTTCTAATGTGAGCCAAGGCATAAACAAAGATATGAAAAAAATCTTAACAATAGCAGGCTCTGATCCGACCGGCGGAGCAGGTCTTCAGGCCGACCTAGCAGTATTCACTGCCTTTAAGCTTGAGGGCTTAAGTGCCGTTACCGCCATCACGGCACAGGACGGCGTTACCGTAACAATGGTCGAGCCTGTCAGGCCGGCTGTGCTTAAAAAACAGCTCAATACGCTGCTGGCGGCGTATGAAATAGACGCCGTAAAGATCGGGATGCTCGGCACAGGAGAGCTTGCAGATATCGTAAGGCTCGCTATAAAAAGGCACGGCCTCCGTAACGTCGTCCTTGATACCGTCTTGGCAGCAAGTGCTGCAACCAGTCTTAGACTGAGCGGCAAGCCGCTGCTTAATAAAGACGGCATCACGGCCCTTAAAAAACTCATACCGCTTTGTCGTATCATCACGCCGAATATAATAGAAGCCGGGATACTTACGGGGATGAAGATTGATATTTTAATAGAAATGGAAGCCGCAGCTATGGATTTGCATGCGCTCGGCACGGAGAATGTCCTTATAACAGGAGGCCATCTCAAAGGCGCACCCATAGACGTCCTATATGACGGAAAGAGATTTCATCATTTTGAAGGCAGACGCATCAAGGCAGATAAAAAAGCCCTGCACGGCACTGGCTGTATGCTGTCTTCTGCGATTGCCGCGAAGCTCGCAAAAGGCAGGACTGTAAAAACGGCAGTCAAAGAGGCCAAAGCCTATCTGGAGCGGAGGATTAGGGAAAGAATAAAAGCGTAATAAAGAGGTGGAGATCGACAACCATTTTTACTAACTTAAACCAACAAAAGGTAGCCACAGCCCGCCCTACGAAGATTTACTCACCGCAGGTGTGTTGGTTCAGGTTTGCAACCTGAACCACATCCTGCTAAAGATGTTTCGGTGCGTCCCCGCCCCGAAACCATTCAACTGTTAAAAGTTATCAACCTTAAAACCAAGCACGAAATTATCACCTTGCAACTGAGCGTAACTCGAATGCTGCCAGTCATCAACAGACTCGACCAAGCCCCCCTTGACCGGATTATTATGAATATAATCCACCTTCTGCCTTAAAAAAGCCTCGTCACAAATAACCTCTGAACGGAAGGTCTCCTGCCAGATAGCGTAGCTCTGTCCTTTATATGCTACTTTCTGAATTTCTTTTAGACGTTGCTCGTCATTTAACTCAAGATACTCGGCTATACTGCGACTTGTGTAGCTCTTAAAACTACCGACTATGTCATTCATAGCCTTTGAGTCACAACCAACAACAAGATGAATGTGGTTTGGCATCACTACGTAAGCATAGACCTTCAAACCGTCTTTGTGCCTTAAATACTCCAAAGAATCAAAAAGAATACGAACAACCTCTTCGTCCCGAAACAACGGAATGAACTTCCTTGCAGTTATCGTAATAAAGTAACAGGCATTTTCTAGTGTGTAGTTCTGGACTTCCCCCGCTTTAGTAGACACATTTGATGGTACAATTGCAAACAAACGGAGGTGTGTCTATGTCCAATCAGAGGTATTCAGAAGAGTTTAAGCAAGAGGCGGTAAAACAGGTGACAGAGCGCGGTCATTCTGTCAGTGATGTTTCAAAGCGCCTTGATATATCGGCCAAT
>JAJRSM010000074.1 GCA_024278765.1 Deltaproteobacteria bacterium | reverse complement strand
TTCGACCGTAGTAGCACTCTGGCGGACAGTCTCGGCGACATTCATCATGCCGTCTACGGCGCGTCTTACAACGTCGCCACCCTGGACGGCAATCTGCTGAGTATCTCCGGCTGCGTCGCTTGCTCCCTGCGAGTTCTTGGCAACCTCTATGACGGTAGCACTCATCTCTTCCATGGCCGTGGCTACCTGGCTGGTCTGCGTCGACTGACGTTCTATGCCCCCTACTATCTGCGCCGAGTTCTCGGAGAGCCCTGCGGTAGCCACCGCCACATGCTCGGAAGAATTCCGTATCTGCCCGATGATTTCATTAAGGTTTTTCTTCATTGTATTGAGAGCTACGGCAAGAGTGCCTACCTCATCACTACTCTTGACCACAAGATCAGCTGAGCTCAGATCCTTTGCCGCCATCGTACCGGCAAGCTCTGCTACAGCCGATATAGGCCTTATAATAGAGCGGGTAACCAGTACTAAAGCACCAAAGGCTATACAAAAAGCAAGAACTATAAAAGCACCGAGTATCTTCATCATATTGCCGATATCTTTTTTCGTATCGTTTTCATACATTCCCACAGCCTTGTTCATATGTCCTACGATATTGGAATTTAACCTGAGGAAATTCCACATAGATGAAATATACTCAGGTGAATTAATCACCGAACTAAGCAATATTTCGACATCGGCCTCCATCTGCTGCCAAAGCCCGTCTACGACCTTGAGTTGAGCGATAACAGTCGGGTTATCGCTCGGAACAACCGTTGCAAATTCTGTCATTAAAAGGTCAAGCGGTGCCTGACCACCATTGGTCAGAGCCGTTAAGGTCGCCTCAAAGACCTTTGCGGTCCTCTGGTACGGCTTTAGAGAACCACCACCGCCGCCGCCTGTATCAGCACTATCAAAGACAGTACTAAGATTGCTCATCTCGGCAGAGATCGGAACGGTCACAATAAGTACCCCCATAACATCACCAAGCCTAAAGTCTCGCTTGGCACTTTCCGGGTGCGCGTTATGACAACTTACGCAGGCCGCAGCCCCTGCTATATCAGGTGTTGCATAGCGCAGTACCGACTTACCCTTGTAGTTCATAAATTCATAATACGGCTCTTTGCTATTGCTCAGGAGAGAGTTAAAGGCATCGTTTTCGAACTTCGTATTGAGTCCTTTTTCTTTGTTCAGATTCCAGCGGCTTAGTAGGTCGTACCTATATATTCCAGACTTATTGATCTTCTCCGAGACCTCCTGGACAAAGGTCGCAGGAAGCGGCACTCCGCCTCGAAGCCCTTCCCAGTCGCGTGCCGGCTTAAAGCCCGGAAGCTCTCTTTTAAGCTTACCAATAACACTCTTTGTATATTTTGACCGGTCTTCTTTAATCTGTAAGGTAACCATCTCGGCGGCCTTTACGGTACTGTCCTTTACCTGCGCCGGAAGGATTTCGGTAAAAAGCTCCTTTGTGTACTTCTGCGCCAGCATCCTCTGCCTACCGGCGAGATTGACCGTACTGGAGTCCTCTTTCAAAGCATTAATCGTAAAAACAGTTACCCCTACCACGACTATTATCAAAAACAAGAACGCGCAAATAACTGCGACAAGCTTAAACCGTATACCCATAATACCCCCCTCCAAAGGTCTAAATACTTAGCCGCTCGTGCTCAGGATCTGATGCCAAACAAAGAAGGAGTTATCATGGTAGTTTCAAAGGAGTTTGAGCAGAAGACGGAAATAAAGAATAGATAAAACAAAGACAAGATAATTATAGCAGACAAATACAGAAAAGTTAGTAGTGGCCTCAACAAAATATAAGAAAAGGCCTAGCATTTAGCCGACCCTACTGCCCCTACTCTGAACTTAGTTTTTCAAGCGACTTTAGAAGCTCAAGCTCCCCTCTGTAGAGCTTTAGTTTCTCTGATATTTCAGAGAAGCTCTTACCCTCTGAGATCATCTCACGGGCCATTGCCAAGGTTTCGCCCCTGGATGGTTCAGCGGTTGCAGGTGTGGGTATTGCAGGTGTGGGTATTGCCAGCGTATCTATTACGGCCTCTACCTTACCTATGACGCTCTCTAGCTGGTCCTGCTTCTCTTTTAGTTCACGCCCCAGCAGATCCATCTCAGCCCGTTTTATATCAAGGCTCCTTGCTGCCTTCCGGACCTTCTGTAGCTCGTCATTAATTGCATCCGCACTGGGGGTTTCACCACTAGAAGAAGTCTCTTTATCTGTGCTGCTACCTGCACGCGCGGCAGAAGAGCGCATTCTAAAGAGGAGGATAATAATAACGCCCATCAAGACGATATCAAAGGTTAAAAATATTATATTCCACTTGTCCATTCGAGCTAATGCATTCCTCTACAGGTGATAGCGATCAAGTATTATTTTATCTAGATTTTACGGTCCAAGACAATATAGAAGAGATTCTTTTATGCACGAATATCTATCTTATTATCATTGCTGCCTTTCTGCGTCTCTTGGTCATCATCATTGAGACTCGAAGGCTTTTTCTTGGGAGTCTTCTTTTGGCGGTCAGGTACGAGGCGATCCTCTCTATCCTTATGGCGCACATGTGTAATACCTTTAAGAGGGGTTAGCGGCTTGACTGGGCCAAGCGGTATGCCTGATGTTTTTTCTACCATGTCTTTATCGTAGCACAACAAACAAGCAGTTTCAAGAGAAACACCTCTCTATAGACTACGGTCTAATCATCTGTATCTACCCCGGCCTTGACATTCTCAATAAGCTCTAGGAGCTCTTCCTGGGTAATGTCAAGAACCTCGCTAAATTCTTCATCGCTTATAGCATCTGCCTGCGGACTTCTCCAGCCAATACCAAACTTCATACAGATACGGTCTGCGACATTTACGATCTTTGCAACGTCATAGAGAGACTGATTGTAAGAGAGCTTCTCGACATCATCGAAGTGCCTAAGCATCATCTCCATAGTCTCAGGGAAGCTCCACTTCCTAACGACCAGCGCACCGACCTCTCTGTGACTAAAACCAAAAACCTCCATCTCAGCCTCAGAATAACTCACGCCGTCGTTATAGACCTTCTCCATCACCTCACTGAATTTATCAGGGTGCTCGTTATTTAATATGACATTGCCAACGTCATGCAAGAGCCCTGCGACAAAGGCATCCTCTGCCTCTGAAGGACTATTGCGACGGGCAATCATATGGGCAATAACCGCAGCACCGATGGATTGTTCCCACAAAAGCTTCTCGGTCAGACCAAAGCGCTTGTAAACGCCCTTCATCGAGCCAGCCATTACGATATTTTCAACAGCCCTGAAACCAAGCCTCATAATGGCCTGGGAAAGATTCTGGATAGTCCTGTACCCTCCGTAGAAGGCCGAGTTGGCTATCTTCAGTATCTTGGCGGTCATGCCCGGGTCTGTCATTACAATCTTGCGGAGTTTATCTACGTTGGCATTGGGGTCTGCCATAAGCGACATAAGTTTCTGTGCTGTAGCAGGTAGGACCGGCAAATCACAGGTCTTAAGGATGATATCCTCAAGGTTCTCATTGCTAGGTGTGGCATCTTCGCTCATTTAACACCCTCGCTCTCACATTAAGTATTCATTAAATTGTTAGCCGTATTTCTTTACAGAGTTTAGCACAGCAATGGTTTTTTGTCTAGCAAAGTAGCGTTTTTACCAGAGTTTCAGGGCACTTAACCATCAAGTTGTATGAATTATCAGTCCGGGGCAACTAAAAGCCCAAATAAAAGGCAGTAAAGCAACAGCCGACCTGAGCTTTGCTCAGGTCGGCTGACTTTACAACTACTATTACCATTTAAGCCAACTACTACTCATTAGCTGCGATAGCGTCCATTGAAGAGTTTTCGTCTTCGGTAAGTACCTTCTCTACGTCAAGGAGAATTATAAGCCTATCATCAAGCTTACCGACCCCTTTTATATACTCAGTCTCGACACCGCAGACCATTGTTGGCGGTGGCTCTACAGTATCGGCCGGAAGTCTCAAGACCTCTGAGACTCCGTCCACTCTAAAGCCAACCGTTGCGTTATGCAGCTCGACTACTATTATACGCGCCTCACTGCTATCCTCGGCCTCTGGCATGGAAAAGCGTTTGCGCAGATCCATA
>JAJRSM010000073.1 GCA_024278765.1 Deltaproteobacteria bacterium | reverse complement strand
TCGCTAAAATAACGGACGAGCAGGTGGCAAGGGTAGAATCACTGATCAACAACAGGCCCAGAAAGTGTCTGGGCTACAAAACACCGCTTGAGGTCGCTTCCGCCTCTGTTGCACTTCGACCTTGAATGTGGGGAATAAAAACACTACAGATGCTGAACTAACTTCAGCATGACAGGTTGGGTGATTTTGTACAATGCGTAACAGTGTGTCTTCTATTAAACTTTTCTGCCCCGAACAGATGTTACGCGCAGCAAAAAGCCAGATATTGAATTTAGCCGCGACGCAGTCGTTAGAATTTTATCTTCGGGAATCCTTCACTGCCTTTATCGTTCTTTATCTTACCCAGGTCGAGCCTATTGGTAAGTTCTTTAGAAAGACCCTCCAGGCCTACAAGCTCTCCGCCAAGACCGTCTATATCCGCGCCGAGCTCCTTCATTAAACCAGAGCGCAGCTCGCGCTTAAAACCAAGGGCCTCTTTTGTAAAGATCGATGCTACGGCACGCTCCATTATCTTATCGAGATCTCCGCTTATCTTTATATTTTCTTCGCTAAGCGTACCGCCTATGAGTTTGCCCGTCATCGAGCCCCTAAGCTTAAAACTGTCTATACCGGTTAAGGCATCAGCGACTTTATCCTGCATCTTATTACCAGTGGGCTCTCCTTTTATAAGCCTGACCTTACTAAAGGCCATATTAAATTTTGATCCAAGGCTTCGCCCGTCGGCCTCTGCCTTTAGGCCCGCCACGAGATCAAGATCGATCAAAGCACTCTTTACTGTAAGCGGTAGGGTTGATGATGCAATGTTAGCATCTTTTATACCAAAACCCTCAACCTTAAGGACCAGTTCATCTAGGGCCTTTTCTTGATTTATATGATCCAACGTACCACTAAAGGTTAGGCCCTTTACCCCCTTAAGTGTATCTGTAGCGAACTTAAAGGTCATAGGGCGACCGAGTATCTTCTGGTCCGGCGTTATATCTTTAATGATTCCTATGATTTGGCCGCGCTCTGTCTCGACCTCTAACTGCGCTTTACGAATAAGCAGATCTGGCAGGGGTTCATGCTCTTTAAAACGAATCCACGCCCCTATGCCACGAAGCTTCTCTACTACCTCTACCTCGCCACTACCCTTACCACCTCTTTCCATAAAGGGCTCTAGTCTTTTATACCAATAAGTACCACGCTCGGTCAGTGCCGCCACACGCTCGCCAAAGATCATCAGCGTCATATTCTTTATCATATTGCTAGGCATCAAATATTTATCTGTTATTCGTCTTATATCTCGATCTACGGCCTTGTTAATCCCGTTTATTCTGTTTTCATAGTCCTTTAGTGTCTGTTTTAGCCCTTTATTGGCCTTTTTTATCGCTTTCAGATCCTTTTTTAGGTCTTTTTGCAGAGTTAAGAACTCCGTCCCACCCACAAGCATTTCCAAAATTCCACTATCTTTTGTGCTCTTTTCAAGGGCCTTAAAGCGTTTTTTATAGTCCTCTATCTTCTCTTTACCTGGCAACCCTTTTATCTGCCCGGCCCAGTCGCCTTTTGCCCTCTCTATATCATTTTTTAGAGACTCTATTATATCTCTGGTCTCTAGTTTTTCGCTGGCAAGTATTGCCTTCAGATCGGGCTTTTCAAAGGACGGCATCTCAAATTGTTTTTTAAATTCAACGGGCCGGGCCTTTACTAGCGCTCGTTTGCCGCCCTTTATAGCACCGCTCTTTTTACGGGCAGTTGCAAGGCGCAACCCGTCGATCTTTAGATTATCGACTATTATCTTACGTCGCAAGAGCGGACCAAACTCCAACGAGGCCGTAATTACAGAGGCCTCAAAGGCATTGGTCATCGGCTCTTCAGGATTGGTTACCTGCAAACCTTCCAGAGTAATACCAAGCGGAGAGAGGGTAAGGTCGGCACTGGCAAGCTCTACGCGAGCACCGACGACCTCGGTGCCAACAATCTCAACTGCCTTTTTTACGGCATAATCGACTAAAAATAGCCATATTACCGCAATAAAGACAGAGACCACTACAAAAGCAATTATGCCGCGCAGACGCAGCCAGCCCTTCTGGTCTCGTTTTACCGGCTTTACGCCCTCAAAACGCAACGGGTCTTTTTTACCGTTATCTTTTAATTTTTTCCCTTTATCGGTCAAGGCTATGCTCCTTTAAAGGCAGAGTAGGCTCGGTAAAGATTGCTGCTTGTAATTGCACGGACAACAGTCAGTTTTGTAAAGCAGGCAAGTACTGACTCTCTGTACCTGCGGATTAATTTATTAAATATAAAAAAGGCAGGAATAAACAAAACAATAGATGCAAAAAGACTTCCCATAACTATCGTATTATTAAAGTTAATAAGCCTGAAAATCGTTGTATTATAAAAATAGGTCCAGAGCCCTTCCAAAGAGCCAAGCGTTAGCAGAGCCTTGCCCATAATATGAAATATAGGGTCAAAAAGATAAGCAACGGCACTAAAGATGATAGCCCCAACTATAAAGGCCGAGATATTTATTCGCAGAATAAAGACCAGCAAGAGAACCACGAGATTAATCGGAGATAAAAAAGGCAGAAACCCTGCGACAAGCCCCAGACAAAGCGCAAGGCTGATACGCTCCGACGAGGTCTCGGAGTTTACAGCCATGATAAGCCTGAAACAGAGTCTGAGCATAGATATAAGTCTCCAATTTATTTAATCTGAAGTTAGTGAGAACTATAAATATTATAGCATATACAGTTTTTTTTGCTTTTATTTCAAATAACCCAGACCTGTAATGACCACTGTTTTTTTAACTTGCGAAGCCCGTATTTATCTGCTAATCTCGACCTTATGACACATGACCAACTAGCAAAACATATAGATCTCTCTTTACTTAAGCCGGACATAACAAAAAGAGAGATCGAGGATAAGATAAGTGCTGCCCTTGCGTACCCGTTTGCATCGGTCTGTGTCCCCCCCTCGCATGTCTTGTTCGCTGTTAAAAAGATAGACGGCCGCCCTCTTAAGGTCTCAACAGTCATTGGTTTTCCCTTTGGATACCAGACAAAAGAGACAAAGATAGCAGAGGCCAAGCAGGCAGTAATAGAAGGTGCTGTTGAGCTGGATATAGTAATGAATATCTCTCTTTTTAAAAGCGGAGAGACCTCTCTGGTCGAACAAGAAATAAGAGAGATCGTGGAGATCGTCCCTGTCGCCCTGATAAAGGTTATAATTGAATGTGCCTACCTAGACTATAAAGAAAAGACCTATGCTCTGGAGATGGCCGTCGATGGTGGGGCGCGTTTTATAAAGACCGCTACTGGCTACGGGCCAGGGGTCGCAACACTGGAAGACGTGAAGCTATTAAAAGAGTTTGCCGGAGACAGAATAAGCATAAAGACCGCCGGCGGTATCAATGATCTTGATGCCGCTCTTGAACTGATTGAGGCCGGAACAGACCGAATAGGGACGAGTGCCGGAATAAAGATGGTCAAAGAACTTAAAAAAAGAGAAGCCGAACAGGCCAAAGCAAAGCTAGCAAGCCAGCCCTGAAAACAACATCCTAACTAATCTACCCGGTTTATCTAAGAACCTTTACAACCTCTATCAGCAGCAAAACCCGTCACGTACTATTATTTCTATGCCTCTTGCTGCCTGAACTTTCTGGCCTCTTGCTTGGCGGCTATAAAATCGCTATGCGCGACATGCAGGAGATCGGCTACTTTTCTTATTAGGTGCACTTCGTGCTTCTCCATTTCATCATCTGCCAGAGCTACCTGCCAAAGATGCCTTACGATCTCTTTTTTCTTTCCATACGAAAAACCCTTATCTATAAGGTGGGTAAACTGAAAGATCGAAATAGCCTCCTTGACCTCGGCCTCTGCCAAAGCAATTAATTCCTCAATTTCGCCCTCTGTCAGCTCAAAGCCCTTTTTCAGTGCCCTTGTTACAACCTCACGTTCTTCTTCCTTGACGTGACTATCGGCCCTTGTTAGCTCTATAAGAAGTGCTGCCGTAGCTAGTCTGAGGCCTTCCTCGGTTACCTTCTCAGAGGTTACGCCGCTGCTTGTCTTCTTTCCTGTAATGTTTTTTTCGAAGAATCTTTTTATATTTCCTAGCATACCTTGCTCCTTTGAATTTACTTACCTATGCAAAAACTCGAAAAAATCCTATTCAAAATATCTTCACTGGTCGTCTCTCCCACAACAAGGCCAAGGGCATCGAGTGCGCCCCGAAGTTCCAAAGCCAAGCACTCACGTGCGACCCTGGCAGAGACTACATTTTTACTTAGCCTGATCTTTAACAAGGTTTTATCTAGAGCGTCTTTTTCCCTGACTGTAGTTATAAAGGCCTCGCCCTGCACCGCGACCTTTTCACTATTATAATCTAGGCCGGTTACAACCTTATAAAAAGCTTCTTCCAGAGCTTCTATTCCCGCACCGTTCTTTGCCGAGAGAACGACAACGGGCATGTCTTGTTTATACAATAATTTTTTATTCTCTATTGCTGCTTCTTTATCAGATTTATTGGCTACTATTATAAATTTTCTTTCTGAGGTTTTTCTATCTAGAGAGTCTGCCAACAGACTCTCTAAAAGCTCGATATCCACGATATGCTCTGGCTCTGAGCCATCTACTACGAAAAAAACAACTCGCGCATCCTTTACCTGAGCCCGGGCTCTCTCAATGCCGATCGCCTCGACCTCGTCTATCCTGACAGAGCCACCCTTAAGAAGATCACCTTGCCTGAGCCCTGCCGTATCCATAAGTCTAGCGGGCAGCCCCTTGATCAAGACACTCTCTTCAATAAGATCTCTGGTTGTTCCAGCAACCGGGGTTACTATGGCTCGCTCTTCCTGAAGAAGCCTATTTAAAAGACTCGACTTACCAGTATTAGGCCGACCCGTTATCACAACCTTTACGCCCTGCATCTGGGCCGAGGCCTCGCAATAGCCTTGTGTCAAGACCTCAACTCTGCGCTCTATACTACCAAGCTCTTCTAATATCTCCTCATCACTTAGGCCGTCTATCTCTTCTTCCACAAAATCCAACTCTATCTCTACGCAGCTGACCAACTCCACCAGACTCTCTTTTATCTCAGCGATCTCTTTTGCCAACCGACCCTGCAACCGCCCGCTTGCCATTGCAAGTGCCGAGTCATTTGTTGCACCGATAAGCTCACCGACGGCCTCGGCCTCGGTCAGGTCTATTTTGCCATTTAAAAAAGCCCGCTTTGTAAACTCCCCGGGCTCGGCCAACCGTACTGGGTCTACCCCCTCATGACGATCAGACAAAAGAGACTCTAGAATTTTATTCAGCAATAATTGCCCGCCATGACAATGAAACTCTACGATGTCCTCACCTGTAAAAGAATTTGGTGCTTTCATAAAAACAAAATATCCTTTATCCGCAGAGCTACCATCTTTAGAAAAAGAAATGTCACCAAAATAAAGTCTTTGCGGCTCAGGCGCACCACCGCTTAAAGCAGAGGTAGAGGCAAAGGTAAAGATCGAGAGTCCAGCTTGTAAGGCGTGGGCTCCACTTATCCTTATAATACCTATCCCACCTGAGCCCAGCGCAGTTGCTATCGCAGTTATTGTTTCTGTTGTCTTCATTTTTTAGTTTTTGAGCTGAGTGTTTTATGCTTTTTGTCGCGGCGGCCTTTCCACACTACAACAAGTTAAAAAGGCCGCGACCCAAAGGTCGCGGCCCGTATTAGAAATTTACTCTTCGCATCTTTTCTATTAAGCCCTTAACATCTTAAAGCCCGGCAAAGCAAATTTTCTCTTTGGCTTTCCACCGCCTTTTTTCTTACCAACTCCCTTCTCTCCACCACCACCAGTTGGCGGACCAGCACCGCGCGTAACCTGCCACTGCTGGACAATCGAGAGAATATTATTAACAAGCCAGTAAAGAACCAGACCTGAAGGAAAGTTCAAGAACATAAAGGTCATTACCACCGGCATGATCATCATCATCTTCGCCTGCATAGGATCCATAGCCGAAGGAGTCATCTTCTGATGCAAGAACATTGAGATACCCATCAGAACCGGTGTTATATAGTAAGGGTCTTTGGCCGAGAGGTCTACCAGCCAGAAAGCAAAAGGAGCGTGACGAAGTTCAATTGCAACTGCCAATACCTCGTAGAGACCGATAAAAACCGGGATCTGCAGGATCATCGGAAGGCATCCACCCATTGGATTAATCTTGTTGCGCTTATAAAGCTCCATTGTAGCTTTGTTCTTCTTGGCTTTATCATCTTTATACTTTTCTTTAATGGCCTTCATCTGCGGCTGCATAGTCTGCATATTCTTCATAGACTTTAAGCCATACTTTGTTAAAGGATAGAAAATTATCTTGAAGAGTATGGTAAGTAGAATTATTGCTATACCGTAGTTATTTGCATACTTATTAAAGAAGTTAAGTAAAACCAGACACGGCTTTGCGATAACAGCAAAATAGCCAAACTCTATAGCCTCTTCCAGACGGTTGCCTATCTTTTTAAGACGATTATAGTCTTTAACACCCATAAAGGCTGTATGCTCTATGGTTGCGGTCTCACCTGGGGCGAGCCTTATCTTTTCTACCAGAGAGACTCTTGCTAGCGTTGCCGAAGAAAATTCGTCTTCCGAGACATCTGCCACCCACAAAGTTTTAGAGACCGTGGCATAACGGTCGGTCTCGCTTTCTTCTACCTGCTTACCCTTTGCCTCAAAAGGCGGAATAAGTGCCATCAGAAAATATTTATCTTCCAACCCTATCCATGCGATAGGGTCATCGCCGGACTCACGATTAGGCTCTTCTATATCCGGACGCTTTATCTTACCCGCCCCCTTTATGACTGGGCCTGTATGAAAATCATAGCTACTTTTTTCATCACCTTCACCAGGTTTTTTATAGAAATTGGTCAGGTCTGTAGCCAGGCGACCATCTATCTGTACGCCTGTATTATTAATAACATTGACTACGGTCTTAACTCCATAGGTCTCTGCGTTAAAGGTATAGTCCTTCTCAAGCATCACCCCGCCAATACCTTTCCAGCGAAGACGCAGGGTCTCTACCTCACCTGCACCTAGGTTTATTGTTGTCTTAGAAGGTGTAAACGGAATAACCGAAGGCGCGCCTTCCATCTCCAACCTGCTGAGCAGAGGTCGATTTGTGTCTTCTATATGCAGCACCGGGGCAATATTTATAAGCGGCGAGTGTGGATCACGCGTCTTATGGAACTTCTTAAGTTCCCAGCTCTTTACGCCACCGCCCCAGCTTGAGATCACAGCCCTGTAAAGAGGAGTCTCAATGGTTATCAACTCTTCTTTCTCGCTCGGTTTTATATCTGAGGCAGAGTACTTCTTCAGCATCGAAGATTCCACCATATCTATTTTTTCTACTTTCCCCTCGGCCTCTAACTTGGCCTGCTTTTCCACCTGTCTTGCTATCTCCTCTGCCGTTGGCGGAAAGAAAAACTTCATTGCATACGGATATCCGAAGAGAATCACAATCGTTAATATTAAAAGTATTATAGTTCTTTTATCGTTTTTCATATTCTCGCTTTTCTCTTAAGAGGTGATGAGTTTAAACTTATTTTCACTTCACTTGCTTTCTTGATAACCGGATCAAAACCACCGTTACTTAACGGATGACACCTAAGGATTCTCCACGTGGCCTTTAGCAGACCCATACCTGCGCCGTGCTCTGCAATAGAACCCAAAGCATACTCAGAACAAGACGGATAAAAACGGCAGGTTCTTGGCAGACCTGGTGAAATTACTTTCTGGTAAAAAACGATAAAGAGACTTAATATTTTTTTTATCATCTTAAAAAACCTTAGACCTTTTAAAAATATTGTTCTTTAAAGCTTCGGGGGTTTCGTTACCCGCCCTTGTCTCTGGCATAACTTCTTCGCGACAGGGGTAAGTTCCAGCTCTATATCTCTGAGCCTGCCTACCCTTGCTTCTTTTTTAACGGAGATAAAGATATCTGTGGATTTAGGAAAGATGTTTTTATTGAGTCTAAAGAACTCTCTTAAAAGTCTCTTTATTCTATTGCGCCTAACAGCATTACCAACACGGACGCTTGCTGCTATCCCGAGTCTAGTAAAATCATAATCGTTCTTATGCGCAAAAATTATAAAGCTTTCACTAAGAAGCCTTATACCTTTTTTCCTTATCTTTAAAAAATCCTTTTTACTAAGAAGTCTTTCTTCTCTTTCAAAAGAATAACCCTGTCTTTCGTGACCTTTAAGACAAGTCTCGACCACTATTACTTATTGCATCCTATTGTTACGGAGAGACGCTTCCTACCCTTTGCCCTTCTTCTGTTAATAACGGCTCTACCACCTGATGTTGCCATTCTTTGAAGAAAGCCATGGGTTCTTTTTCTCTTAACATTGCTTGGCTGATACGTTCTTTTCATCTTTTCATCCTTCCTTTTTTCTAGTCTTCAACCTTCTAATTGAAGTTTTATTTTTAAGCATTACTTTCTTTTAATTTTTAATCTTTTTTTACCTAAAGACGCATCGGCATTATTACATAGGTATATTCACTAACACCTTCCGGCTGAATAATCCCCGGACTTAATTGGTCTTTAAGTTTAAGTACTATTTTTTCTTCTTCTATAACATCTAACGCTTCTATAAAATACTTTGCATTAAAAGCGATCTCTAGATCTTCTTCCTGATACTCTACTTCGAGTTCTTCGGTAGCATCCCCAAGCTCAGGGCTTGATGTAGATAAGACCAATTTATTCGTTGAGAGCGCAAACTTAACACCCTTTACCTTATCAGAAGATAATATAGAAACCCTCTTTAAAGATTCCAACAATAGAGATCTATCGACCTTAAGGTCTTTATTATTTCCTTTTGGTATTACCTGCTTATAATCAGGGAATTCACCTTCGATTAGTCTTATATTAATAAGTGTATTATCTTTCTTCATCGTCGCACTCTTACTTGTTATACCAAGCATAAACGCGCCTTCTTTTTCTTCCAGTATTTTACGTAACTCTCCAACACCTTTTCTTGGTAGAATCACGCCTTCTGCTACGGCTGATATCTTATCTGCATCTTTTTCAATTATAGCAAGCCGGTGTCCGTCTGTTGTTATAAACCTGGTTGTATTTTCTTTCTTCTCCATAAAAAAACCATTTATATTATAACGCGTCTCATCCTGGGATACTGCAAATGTGGTTTTATCAATCATATCCTTTAAGACCTCTGGATCTATTCTGGTAAGACCTTCTTCTTCAATTGCCGGAAATGCAGGGAATTCTGTGTACGGCAGACCAACAATATTAAAACGCGATTTTCCGCTTTTTAATGTTACTTTGTGATCTCCGCTAGTGCTAACCTCTATTTCTTCTTTTGGCATCTGCCTAACTATTTCAAAGATCTTTCTGGCATTTACCGTTATTTTACCTTCATCCGTAACATTAGCTTCACATCTGTCTTTTATAAATATCTCCAGATCTGTAGCTGTAACGTTGATTGCACCCAGAGTCGATTCTAAAAGAACATTTGCTAAGATAGGCATTGTATTTCTTTTTTCTACAATTCCCTGGACTCTTTGCAAAATCTTTATAAATTCATTTTTATCTATACTGAATTTCATTCTTTCTACTCCTTATAAAAGAATATTTTAAAGTAATAGATAGTAGTAAGGCCTGTGTATATCTCTATATTTACTATAACTTACTAAAAACAAAAACAAAAAGCTGTTATTAGACTATTAATAACTTTTTCATAACTAATGCTTTTATAAACAGTCATCAACAGAAAACCAGAGAAAGATAAAAACAGTCAAAGTTATACAGGTTTGTCCACTAAGATTTCACAGTTAACCAACACCTAGATTGTTGATAAGTCTATTAACTGCTCTTCTAATTTCTGTATCTTCTTGTACTGCTTTTTCTATCTTTTTTACAGCATGTATCGCAGTAGAATGATCTTTTCCTCCAAAGCTATCGCCGATCTCTGGATAAGAAAAAGTACCGTATTTACGTGCCAGATACATCGCTATCTGGCGGGGTGTTGCTATAGTCTTATGTCTACGTTTTGACTTAAGATCCGATATCTTAATATTAAAATGAAGAACAACAGCTTTCTGTATCTCATCAATAGAAAGTATACGTTCATCTTGAAAACCCGTCAGATTTTTGAGAGCTTCTTTACTCATCTCCAAGTTTATATCTTTACCGGTAAGACTCGATACAGCAATAACTCGGTTTAGATAACCTTCTAATTCTCGTACGTTGGTGCTATTTATTGAGGCTAGCCAATGTGCCACGTCATCAGAGAGAGTTATTCCATCTGCTTTAGCTTTGGTCTTAAGTATGGCAATCTTTGTCTCGGTATCCGGTGGCTGAATATCTGCGACCAGACCCCATTCAAAGCGGCTTCTAAGTCTCTCTTCCATCCCCTTTATATCTTTAGGGAATTTATCACTGGTAACGACAATCTGTTTGTGGGCTTCATAAAGGGCATTGAATGTATGAAAGAATTCTTCTTGAGTTCTTTCTTTACCGCTCCAAAACTGAATATCATCGATTAAAAGAAGATCAACATTACGAAACCTTTTACGAAACTCAGCCATCTTCTGGCGACTTACGTAATTAATAAATTCATTCATGAAACGCTCTGAGGTATAGTAGCATACATTTATATCCTCAGAAATTCCCAGTACTTTATTGCCTATGGCTTGGAGCAGATGGGTCTTACCGAGCCCAACACCGCCATAGATAAAAAGCGGATTATATTTACTACCAAGATGATCAGAGACGGCAGAACAGGCTGCATGCGCAAATTCATTATCCTTACCGATTACAAAGTTCTTAAAAGTATACTTGGAACTTAAAGGGTTTTTACTGTTCGCACCTTTTTTCTTTTTTGTCGTCGTCTGCTTTTTAAGTAAAGGTATTAAGGGCGTATTTTCTATCTTTACCGCCCCTGATGACGAGACCTTCCATTTTAGAGAAAAATCTTTTTTATTATTTTTACGTAAAACATCTTGGATAAGAAGTGCGTAATGATCTTTTATCCACTCCATGAAAAAACGATTTGGTACTTCCAACTCAAGCGTAGACTCACTGCCACCTAAAACCTTGATAGGTTTAAACCAAGTTGCCAGGTGTTGAGCACTGATATGTTTGCTAACATCATCAATACATTTTTCCCAAATTTCTGTAGAGTCCATAGGTTTTTTGTTTTTAAAAAATTCATAGTAGTATTCACAATGGTTTATTACCAGCCATTATAGACAAATGAAGAGATATTTTAGCAGAAACTGCTTTAGTTATCAAGGTTTATTTAATAAATGACGGGTTGCGGGTTATAGGTATATTTGTTCTTAAACAGGGGGCATATAAGTGAAAATATCTAGCTATCAATACTACAAAGGACCGTCATTATCTCTAAATATATTTTGCGTACCTGCCTTGATTTTTTTTTGTAGTCTTTCACAAATTCTAGACCGGCAGCTTTACCGCGATAACCTATTCTTCGGGCCAAAGAGGCCGTTGCCTCAAGCCTTTTATTTAGATCTTGATCTGGCTCTATCCCTTCTGTTTCAAGATAATAAAGCTTGCAGTCTGCGTTGTCTTGCATGATGCGTAATCTCGTTTCTATTAATCTATAGAAACGATATGAGCTGCTAAGTACTTGAAATTGTTCGTCACTTAGCCCTTTATTGATCTGTAATGCTTGGAGCATAGAAAGGGTATCCGGGGGCGAGAGAGATGCGTCTTTATTTGCTATCCTATAGCGCATAAAGAGTGCCTGAGCCACGAACTCTATATCGACGAGTCCTCCGTAGCCGGTCTTAATATTAAGGGTCTCACTGTCTTCTTTGGCGATCTCCTGCTCCATTCTTTTTCTAATTTTCAGTAATTCTTCAGCCTCTTCTGCCGATAGCCCTCTTTTGGCAGTGGTTTCTTGTAGTTCTTTAACGACCTTTTTGCCCTCTTCTATGTTGCCTGCGACGGCCCGTGCTTTTAGGGCAGCCTGCCTTTCCCAGACCTGTGCCTTGTTTTTGTGGTAGCTTAGCAGAGCCGTCTTGGATACGGTAAGCGGGCCAGCGTTACCAGAGGGGCGAAGCCTGGTATCTACCTCAAAAGCCGCGCCCTCAGAGGTCTTGACCGAGATTACACTGATAATGCGCTGCGCAAGGCGTACGAAGTACTCGTGATCGGTTATGACCTTTGGCCCGGAGCTCATACCTATAGAGTCTGTAGCGGCTTTACTATCCTCCTTGCGACTCTCAGAGTACGCAAAAAACACATCTAGGTCAGATCCGTAGATTAGTTCTCGACCACCGAGTTTGCCCATACCTATAATGAAAAACCCGTCAGACGATGGCTTACCGTATTTGTTATTAAGTTCTTCCTTGGCAAGCAAGAGAGCAACTTCTAGAATAGCCTCGGCAAGCCTACTTATCTGATCCGAAATCTCTTTGGTGGTAATTCGGTCTTGCAGGTCGTTTATCCCGATTCTGAAGAACTCTTGGTTTTTATAGTGTCGGATAATATCCAGTTTTTCTTCGTAAAATTCAGCGCGAGAAATGAGCCTTGATAACTCGTCAAGAAAATCCTCTTTAATAGGTCTAGATAGCTCGGAAGAAAGCAGAATCTCCAGGTTTTCAGGGCGCTCTATCAGGGCATTTGCTAAATATAGGCTCGAGCCGAAGACGCGAATCAGCAGTGTCGTAAGCTCCGGGTTTTCGGCCAGCAGGGCGTATAGTACCCTGCGACCGCCAACGGTAGAGAGAAAACGCTCGGTATTTATTATTGCCATATCAGGGTCTGGCGCACCTGCGGCTTTGGCAACCAGAAACGGTGCAAGTTTTTCTCGCATACTGCGCGAGGTCGCGGATATGCGCTGATAGCTCGGTGCGTCGCGTAGAAGTTTTATCCTATCAAGGTTCTCTCTTGTCGGAGAAAAGCCATAGTTGCGAAGGATCTTTTCGATCTCTTCGGGGATATCTTTTTCTTCATTAAGCTCTGAGAAAAGCAGATAGATATCTTTAGAGGTCTCTTTTTGTAGTTCGTTTTCAGCACCATAAAACAGAGTTCTATAGATGTTATAGACTTTGCCCGTAGTATCTTTATAGTTACTTTGAAATAGCTCGGTCGCTGTTTTTTCTGCTGTACTTTTAAAGCCCATCATACGTGCAAGTCGCTCTACCTCTACGCTACCGAGCGGGATGGCCTGGCTCTGGCGGCCCTCTACTATCTGGATGCGGTGCTCTAGATCTCTTAGATATATATAGCCGGCCTTTAAGGTGTCGGCTTGGCCTTCTTTAAGTAGACCCTTATCTTTAAGCTTGTCTATAGTTTTCATTGTTGAACGTTCTCTTATATCCGGGTCTTTGCCGCCAAAAATAAGTTGCAGGGCCTGACAGAAGAACTCAATCTCGCGGATTCCACCCTTGCCAAGCTTAACATCTATCGTATTCGGGCTTCTGCGCAGTAAATCAATATCAATACGTTCCTTCATCGTCTTGATCTCTTCCAGTGCAGTAAAGTCAATGGAGCGGCGGTGGACAAAGGGGCTTATCATCTTAAGGAATGCCAAGCCAAGCTCTATATCCCCGGCAACTGGTCGTGCTTTTATCATGGCACTGCGCTCCCAAGTACGCCCCCAAGACTCGTAATAGACCTCGGCACTCCTGAGTGAATTTACCAGCTCTCCGCTGCGCCCTTCGGGGCGCAGGTCTAGATCTACTCTAAAGACAAAGCCGTCATCGGTGACGGTCGAGATCATCTTTGTGATCTGACGACCAAGCTTTTGGAAAAATAAATGTAGGCCAATAACCGATCTTTTATTACCCGTGATGCCTTTACTTTCTCCTTTCTCGGTCGTATAGATATACAAGAGATCTATATCAGAGCAGAAGTTAAGCTCGCGTCCGCCGAGCTTGCCAAGGGCTATGATAGAAAACCCGGCTTTTTTTTCAGCTTTGTTATTATCGAAATAAACAGGCTCTCCGTATCGGGCGGTAAGTTCATTTAGGCAGAATTCGTGGGCGAGCTCTAGGCAGGCACCTGCCAGATCTGAGAGTTCAGCTGTTGTCTCCTGCATAGTAGCCAGACCGAGCAGATCGCGCAGGCCAAGCCTAAGATACTCTCTGTTGCGAAAACTTCTTATAATCGTCGAGTATTCGTCAAAGCTTTCGCCAGCACTTAGCCAGAGGCGAAGCTCTTTTGTGAGAGCCTCTTGATTTTGATCATCTCTACCCTCACCTATGCCTTGCTCAAGACCTGCTTCGAGAAATAGCCAAGAGAACCATTCCGGTTTATTTACAAGAAATCTAGTAAGGTAAGGCGAGCTGGCGCAGAGAAATAACAGTTGCGCAAGGCGACCTTTTTTGGCTAAAAAATCTTTGAGTATATCCGCTGATAAAACCTCGGTAAGGGCCGTTAAGCCACCCAAGGCATCTTCAGCGCAGGGAGAGGTAATAGCTTTTTCTACGATAGTATCTAAGTAAACACCAAACGGCGTCTTCTCAAGAGCCTGAAGTTCTTTGATAGAACGCCTTGCATTTGTAAAACCCATCGCCCCTAGAACTTCTTCGGCATCTACTTTATTCAGGATATCTCTAACTTGACACATCCCTATTTTATACCACTAACCTGGCAAGAATTCCACTCACCACCCATTTTAGAAAAACTGGTTATAGCTTTTAGGATCTGTATTCATTATTGAGAAATCTATGAAAACAAATACAGACGCTGAACTAAATTCAGCATGATAAATTGCCGGTGCTGCGCACAGCAAAATGTATTAATAAGATTTTTTATTATGCACGGTGCTTAGTGATTTAATGGACTTTGCCCCACCGCAGGTGGTGCTGCGTCACCTAACAAGCTTTATAATTGCCCCGAAGGGGCTTTAGCTCTCACGCAGTGAGCGCAGGTGGTGCTGCGCACGGCAAAATGTATTAATGAGATTTTTTATTATGCACGGTGCTTAGTGATTTAATGGATTTTGCCCCACCGCAGGTGGTGGGGTCTTGAAGTGTACCGAGCTGCTTATGCATCTTAGGTGTGTGACGCCTTTCTGGGAATCTCCGTGGCCAACGACGAGCCGTGTATCCAGGTCTAGGGCGCAGGTACAGAGCTCTATCTGGCAGTGGCACTCTCTACAGACGCCTCTTCTGTAGATAAGTATTACCTTATCGGCGCAGTAGTGTTTAACTGCTCCTTGTCTGAGAATAAAAGACGGATGTGGGACGACTTTTTTGTTTTGCCATGCCTGAGGTAATTGATAGGTCGCGATTATAGGGATTGTCAACTCGCTTGCAAGGTCCTTTAGTGCGGCACTTACTTTACGTAAAGAACGTTCATTGGTGTTTTTATCACCTATAAGTTGCA
The DNA here is from genome assembly GCA_024278765.1 of Deltaproteobacteria bacterium. Classification (GTDB taxonomy): domain Bacteria; phylum Desulfobacterota; class GWC2-55-46; order GWC2-55-46; family DRQE01; genus JAJRSM01. The sequence continues at coordinate 23,133 of JAJRSM010000073.1, read as the reverse complement.
GGCAGTCGATAATAATAAGTTTTAGTCCTAATTTGTCTTTAGTGGTCTGGATCTGTTCTTTAATTGAGGCAAGGGAGTGCCCTGCGCTGTCGTCTATGTAAATCGGTGCGTGGTAAAGGTCTTCAAGGCTTGCGTTGAGTCCTTCTCTTTCGGTAGAGGTTATAAAGCCACTATAGATGCTATTAAGTGTAACCTTTGATCTAGCCGAGACTAGGCGCGTAAGCAGTTCTTCTCGGTTTATATCTAGCGAGAAGAAGGCGACCGGCATATTAGAGTCGGCGCCGACGTATTCCGCGATATTTAGAGATAAAGAGGTCTTGCCCACTCCGGGTAGACCTGCGATAAGGGTAAGAGAGTCGTTATCGAGCGTGCCAAGTAGATTGTCCAAATCACCAAAACCAGTCATAATATGGCTGTTTTCTGTTGTTTTTGGTTTGTTTTTGAACTTTTTTTGGTTATTTACGGGTCTGTGGCTATTAAAGATACCAATCGGGGTTTTGTGGTCTTTCTCTGAGTTGCCAAAGAAGACTGAGGGCTTTAGATAGGTGCCGGAGTTTGAATAATCCGAGTTGAGGCCGTTGTCTTTTGTATGTTCTTTTTCAAGTGGGTTAGCAAGAGGTTCGGTAAGAGGTTCGGTAAGAGGTTCGGTAAGAGGTTCGGTAAGAGGTGTGGCAGCGGCTACTCCAAAGACCAGATCTATAAGTTCTTTTGTAGGATAAAAGGCCATAGTATTTCTCCTTGTTGGTTCTTTTTATCTTACCATAATATTGAAGAGGTAAGGGTGGGTCTGGTTTTTTTGTTTATAATATATGTATTTATCGCGCTTTGCTGTCTTTTTTTAAGGTTTTTTAAAATTTTGTTTTTTCTTTACGTCTTGAATAAAGCAGGTTTAAGGGTTATACTTTTTATAGTAGTAATGGGGTTTTGCTATATATTTATTGTCGATTTTAAGGTGAGGAGTAAGGTTCTAATGTCTTTGGATTTAAAGATGTTTTTAGCAGATAAAAGGTTTTCTTCTACTGTTGGCGATATAGTTGGCTTGCATCCAACTCCTTTGGCAATAGTAGATACCAAGGGGGTTTGCCTGCTGGGTAAAGACGGCGAGTACCCTGTGCAGTTTCCGATCAAGGTCGGTGGCTCTGTTGCGGCCTATGTAAAGGGTTCGGGAGACCTTGAGAGGGTAGCTCGTCTTATCTCTCGGATCATGGACTATGAGCTGGAGATGAGCAAGGTTGCGGCACCTGCTATTGCAACATCTGAATCAGAAGATCATATAAGGCTTGGTATTTTAAGTGATATCGCGCAGACCATGAGTGAGAAGTTGGATGTTAATGAGATAGCTCTTCTAGCTGTAGCAGAGGCCGGTAAGTTTATCGATTCAACGAGTGCCTCTATAATGCTTTTAAATAAAGATGAAGGACGCCTTAGTATTCTTTCGGCCTCGGGCCAGGAGTATCATCCGAAGATCACACTTCGCCCGGGTGAGGGAATAGCCGGTTATGTCTTTGAGTCTGGAAAGGCCGAGATAGTAAATGACGTAGTCTCTGATCCGCGCTACGTGGAGGGTGCTAAGTCGGCAAATTCTCTTATGTGTGCTCCGCTTAAGGCAAAGGGTAAGGTGCTCGGTGTCTTTAATGTAAGCAATGATTCAGAGGTTTCTTATACAGAGCAGGACTTACAGATATTCTCTATTCTTGTTGTCCACGTAGCCTCTGCCATACAGAACGCTCAGTTTCATGCAAATAAACTTGGCTCGGTCTTGGCCGAGAGTAATCTTGGTAGATATATATCGCCAAAGATTCTGGAGGCGAGCCTTCTTGGCAAAGATGATATATCCTTAGAGCCGGTAAAGAAAGATATCGCAATACTCTTTTCTGATATTAGAGGTTTTACAGCGACTTGCGAAAAGCTTCCGCCAGAAGAGGTCGTAGATTACCTGAATGAATACTTTACCTTTATGGTAGATATTGTCTTTGGCTACGGCGGTACTCTGAATAAATTCGTCGGTGATATGATTGTCGCACTCTTTGGCGCACCGACCGAGACCGTAAATAACGAACGACTTGCTATTGAGACCGCCGTTGATATGCAGTTAAAGCTTAGAGATATCCCGAATGACTTTATAAGAAAAAACTTTACGACCGGTATTGGTATCGGCTCAGGCGAGGTCGTTGTTGGCAACGTAGGAAGTCCGCAGCATATGGACTATACCGCTATCGGCGATGTCGTCAATATATCGCAACGTTTACAGGCAATAGCCAAGGGCGGGCAGATTCTGGTAACCAGAAGTATCTATGACTCAGCCAGTTTTTCTTTTGAGATGAAGGAGTACGGTAACCTTAAGGTTAAAGGTAGAGAAAAGCCGGTAGAGATTTTTGAAGTTGTATACTGATAGCATAAATTCTGCGATCTTAATTAAAGGGGTGAATGCCCTAGTAGGTTTTGTTAGAGATATAAATTGTTCAAGCTTAATTAAAGGGGCGAATGCCCCTAAAAAGCAGGTATGGCGATTGTTCAGTCGCCTCAAGTGCCTCTAGCATAAGGGCTCTGGATGCATAAGCTCCGGTTTTTAATGCCTCTTTGAAGAACCTGTTATAGAACTCATCGGGATAGACCCGAACCTCGATTACGGCCCTTAAAGGGCTTTTTGTGTTTTTGGGATATTCGGGTTGGTACTTGAAGGTATGGGTCGCACCCGGTGCGATGCGGCTATCCATTACTTCTTCTGATAGATCGAGTTTGACTACTCTGCCTATAAGGTTTTTAATTAGTGTATTTTTTATAATATTACCGGAGCTGTCGATGAGATGACCGCTGGCGATAATCAGCGGGGTGACATAGGTCGGCAGATAATGTCCGGCTCCGGTAATTTTCAGAGTAAGGGTAATGGCTTTTTTTGAACTTTTTATTTTTATTTCGAGTGCATCTCGCACGGTAGCTTTATCGTGTATGCCCAGGAAGAGGTGCTTGCCCTCTGGCATATGGCAGCTTTGGCAATGTATATTTTGTGCCGGGTAGGGGCTATCCAGCCATTCTTTATATGTATTGGTAAGTGACTTGCCGTTGAGCTCAAAGCCGCCGTCGAGTTGGTGGCAGGCACTGCAGAAAATAGAGTCTTTAAAGATAGGTTTTTTTGTATTTTGGTGCGGTATGTCTTTGTTGCTTGTTTTTGTAGGGCCGGTAGGTCCGTTAATTACAGAGTCGCGCAGGTGGCAGATGGCGCAGCTAACGCCCGAGTCTTGCAAGTCTTTATTGAAGGCGGCATTTTCATAAAAGCCCTGGTCGTCAAGAAGAAGTTCATTTTGTTTTTTTGCCGGTGCGTGACAGAAGTAGCAGCTACCGGCAAAGCCTGGGTAGTCAGGGCTTAACTGGCCCATAAGGCCCGGGCCTGTTGTTTTGCTGTGTAAGGATCTGGACCACGGGGCGTATTGCTGCGGGTGGCAGAGTTTACAGTCTGCGGGTAGAAGGCCGGGTGTGCTGGCGTTGTCTCTTGTAAGGTTTAGAGGTCGCTGCCAGTGGGCACTGAAGGATGCACTAAGATTAGGTGGACTGTTACCGGCGGCAAAGCCGTAGTCATAGCAAACAGGAACTATGACTACGGCGAGTGCTGCATAAAGTAGTCTCGATCTTAATACCCAGAGCAAGGATTTTTCATGCTACACGGGTTTTTCATCGCGCAAGGGTTCTTCATAGCACATGGGTTTCGCATTGAGCAGGGATTATTAAGGGCTGCATTTTTCTTGGCCAGCTTCTGCGTATAGGCATTAAGCGCGGTCAGTCTCTTGGAGTTCCACTTAAGTGCCTCTCCCTTCATCGGGTTGGTTATGCAGAAGTTAATCATCTGGTCCAGCGTTACTATATCACCGGTCATCTTAATGTAGCGCGGGTATGGCTTGTTCTTGAGATTTGCGCCCTTCTGGTGGCATGTCTTGCAGGAGATGCCCGCTGTGCCGAGTTGTTTATTTCTCCAGAGCCGCTTGCCGTATTTAAGGACCTGCTTTTTATTTTTAAATGCTTTTTTCCTGATAGGTTTTATCCCTGAACAGGGATTTTTCAACCCGCAGGGATTTTTCAACCCGTACGGGTTCTTCATCATGCCCGGATTTTTAGAACAAGGGTTCATCATTGCGCATGGATTCTTCATCATGCAAGGGTTGTTCTGACGGTAGTTTTTGGCAACTATGATAGAGGTATCATAGGTTGCGTTTTTATCGGTGGCCTTAGCGATATTCGGTTGAAAGATAAAAAGGCTTCCTAAAGATATAAAGGCAAATAATAGAAAGGTCTTTAACATCGTCAAGTCCTCCTTTTGCAATAGTATTGGTTAGGTTGATTTTTTAGAGAGAGTTTTTTGTCTTTGAAATAAAGACCATGGCACAGTATAGCAGAAAACTTGAGAGTGGGTAAGGTTCGGTCTTTAATCAGATAAATTTTTATGGTGGGCGATAAAGGGTTAGAACCAGTGACTTCCACTGTGCGAAGGTGGCACTCAACCACTGCGTTAATCGCCCTGAAGTAAATGGTAAAAATAAAATAGGTAAAGGCAATGATATAGTAAGGTCTAAATCCAGTCAAGCAGCAGCGGACTGGTTATTGACTGTAAAAATGAGCTTTATATTTAATTTTAGGCGTATGGTTCAACAACTTCCCTCTTTGGAAAAGGGGGACTGAGGGGGATTATAAAGTCACGTGTGTTTGCGGGTTTTTTAGTCTTTTGTTCTGTTGAAGAGTCATCTTATAAAGGCTATACTTTGTGCTATGGTTGAAAAAGGAAAAAAGAGGGTTTTAGGCCTCGATATTGGTCGGCGTCGTATAGGGCTTGCGCTTACCGATGAGAGTATGCTTATAGCGCAGCCTCTAAAGGTTATTAAGAGAAGCTCGCAGAAGGACGACTTGGCAGATATAGTCTTAGAGGTTGTCGCAAGTGATATTGGTAGGCTTGTTATTGGTATGCCTTATGAGATGAACGGCACGGAAGGATCAGCCGCTGCCTATACGCGCCGATTTACCACGGCACTGGAGGCGGCCCTTCAGGCAGAGCCTGCTAGCAGTCACGTTGCAATAGAGTTTTGGGACGAGCGGTTTTCAACGGTCGCAGTAGAGCGAGTCCTTATCCAGGGTGACGCGCGGCGCAGTAAACGTAAGCAGGTAATTGATAAACTCGCTGCGGCCTATATCCTACAGGGTTGGTTAGATGCAAGACAAAATAAAGAAGAAGATTAAAGGTAGTAGGTATAGCGTTGAATCGTAATAAAAAACATATTAAATTTTTTGTTGTAGTAGTTGTGGGTTGTTTTTTTATCGCTAGTATATATCTATACACCAAGCTATATACAGCGGCCTCCAGTAGTGCTTTACCCGCAGTTTTTTTAGTTAAGCGTGGTATGGGTCTAAATGCCATTGCAAGAGAGCTTGTTAAGGAAGGTTTCTTAAAGGAGACGCTTGGTATAAAGATCGCGGCATCTCTTAAAGGGGCTCATAAAAAGATAAAGGCCGGTGAATATGAATTATCAGCACAGATGAGCCCGATGGCACTTCTCGATACTCTGGTAGCAGGGCGAACCAAGAGTTATCCAGTTACTTTTCCCGAGGGCTATAATATAAAAGATATAGCCGCCTTGGTAGAGAGCAAGGGGTTTGGTGCTAAGGACGCTTTTATTAAAGCAACAATGACTGCTGAGGCCGCCTCTGCCTATGGTCTTAAGGGTGAGAGCCTAGAGGGTTATCTTTTCCCCGATACCTATAACTTTACAAAGCTTGCATCGACCGATGATGTAATTCGCAAGATGGTAGCGACCTTCAAGGATGTCTATGCCCGTGAGTTTCAGAAAGAGGCAGGCAAGCAGGGGATGACTGTTTTAGAGCATGTGACGCTCGCCTCTATAATCGAGAAGGAGACTGGGAAGGTAGATGAGATGCCGCTTATCTCTGCTGTTTTTCGCAATAGGCTGAGAAAAAGAATACGTCTCGGGAGTGACCCAACTGTGATCTACGGGATCAAAGACTATAATGGAAACATTACAAAAAAGCACCTTTTAACACGCACACCTTATAATACCTACCGTAACTATGGTCTGCCACCTGGCCCAATAGCGAGCCCGGGCAGGGCCGCTCTTCGTGCCGCATTAAATCCGGCAGATGTTACCTTCCTCTACTTTGTCTCTCGCAATGATGGTACGCATAAATTTTCATATACCCTTAAGGAACATAACAGGGCCGTCAGAAAGTTTCAGAAGAGTCGAAAATACAGGAAAAAATAAATTTCGATCTTTTCTTATATTTTATTAAAAATACAGGGCAAGGCCAGTATTTTGTTATTAACTGTGTTTTTAGTTTCGGGGCTTGTATTAAAAGACAGCAAGGCACAGGCATTGCTCTATAAAAGACAAGTGTTGAAATAAATCAAAAAGTCGTTGTTCAGCAAGAATGTTAAGGTTCAAGTTGCAAACTTGAACCAACGTAAGGTGCTGCATGGTGCTGCGCACGGCAAAATATATTAATGGGGTTTCGTGCAACGTGTAGCTAGAAGTATCTTAATGAATATGCCGCCCCGCATGGGGCTAGTTGTGGGGTTTGTATATTTCTCCGAGGCCGCTAGAGACTGTGACAACGCCGTCTTTATCAATGATTACGCCTTCTACTCCTTTTGTAGCCTCTATAAGGGCCATACCTTTTTCAGCCCCAAGGATAAAAACAGAGGTAGAGAGTGCATCTGCCAGGATTGGATCGCGTGATAGGATTGTGGCACTCTGGCTGGCATCTGCTGGCATACCTGTACGAGGATCAAGGATATGGTGGTATCTTACCCCGTCTCTAATAAAGAATCTTTCATAGTCGCCTGAGGTAGATATAGAGGAGGCCGCTCTGGTTGAGAAGGTCTCGCCCAAGGGTGTGAGTTCTAGCATACCAATAATTATGGCTTTTTTCCTTGGATGTTGTACGCCAACGGTAAGTGGGTCTTTTGATTTTTCGATCTCAATGCTGAAATCGGGGTCATGAAAGACCGTCATATCTCCGCCAGCACGTATAACGGCCCAGTTTACACCGTGGACTTCCTGCATCTTTAGAAAGGCCTTACGTACTATATAACCTTTAGCTATACCCCCAAGGTTTAAGGCCATGCCTTTTTCATCCAGCATTACCGTAGAGGCCTTTTTATTAATACTTATTTTTTTATAGTCGACCAGAGGTAGTTGTCTGGCAAGTGCTGCTTTGCTCGGGATAGGGCTATCTACCGTTAGCCTGCCTTCTTCCGTATTCATTCCTCCTACCTTTGAGAAGTCCCAGAGTTTAGAGACAGCTCCGATGGTCGGGTCGAATGCGCCGTGTGATGCGGCAGATATTCTGAGGGCTGTCTCTAGGACCTCAATTACGTCGGCAGAGACCCTTACCGGTTTAATACCGGCATTCTTAGTTATGCGCGAGATCTCGCTATCTGGCTTATAGCTGCTAAATATCTCTTCTAGCCTTGATATTTCTTCAAAGGCCGTCTCGGCTGCCTCCGGGTTATCGCCCTTTAAGACGATCTCTACGAAAGTCCCCATACGGACCTTTACGTAGTTTCTTATCTTTTCCGGTTTGTTGACTATAAAGAGACTCATGCCGAGCAGAAAGAGGATAACCGCACCGGCGAAATATGTTAGATTTTTTTTGGTATGCCTAGTCATTAGAGAAAATTGCCTTAATAATTACAGGTTGAAGCGAGGTGTGCATTAAAAGACATCTTCGCCGCTATCGGACTTGTCGCCCATTCCTTGCGGACCGTCATCGAGCCTACCTTTGAACAGGGTGTTTTTTTCGAGTTTAGATTTGCACTCTACGCAGACGCGTGTAAAGGGAAGGGCACGCATGCGATTGTCACCGATTGGTTCTCCGCACTCTTCGCAGAGCCCGTATTCTTCTTCGTCAAGCCATTCTAAAGCTAGATAGACCTGCTGAATTTTTTTTCTATCGCGGTCGCCGAGCATAAGGGTCAGCTCTCTTTCTCGCTCAGAGCTTGCTATATCGTAGATATCGCCTTCTTTCTTATTCGCATCGCTTTCCTGTTTTATCTTTTGATTGATATCAGCGAGCAGATGTTTTTTATTATCAAGCAGCATAGACCGCATTTCTTTTTTAAAAGAACTTTTAGTAGGTCCTTTTCTCACGGCAGTCTTTTTTGGCGCAGCCTTTTTAATAGGCGTTTTTTTAGCCGGAGTTGCCTTGGCAGCCTTTTTTATAGGGGCTTTCTTCTTTGTGCCAGTAGTTGTAGTTTTTTTATCTTTTATAGTTGCCATAGGACGTAAAGTATATAGAAATTTTCAATAAAGTCAATATTAATTTATTTTTTATTAAAAACCTCTTTCTCCCGATCTACTCCATTTCATTGACATTTAAAAGCATCATAAGCTAAAATGCAGTATTGCTTTTGACGGCAGTGATATGAATCAGGACGGTTATGACCTGCAAGCACTTTATTTACCTGATTTATATAGTTTTAATTTCATTAATTCAGTTTTGTGAGGGAGTAGTAATGCAGACCAACTTTGATCTAATAGTAATAGGTGCCGGGCATGCCGGGGCTGAGGCCGCGCTGGCTGCCGCGCGTATGGGGCTTTCTACGTTGGTCGTTACTATAAGTCGAGATACCATAGGGCAGATGTCCTGCAATCCAGCAATCGGAGGGATCGCCAAGGGTCATCTTGTAAAAGAGATAGACGCCTTCGGTGGTGTGATGGCACGAGTCATCGATAAGACTGCGATCCAGTTCAGGACCTTAAATGCCAGTAAGGGCCCTGCCGTGCGTGCCACACGTGCGCAGGCTGATAAAGACCTCTATAAGGGCGCGGTACTTAGTGCCTTGGAGAGTGCTCCAAATATTTCTATAAAAGAAGGACTTGTCGCAGAGATACTTTTAGACGGCGCAGGGCCGCAAAGAAAGGTCAAAGGCGTACTGCTAGAGGCCGGTGCAGAAGAATCACCAGCGAGCTTTTCAGCACGTGCCGTGATAATAACCGTTGGTACTTTTTTACGAGGGCTTATGCATACCGGCTCTGAGACGACAGAGGGCGGGCGTCGAGGGGACGGGGTCAGCATCGGGTTATCACGGTGGTTAAAGCACGCAGGCTTTCGAATGGGTCGCCTAAAGACGGGCACCTGCCCGAGGCTTGATACAAGGACTATTGATTACTCGGAGCTAGAGCTTCAGCCGGGTGACCTTGATGCACGGCCTTTTTCTAGTTCTTCACCTGGGTTGGTGCAGGATCAGATGCCCTGCCATATCACCTATACAAACCCAAAAACACATGCCATAATCGAGGAAAATCTAGATAAATCACCGCTTTACAGCGGTGTGATCAAGGGTACGGGCCCTCGCTACTGCCCTTCTATAGAGGATAAGGTGACGAGATTTGCTGGCCGTCAGCGTCACCAGATCTTCTTAGAGCCAGAGGGGCGAGATACCATTGAGGTCTATCCGAACGGACTTTCTACGAGTATGCCGCTTGATGTCCAGCTTGCATTTCTGCGTACGATTAAGGGGTTAGAAAAGGTCGAAATCTTAAAACCCGGCTATGCCGTAGAGTATGACTTTGTAGATCCTACCGAGCTGCACCCTACGCTAGAGACAAAGCGGATAAAGGGTCTTTATCACGCAGGGCAGATAAACGGGACATCCGGCTATGAAGAGGCCGCAGCACAGGGGCTTATGGCCGGGATTAACGCTGCCCTAGCTTTAACAGATAGGCCGCCCCTAGTTCTGGAGCGTTCAGAGGCCTATATAGCTGTTTTAATTGATGATTTAGTAACCAAGGGCACGGAAGAACCTTATCGCTTATTTACGTCACGCGCCGAGTATAGGTTGCTTTTGCGAGAAGATAACGCTGAGCGCAGGCTAAGGGCAAAGGGTTATGAGCTTGGTCTTGTAAGCGGCGCAGAGTATGCGATTTTTGCAAAGGAAAGGGATCTTGTAGAAAAGGGCCTTGCTTGGCTAGATGGTTATCTGGTAACGCCCGGCTCGGAACTTTCTATTAGCGCAAAGGAGGCAGGGCTCGGTACGATAAGGAAGGCAATCAGCCTTAAGATTCTTTTAAGACGCCCTGAGGCAGATATTGCAAAGATCTTTTCTCTGGTACGTGACCTTCCTTCTTGGCTCTCAGAGCTCTCAATCGAGGGTAGGGTTATCTATTCAATCGAGGTCGAGGCCAAATATGAGGGTTATATACGTCGTCAGGCCGAAGAGGCGCGTAGATTCAGGGCCATGGGAGAACGTCCTATCCCAGAGGAACTCTCTTATAAAGATATTCCGGGTATCTCTAGTGAGATCAAGGAGAAGCTTATGCGAGTCAGGCCTGTGACTATTGGGCAGGCCGGTAGAATTTCAGGGGTAACGCCAGCGGCATTATCCATGTTGTTGGTATATCTTAAGAAAATAGAGGGATAATCTCGGTAATTAAAGGGATAACTCCAATAAGAGGCGATAAGGTGCGGTTAGAGAGTCAGCAAATAGAGAAATATCTAGAGGACGGCGCGGCAGAGCTCGGTATTGAGCTGGATAAGGTCCAGATCTCGTTGTATCAGAGCTATATCCAAGAGCTCAAGAAGTGGAGCAGGCGTATAAACTTGACCTCACTTACTGGTGATAAGGACATTATCTTACGTCACTTTCTCGATTCTTTGATACCTCTAAGATATATGGATGGCGTTGATAGCCTGCTCGATATCGGCACAGGTGCAGGCTATCCCGGTCTGGTCTTAAAGATCGCATGCCCACAGCTTCGCCTCACACTTATTGAGCCAACCGGTAAGAAGACCTCTTTTTTACGCCACATCACTAGGACTTTGGGGCTTTCAGGGGTCGATGTCATAAACGCACGTGCCGAGGACAAGGCTGTGGTCTTTAAAAATGCTAAAAAATTTGATTGTGTGACATCTCGTGCCCTTTCAGAGCTCTCTGCATTTATAGAGATGTCACGGCCCTATCTAAAAGAAGACGGCAGAATTATTGCTATGAAAGGGCCTAGGGACGGCAAACTTGATACAGAGCTGGATGATATCAATGGTGTGAGTGCCAAGATCGATGAGTTTACCATTCCTTTTTCAGATAGAAAGACCTCAATCGTTGTTCTTTCTTTAGGCTAGCCTTAGTCGTCCACCTGATTGTTCCACGTGGAACAATCTCACATATGGGTTTCGTGAGCCAAGAAAGGAGAAGCAGTTATGGCATTTTTTTGAGATGTTTTACTGCTTTTGTCAGGTCAATATGTTCCACGTGGAACATATCTGGTAAAATCCCCTATATTTAAAAAAAATTACAGAAATATAGTTCTAAAAAACTTTCAAAATCGCCGTCGTTATGTTAAGCTTTTTGCGTTCCAAAGGAGTCTTGCATCTATGGCAAAGATAGTAGCAGTAGCAAATCAAAAGGGCGGGGTAGGTAAGACTACGACCGCTGTAAACCTGTCGGCGGCCTTGGCCGTTGCAGAGAGGCGGGTCTTGCTTGTTGACTTTGATCCTCAGGGCAATGCCACCAGTGGTGTCGGTCTTAACCCGGATGGTGAGCAGGGCGGTATATATGATGCGATCATCGGCGAGGTCCCGCTTGGCGAGCTTATAGTGCCGACAGCGTTAGAGTGGTTAAAGGTCGTTCCAGCAACACTGGACCTGACAGGGGCAGAGGTCGAGCTGGTAGATGCAGAGAATCGAGACAATAGGCTAAAAGATGCCTTGCAGACCGTAATAGACGATTTTGATTATATATTTATAGATTGCCCACCGTCTCTGAGCCTGCTTACCGTTAATGCCCTTACTGCCAGCGATTCTGTTCTTATTCCGCTTCAATGTGAATATTATGCGCTGGAAGGGGTGAGCAAGATCGTAAGGACGATCAATCTAATTAGAGAGAGGCGTAACCCGGAGCTGGAGATAGAGGGGATAGTGCTTACGATGTTTGACTCGAGGAATAACCTTGCGCATCAGGTCGCCGACGAGATAAAGGAGCATTTTGCGGATAAGGCCTATAAGACGACGATCCCTCGTAATGTGAAGCTTAGCGAGTCTCCAAGCTTTGGTAAGCCAATCGTGACCTATGATATTAACTCAAAGGGTGCTGTAAGCTATATGGAGCTTGCTCGTGAGTTTGTTGCAAATAATAGCCAGAAAGGCACGGGAGTATTGGTATGACAAAGAAGGTACTGGGGCGCGGACTGAGCGCACTGATGGGAGAGCCGAGGCTGCCAACGCGCAGTATTGAGCCGGAAAGTAGAGGCACAGGTTATATGTTGTGCCCTATAGGAAATATAGTTCCTAATAAGCAGCAGCCTAGGCGGACCTTCAGGGCCGAGGCATTGGCGGAACTAGCTAGTTCTATTAAAGAAAAAGGTATTATTGAGCCTTTAGTTGTACGTAAAGACGGCTCTAGCTATGAACTTATAGCGGGTGAGCGTCGTTGGCGCGCGTCAAAGAGCATTGGGCTTTCTGAGGTTCCGATTGTAATAATGGATGTGACGGACGCGGAGAGTCTGGAGCTTGCGATAATAGAGAATATTCAGCGTGAAGACCTGAATCCTATGGAGGAGGCAGAGGCCTACCAGCGGCTTATCGATACAGGGCTCTCTCAGGAGCTTGTTGCTAAGAAGGTTAGTAAAGAGCGAGCAACAGTGGCGAATTATCTGCGGCTCTTAAAGCTACCGCCAGAGGTAAAGGTGGAGCTTGTTACGGGAAAGATTACGATGGGGCACGCACGTGCGATATTATCTCTGGAAGGCCCTAGTGCGCAGCGTGAGCTCTGTAAGAAGGTTATAGCAAAGGGGCTATCTGTTAGAGAGGCCGAGAGGTTGGCGCGTGCAAAAAAGATCTCTGCTGAAAAGATGGTGGTCTCAGGGGCATCAGCGGCAGCTGGTTCCGCACTTGGTGCTATAGAGGATGAGTTAAGGAGACGCTTTGGTACGAAGGTCCGAGTAAAAGACAAGGGTGGTAAGGGTAGTATAGAGCTTGAGTACTATAGCAGTGATGAGCGTGAGAGGTTGCTGGACCTATTAAGGGGTCTCTAAGTACTGCGTACAGCAAATGCATCAATATGATTTAGTGCTGTGAGCGGCAAGTAATTATCTAATGAATTTTGTTCTCACGCAGTGAGCGCAGGTGGGTGCTCGCCGCACGGCAAAGTGTGTTAATAGGGTTTAGTGCTGTGAGTGGCAAGTAACTATCTAATGAATTTGCTCCACCGCAGGTGGGTGCTCGCCGTACGGCAAAGTGTGTTAATAGGGTTTTGTGCTGTGAGCGGCAAGTGACTATCTAATGAATTTTGCTCCACCGCAGGTGGTTAAGGAGGCGTAAGCGATGAAGAGAAGCTCAGAGGTAGCTGGTTTTATAGGGAAGGGCATGAGGATGGAGGGTAAGCTGGTCTTTGATGGCTCGGTCAGGATAGAGGGTCATTACAAGGGCGAGATAGAGTCCGGCGGAATACTGCTGGTTGGTGAGGGTGCTTTGATTGAGGGTGAGGTCAGGGTCAGCACTGTTATTGTCTCTGGTGAGATAAGAGGGATGATCTCGGCTGGAACAAGGGTCGAGTTAAAGAGTCCGTGCAGGGTTATAGGCGATATAAATACGCCGAACTTGCTGATGGACGAGGGTGTTGTCTTTGAGGGCAACTGCGTTATGACCAAGGCCGGTGCGCCTATAGAGCAGAGGGCTGTGGAGAAGGTTGGGGTTTAGGGTGAGGCAGAGCGACTCGGATAACCACGGCGCAGTAGCTGCGAAGAAAAGAATACTGCGCTATATTATTCTTTTTCTTGTCTTTTTGGTAGTCTTGATCTTGTCTTTTGTTAAGGTAGATGCAAGCAATGTAATTGAGAAAGGATATCTTGCTAGTAATATTATAAAGCTCGGAGAGGGTGCGGAGGTGCTCTTTGTCGTAAAGTCCAAGCCAGGGCTATATGTTATAGGTGAAGGGCTAGAGACGATAGGGTTCTTTCACGTAATATCGGGGAAGGCAAAGGGCGATAAGCTGAGGCGCGGCGATCTAAAGACGCCGGAAGGCACTTATTTTTTTGTAGAGTCAATCGATGGTAAGGAACTGCCCGGGCGTTACGGGGTGCTGGCGGTTGTGATGGACTACCCGAATCCGATTGATAAGCTAGCGAAAAAAACAGGCTCTGGTATCTGGCTGCACGGCACTGATGATCCGCCAAGGCTTAAAAGACCGCGCGAATCTAAGGGCTGCGTCGTTGGGCTTGATGACGATGTATTGAGGATAATAAATTATATAGAGATCGGCAGGACTCCGATAATAGTTGTTGAGGATTTGACGAGAGGTTCTCTGGAAGAAGCCAAAAGGATCGAGAAAGAGGTTTTAGAGTTTCTTATAAAAAAAGATTTTTTAAAGATTAGAGAAAAAGATAGCCTTAGTATATTCAGGCACGGTACGGGTTTTGTCGCTACGGTTATGAGAGGCGAGCGGACTACGAGATTTTATCTTGATAAAAATAAAGCAGGGTGGTCTCTGATAGGTAAGAAAACTCAAGGTATTAAAGGTCGGTCTCAGAGTTTGTTGGATGCAAAAAAAAAAGCTAAAGATTTATATAAAAGATAATTAAGAGTCCGTCTCAGACGGAAGGAGCAGAGTTAGTGAAGAAAGCAGAAAAGATATGGATGGACGGAGAGTTTGTTGGGTGGGACGAGGCGAATGTTCATGTGCTCACGCATACACTTCATTACGGGCTTGGTGCATTTGAGGGTATCAGGTGTTACGCCACAGAAGACGGCGGCAGTGCGATCTTCCGGCTCGGCGACCATACAAAGAGGTTCTTTGAGTCGGCAAAGATACTCCAGATAGATATCCCTTATACAGAAGCCGAAATCAGCAAGGCAACGATAGAAATAGTAAAGGCAAATAAACTTGCCGAATGCTATATCAGATCGCTTGTGTTTCTGGGTGACGGTGCTATGGGAATATATCCTAAGGATAATCCCGTGCGTATAGCTTTGGCTGCTTGGGAGTGGGGGGCATACCTTGGTGAGGAAGGGCTTAATAGCGGAATAAGGGCAAAGGTCAGTTCATACGCCAGGCATCACGTAAATGCTGCCATGACAAAGTCAAAGACAACCGGTGGTTATTTTAATTCTATTCTTGCTAAGCGTGAGGTAGTAAAGGCTGGTTATGATGAGGCGATAATGCTTGATACAGATGGCTACGTCTCAGAGGCGACCGGCGAAAACATTTTTATGGTAAAGGACGGACAATTGAAGACGACCTCGCTAACTTCTATACTAAAGGGAATAACCAGAGATACTGTTATGCAAATAGCCGCAGATCTTTCAATCGAGGTTACAGAAGAGAGGTTTACCCGCGATGAACTCTATACGGCAGATGAGGTCTTTTTAACAGGAACGGCTGCTGAGGTAACCCCGGTCCGTGAGATAGACGATAGAAAGATAGGGGACGGCAAGCGTGGTCTTATTACAGAGCAGATCCAGAGAATCTACTTTGATGCGGTGAAGGGTAGGGCTTCGGAGTATGAGAGCTGGTTAACGCGTATATAAAACGGAGAAGGGGATGAGAAAACCCCTATTGATTTTAAAGATGGCAAAGAAAAAACAAAGTAGCGGTGTCTTTAGTGACGTGGAACTAAACGAGGCGATAGCAGCGGGCGTTATTACGGCGTCCACACCTATAGTTGACGGGCAGGTACAGCCGGCTAGCATGGACCTTAGGTTGGGTACAAAGGTCTACAGGCTGGTTTCGAGCTTTTTGCCCGAGACCGACGGCGTCCTTGATAAGTTGCATCAGAAGGATATGTACGGAATCGACCTTGTAATGTATGAGATGGATATGGGCGAGGATGGTAAGATCCTGGAAAAAGATAGCGTCTATCTTATCCCCTTGATGGAGTTTTTGAAGTTGCCAAGGGGCGTTGGTGGTAAGGCCAATCCAAAGAGCACGACCGGAAGGCTCGATATCTTTACGCGCGTCATAACCGATAGGAATTCTCGCTTTGATGAGATAAGGGATGGCTACGAAGGTGGGCTTTTTCTGGAGATAATGCCGCGCTCTTTTACCGTCAGGGTAAAGGCCGGGCAGAGTCTTGTACAGCTTAGGCTCCGTCGTGGCGATTGTCTGGTCAGTGACAGGCAGCTTAAAAGACTTAATACCGAGATCGGTCTTTTATATGACGGCGATCAGAAGGTCTCCAATGCCAATGGTAATATAATATCCAACGGGATATTTATGAGTGTTGATCTTAAGGGTGATAAGAGCGGGATTATCGGCTATAAGTCAAAGAAGAATAGTCAGGTTGTGGATCTTTCTAATAAAGATCATTATAATATGAAAGATTTCTGGGAGCCGATCTATAGAAATGACAGGGGTACCTTGATACTAGAGCCCGAAGAATTTTATATCCTGGCCTCTAAGGAAAAGATCAGGATACCCGGTGGCTATGCCTCAGAGATGCTGCCGTTTGAGGCCGGCTCGGGCGAGTTGCGCACGCATTACGCGGGTTTCTTTGACCCGGGCTTTGGCTACGGAAAGCGGGGCGAGGTAAAAGGGACGCAGGCCGTCCTAGAAGTACGCGCCCATGACGTGCCTTTTATGATCGCCCACGGTCAGACCCTCTTTAAATTATTCTTTGAGAAGATGAGTAAGACTCCTAAAGAGGTCTATGGCCCAAAGATCGGGTCTTCTTATCAGTACCAGACCATTACCCTTAGTAAGCAATTTAAGAAGGCTTAGTTTAAGAACCGTCCAAGGCGGATTACAGCCGTCCAAGACGGGTCAAACCGTTTAGAACGGATCGGGGGAAAGTGGCAAAACAAAAAAAAGAAGAAAGGGGTCTTAAGGCCGAGATAGCCGGAATAATATTTCTTGCTATAGCACTGCTGGCAACGGCAAGTCTAATATGTTTCCATGCCGGCACCGAGAGTCGCGTAGGGCTGATCGGTAATACTATCTCCTGGCTTCTCTTTATAGCAGTTGGTCTTACCGCATATGTCTTTCCGGCCCTCTTCTTTCTTATTTCCTATAGAATGCTCTTCAGGTTCGGCGTTAAGGTAAGGGCTACGATTCCCATTAGCCTTATCTTGTTTATCGTGGCCCTTGCGGCCATAATAGAGATTATCCTTGGCGGACAAGGCGGGATAGTCGGTAACTTTATCGCAAGGCATCTTGGTCTTTATCTTGGCTCGGCTGGAAGCATTATAGTATTGGGTGCTGTACTTTTGATCGCGCTGCGCGTGGGTACGGGTATCTCGGTCGTCCGATTTGGTCAGAGTATAGCCGTTGTGATTCTGGCAATCGCAACATTTTTCGGGGTCTTGATCTCTAGCGTAGCAAGAAGGTTTGGTAAGCGTCGTAGTGATTCTGCCGCCAATAAAGAAAAGATCAAGGCGCAGGCTGCAATCGTTGCGGCTGAACAAGGGCCTAGCAAAAAACCAACCATCGTTACCTCAAAACCGGTTAAGGATGTAGCACCAAAGAAACCCGAGCAGAGCCAGGAACGCTTTGAGTTTGCGACAGATGGCGCAAAGGGGAGCTTTAAACTGCCCCTGATGAGCTTTCTTAATGAGAGTGACGGCGGCAGTGGTCTCTATGATAATGAGACTATCCTGACAAACTCAAAGATACTCGAGAAAAAACTCCATGACTTTGATGTGGCGGGTCATGTCGTAGAGGTAAGGCCCGGCCCTGTTGTTACGACCTATGAGTTTGAGCCCGCACCAGGTATAAAGGTAGGTAAGATCACTAACCTATCAGATGATCTCGCTCTTGCGATGCGTGCCGAGTCCATACGAATCCTTGCCCCTGTGCCGGGCAAGGCCGTTGTCGGGATAGAGATACCCAATACGGAGCGAGAGACTATAGCCTTTAGAGATATTCTGGAGTGTGAGGACTTTAATAAGAGTAAGTCTCCGCTAACGTTAGCTCTTGGTAAAGACGTCTCTGGTGTCCCCTTTACAACAGACCTGGCAAAGATGCCGCATCTTCTGGTAGCAGGTGCTACGGGTGCGGGTAAGAGCGTCGCGGTAAATGCGATGATCTTGAGTATTCTCTACAAGGCCACCCCTGATGATGTCCGTTTCTTAATGATAGATCCGAAGATGCTAGAGCTTTCGGCTTATGAAGGTATCCCGCATATGCTCGCCCCGGTCGTTACCAACCCGAAGCGTGCTAGCGTAATGTTGCGCGGCATAGTGACTGAGATGGAGAAGCGTTATAAGCGTATGGCCGTTAAAGGGGCTAAAAATATAGACGACTATAACGATAAGATATTAGCCGAAGAAAAAAACGGCGGGGTAAAAGACACGCCAGCCATGGCATCGAGTGAGAATGCCGATGGGACAGAGGCGATAGAGCACGGAAAGCTTCCGTATATAGTCGTTATAATCGACGAGCTGGCCGACCTTATGGTGACAGCCGGTAAAGACGTAGAGGATTCTCTGGTAAGGCTCTCGCAGATGGCGCGTGCCGCCGGGATTCATCTGATTCTTGCCACACAGCGGCCCTCTGTTGATGTCTTGACAGGGCTTATAAAGGCCAATTTTCCGGCGAGAATTTCCTTTCAAGTTCCTTCCAGAGTCGATTCCAGGACAATCCTTGATTCAATGGGAGCTGAGTCGCTCCTTGGCAATGGTGATATGCTTTTTCTCCCTCCGGGCTCGTCTAAGTTAAAGAGGGTGCACGGGGTCTACGTTTCTTCTGATGAGATACTGCGCGTAACCGAGGCCCTTAAAAAGCAGGCAAAGCCTATCTTAAAGAAGGCCGAAATTATAGATGCCAAGACGGTAAATCGCATTGAGGAAGAGGAAGAGCTTGGCGAAGAGTTTATGAAGAAGTACAGAGAGGCCGTTCTTATGGCAGAAAAGCTGGAGTTCTTATCGACCTCTTATATTCAGCGCAGGTTCAGGATAGGTTATAATACAGCGGCTCGAATAATAGAGAGGATGGAAGAAGAAGGTATAGTCGGGCCTCCGCAGGGAAGTAAACCAAGAGAGGTCTTGAAAAGAGGTATAGAAGAGTAGTAGTTTATAGGGGCTGTAAATTAAAGATGTGAGTAGGGTGCGGTGGCCATGAGCGTAAAAAAAAATAATAGATTTTTTTGGATTGGTTTTTTGGTGGTCTTGTCTTTAAGCCTTGTCTTTGTCGAGTCCTCTGGTGCTACGGTTCGGGCCAAGGATATCCTGGCGAAGGTTACCAAGAGGTATAGCTCTATAGATACGCTCTCGGCCCGTTTTACGCAAGTGGCTGTTTATCAGCAGCTTAATCGGCGCAACGTCTCTGAGGGAAGGGTCTTTTTAAAAGGGCCGGTAAAGGACGGCACAGAAGAGATACCGGCAAAGATGCGCTGGGAGTATGAGTTTCCAACAAAAGATGTTATCGTAAGCGACGGTGTAACGCTCTGGATGTATCAGCCTGATATTATGCAGGTCGTAGAGACCGATGCCAGCCGGGGTCCGTTGCCAGTTATTATGCGACTCTTGACGGGCTTTTCTGGGATAGAGGGGACGATAGGCGGCGAGCTGGAGGATGATTTTTTGATAGATATTATCCGTGATGGTAAGGAGAGCTGGAGGGTGAGTATGGCCCCGACCTATGGCGAGACCAGTTTTAGCAGGTTAGTCGTTAAGATAAATAAAAATAGTTTTATCGTAGAGGGCGTAAAGGTTGTAGACCCTTACGGGGTCGAGACAACGGTGAGCCTTAAGGATATAAAGATAAACCCACGGCTTAAGAATGAAATCTTTCGCTTTGACGCACCCAAGGGTGTAACGGTTGTCAGACCGTAGTGGTGCTACGCATGGGTATAAGTTTTATTAATGAACATGCTGTACGCAACTCACTGCGTGAGGGCGAAGTTCATTAGATGGCTACACGCCGTGCGTAGTCAGTAATTACCAAGGTGGATTTGCTGTACGCAGTACCCTGCGGTGCGGCACTCCTGCGGAGAGCAAAGCGGCTTCGCCGCGAAGATAGAACTTAGTTAATGGATTTGCTGTACGCAGTACCCTGCGGCGTGGCACTCCTGCGGAGAGCAAAGCGGCTTCGCCGCGAAGATAGAACTTAGTTAATGGATTTGCTGTACGCAGTACCACCTGCGGTGGGGCAAAGTCTGTCAAGATAGTTTTTTATTAAGAAAATTTTTACGGGAGGTATCAGTATGCCGTCATTTGATGTTGTTTCAAAGGTAGATGAGCAGGAGATAGACAACGCCGTTAATCAGGCAAAGAAGGAGCTTGGGCAGCGTTATGACTTTAAGGGTTCGAAGAGTGAGATTCAGTGGGAGGGCAAGGGTGATATAACTGTTATCGGAGATGACGATTATAAGTTGCAGGCCGTTATTGATGTCTTACAGACAAAGTTTATTAGTAGAAAGATTTCACTTAAGGCACTGGACTACGGAAAGGTTGAGGACGCCTCGGGCGGCTTGCTTCGCCAGGAGATAAAGATACAGCAAGGTATAGAACAGGCCAAGGCCAAGGATATTATTAAGCGGATTAAAGGGACGAAGCTGAAGGTTCAGGCCTCTATTCAGGGCGATCAACTGCGTGTAACCGGTAAGAAGCTAGATGACCTTCAGGGGGTTATTGCTTTTCTAAAGGGTGAAGATCTGGACGTAGAGCTTCAGTTTGAGAATATGCGCTCTTAAAGGGGTTTGGTGTTAATGGCGCAGAAGGTAAAGGAATGGATAGAGGTGCGTGCTACCGGCCCTGTTGGCGAGGCCGAGGAGGCTACGGCCTTGATTGTCGAGGCCGGAAGCCAGGGTGTTATAGAAGAGCTTCCGTTTGAGCCCTTGGCATTTGATGTCGTTGGTCCTGTGGTAGAGGATATGACCAGACGGCCTGAGACCCTTACCGAGCCTCTTACATTGATCGGGTATATCGCTACGGGAGATTCTTTGCTGAGTCTAAGTGCGGAGCTTGAGCGGTTTGGCTGGAGCTTTACTACGTCTTTATTTAAAGATCAGGCATGGACAGAGAAGTGGAAGAGGTTTCTGCGACCGGTACGTGTCGGTGGTTTTCTGGTAAGGCCAGTTTGGAGTAAGGCCGCTTTAAAAAAGGGCGAGTATCTAATCGAGATCGAGCCTGCGATGGCCTTTGGCACAGGTGGCCACGAGACGACCCGGCTTTGCCTGCGCGGAATAAAGGCCGTTGCAAAAGATATGCCCCCGGCAGCTACTATGTTGGATATTGGTACGGGCAGTGGGGTCTTGGCGATTGCTGGGGCGAGGCTTGGTTTTAAAGGGATAGTCGGAACGGATATAGACGAGGTGGCACTGAAGAATGCCCGTAAAAATCTGAGGATAAATAAAACAAAGGCGAGGCTTACTTGTAAGCCGCTCTCTGAGTTAAGCGGGTCTTTTGATTTAGCGGTCGCCAATATCAGGACAATAGTTCTTTATAACCTTACGGGGGATATAGTCGCAAAGGTAAAGAAGGGTGGAGCTTTGATACTTTCTGGTATCTTAGTAGAAGAGGCGACGGATGTCGCTACGCGTTTTGAGGCCGCGAGCCTTAGGGCGTCTACGC
Organism: Deltaproteobacteria bacterium; assembly: GCA_024278765.1. GTDB lineage: Bacteria > Desulfobacterota > GWC2-55-46 > GWC2-55-46 > DRQE01 > JAJRSM01. The sequence goes on along the minus strand of JAJRSM010000073.1, from coordinate 1,635 downwards.
CACTAAATACAGTGAAAATCACAAAAAGCAAGGAATGGGTTGCTATTACCTTGCGTTGATTTTAGGTGGCAACAGGGAGAAAACAACTTTGGCAAAGGCGAGAAGGTTTTTTGTAGAAGACATACAAATTGACCAGGAGCGGGTGGAGCTTTGTGGCGAGGAGTTTATTCATCTTAAAAAGGTTTTACGTCTGGAGATTGGCAGTCCTGTAATACTCTTAAATGGTAAGGGGCTAGAGCTTACGGGTGTGATAGAAGAATTCGGTAAGGATTCGGCATGGGTTCTGGTTAGTAGTTCTCGCGAAAGAGTTGGTGAGAGCCGGACTGCGGTGACCTTATTGCAGGCTCTGGTTAAGGGTGATAAGCCGGAGCTTATAGTGCAGAAGGCGACCGAGCTTGGCGTGATGCGTATTGTTTTTTATACAAATGAGAGGACCGTGCCAAGCCCTGATGCGGAGAAGGTCGCGGGTAAATTAGAGAGACTGCGGCGTATTGCGGTAGAGGCCGTAAAGCAATGTGAGAGAACGGTCGTACCGAGCCTTGATATGGTCGAGTACGGCGAGGCCCTTGCCCGGTGCGGTGAGGACCGGGGGGTTATTCTCTACGAGGGCGAGACCAAGAACTCTTTAAAAAAGTCACTTAGCTTTTTATCGCCAGAGACGGGTGTATGCCTGCTTGTTGGCCCTGAGGGTGGCCTTACAGATGAAGAGGTAGACCGGGCCGTGGCCGTTGGCTTTAAAAAGGCCGGGCTTGGGCGTAGAGTCTTGCGCTCTGAGACAGCGGCGATAGCAGCCCTTGCTATTGTTCAGTACGAGCTTGGCGGGTTGGGGTAGGGCGGATACTTTGTGGTATTTTATGAGATGAAACAAAAGTGACTGCAGCCTGCAACTTCTTAAAAATAAAGAATTTTCAAGATTGTTTTTATGTGTAATATATCTGAATTAGTTTGACAAGATAGCACTCACCATGATATGATTTGTAAACAAATCATATCATGGTGAGTGCAGTAATGTAGTATTATGTCTTTCTCCTAAGGTTAACATTTTAAATCTAAGGCTATTTTTATGGGTGAGGCAAAGACAAAGCAAGCAGAGTTCAGCATCGCCTCAGATGCAAAAAGTAAAACTCCGAAAAATATAATGGAAGGTAGGCGTACACAAGAGCTAGTCATAGCTTTTTGTGGTCCTATAGGTAGCGGAGTTACAACTGTAGCTCAAGCTTTTGAGGAAAGTTTTAAGAATTATGATTATGAGGTTGTTTATATAAAAATTAGTAAGTTGATTTTACAGGTGGGTCAAGAGCAGGGATATAAAATAGAAGAAGATAAAATGCAAGAACCTGGTGGTCGAATACAAGAATTGCAGTGTGCAGGTAATTTTTTAAGAAAAAAATTTGGAAATGATATCTTGGCGCAACTTGCTATACAAAAAATTGCGATAGAAAGAAAGAAAAAGGAAGGTTCTGCTCAAGATAATTCATCTGAAAAATCAGATCGCATATTGGACTTCCCTCAGTTTAGTAGACAACTACCCTTTACCTGATGAAGCCATTTCAAAGTCATGCGGGCTCAGCTGACCGAGGTAGCTGTGACGCCGGGTTTTGTTGTAAAAGACCTCGATGTAATCAAAGAGGTCAG
>JAJRSM010000072.1 GCA_024278765.1 Deltaproteobacteria bacterium | reverse complement strand
TGACAGAATGACCGCGCTCTGTCACCTGTTTTACCGCCTCTTGCTTAAACTCTTCTGTATACCTATGATTGGACATAGACACACCTCCGTTTGTTTGCAATTGTACCATCAAATGTGTCTACTAAAGCGGGGGAAGTCCAGTCTTGTTTTTCTCTTAAGAGTAGTTTCAGCAAGGCTAAAGCTTGTCCTGCCTAGATTTCCCTCCACATTTCAGTTGACGCAGCCCCCCATCACTTGATATCTTAAAATGTACGTATTATCGTATATTTAACTTAAAAAATAATAAGAATTTATAGCCTAAAGGAGGGTTTATTATGGATTGGGGAATGCAGAATCGTTTATCGAGGATTATCAAGCCGGATACAGGACGTACTGTTATGCTCGCGGTTGATCATGGTTATTTCTTAGGCCCGACAACAGGGCTTGAAAAGCCAGGTGATGTTGTTCGCCCGCTTCTGCCTTATGCAGATACTTTAATGCCTACACGTGGCGTACTCCGCAGTTGTGTAGATGCATCGGCTGATGTGCCGATCTGCCTGCGTGTATCAGGTGGTACGAGCATCCTCGGTGATCTCGCAAACGAGGGTATAACCGTCTCAATGGAAGATGCTATCAGGCTGAATGTCGCTGCCGTGGCCCTATCTGTTTTTGTCGGCTCGGCCCTGGAGAAGCAGTCTTTGCTATCTCTTGCCAAATTAGTTGACGAGGGGACTCAGTACGGTATTCCTGTTTTGGCCGTTACGGCCGTTGGTAAGGATATGGTAAGGGACTCACGTTACATTGGGCTTGCCTGCAGGATCTCGGCAGAGCTCGGCGCAGCTGTTGTAAAGACCTATTACTGCGACGGCTTTGAAAAGGTCGTCAATGACTGCCCTGTCCCGATTGTCATAGCAGGTGGTAAGAAGATATCTGAGCAGGATGCATTGATACTCGCTAGTAACGGCATTAAGAGCGGGGCAGTTGGTGTTGATATGGGACGTAATATTTTCCAGTCCGAAAACCCTGTAGCAATGATTCAGGCAGTACGCGCGGTTGTCCACAATGACGAGGCACCTGATAAGGCCTATGATATGTATCAGACACTGGCGGCAGAGGGCTCGGACAAGACACCAGAGCCTGCGTAAAGTTTTTTAAATGACATATAAGACAGTTAACCAACTTGATTGTTTTGGTTGACAATAGGAGAGTATCCAATTGAAGGCAGCTGTATATTATACAAATAGCGACGTAAGGGTTGAAGAGCGGCCCATGCCTAAGGCCGGTACGGGCGAGATAGTCGTACGTATCGAGGCTAGCGGTATCTGCGGAAGCGATGTGATGGAGTGGTATCGCATTAAGAAGGCCCCTATCGTCCTTGGCCACGAAATAGCAGGCGTGGTAGAAGAGCTTGGCGAAGGAGTCACCAAGTTTAAGCTCGGCGACCGTGTGACGGTCGCCCATCATGTGCCGTGCAACACTTGCAGGCATTGCTTAATCGGCAATCAGAGCGTCTGCGAGACCCTGCGGACAACGACCTTTGATCCAGGCGGTTTCTGTGAATTTGTGCGAGTGCCTGCGATAAATGTAGACCGAGGGACATTCTTATTGCCAGATAACGTGAGTTTTCTGGCTGCTACATTTGCAGAGCCTCTGGGTTGCGTTGTGCGAGGTCTGAATAAGGCTGGCTTTAAGCCCGGGATGAATGTCCTGGTTATAGGTAGCGGCATCTCAGGGATGCTGCATATAAAGCTCTTTAAGGCACTAGGCGCGGGCTTTATCGCAGCGACTGATATTGACGAATATAGGCTCAGTGCCGCCGAAAAGCTCGGTGCCGATATGGTGATGAACGGGGCCTTTGAGGACGTACCCGATGAGATTATGCATAAGACCGGCAGGCTCTGCGATCTAGTTGTGCTATGTGCTGCGCCTGATTCTGCGATTAAGCAGGGGCTTGCCTCTGTGGAGCAGGGCGGAGGGGTAATATTCTTCGCTCCGAAGGAGCCGGGCGAGACCTATCCAATGCCGTTATTTGACTTATGGCGAGATAATATTAATATCTATAATACCTATGCCTCGCCGCCTGCCGAGACACAACTGGCGATAGACCTTATCGCCAGTGGGCGCGTGACGGTAGAGGATATGATAAGCCACAGGCTTATGATCGATGAGACGCAGAGGGGTTTTGATCTCGTAGCCGGAGCCGGTGAGTCGCTCAAGGTAATAATCGAGCCTCAGCGTAAGCCGGAATAGAACTAAAGCATAGAGGTTTTTTTAATGAAGGCAATCGGCATAACCGCAAAGATAGCAAACCCCGAGGCGATAGAGCTAAGCTCTAAGATCGCTGCGTGGCTGAAAAATAAAGGCATAGCCACTTACGGCGACAGGGAGCTGGCAAGCCGTGTCGACCTTATAGATGAGGTTGCGGACGGGGTCTTCTCAGGGGATGTGGAGGCCGTGGTCTGCCTTGGCGGAGACGGTACTATGCTGTATGCCGCAAGGCTTCTGGATGGTCGTCCCGTGCCGATGCTCGGCGTAAATATGGGCGGGCTTGGTTTTATGACGGCCCCTATAAAGGTCGCTGATATCTATGGCAGCCTCGAGGACGTAATCGCCGAAAAGGTCGATACGCAGGAGCGTATGATGCTGGATGTTAAGGTGACGCGCGACGGTAAGGTCATCGCACGCGAGCGGGCCCTTAATGATGCCATAATAAAGACCACTGTAGGACGTTTGATTAGACTCAAGACATCTATCAATAAGGAATACGTAACTACATACAGGGCCGATGGTCTTATAATAGCTACGCCAACAGGCTCTACGGCCTATTCTCTTTCAGCCTCCGGCCCGATACTATACCCTACAATACACTCGGTAATTCTAGTTCCGATCTGCGCCTTTAATCTGGCAAAACGCCCTGTAGTCCTGCCTGATACAATGGACGTCTCGGTGACGATAGGGCCTGAGCATAGCGGCGTGGGCCTTACCCTTGATGGCCAGTTTGACCTGCCGCTCAAGCCCGGCGATGTCATTGATGTAAAGAGGAGCAAGTCTTGTGTTTACCTCATTAAGTGTGGCAACAGGAGCTACTTTGATATACTCAGGGAGAGGCTTCAGTGGGAAGGCCAGGACGACTAACCACCTTCGGTGTTTTTAATTTTCTTAGTTGGTCTGGTTTATTTCATGGATTTGTGCCATCAGCGATGGCCTGAGGAAAGGTTACTGGGACGACTGACCACCTTCGGTGGTTTTAATTTTTTTAGTTAGTCTGGTTTATTTCATGGATTTACGCCATCAGCGATGGCCTGAGGAAAGGCTGCTGGGACTATTAACTTCCCAAAGGGCAATGTGACGCGTCTTGGGTCTTTTCTTATCTACTAAGGATTTTTTATGCTGCTAGAACTCAATATAAAAGATCTTGCTATTATCGATGAGCTCAGCCTCGTGCTTGGCCCGGGTCTCAGTGTCTTTACCGGCGAGACAGGTGCTGGTAAATCCATTATTATAGATGCCATTGATCTGGTCCTTGGTGGGCGAGCCTCTACCGAGCTTGTAAGGAGCTCGCGAGACGAGGCGCGAGTCGAGGCCCTCTTTGATGTCTCGGGACTCAGCGGCGTGGCTGCTCTGCTCGACGGGGCGGGCCTTCCTACCGAGGAAAATCTATTTATAAAACGAATAGTCTCACGCAGCGGGCGCAGTCGTATATTTATCAACGGCTCTATGGCGAGCGCAACGCTTTTGGCAACTCTTGGTCGGTTGCTTATAGACGTATACGGGCAGAGCGAGCATCAGGCCTTGACCAAGGTTGAAGAACATATCGATATGTTGGACGACTTTGGTGGTCTGCAACCTGTGACGGATGCGATGGCCGGGCTTTACCAGAGCTGGAGCTCAGCGAAGCGCGACCTTGATAAAGTTCAGGCCGAGATCAGGAAGGCCTCTGAGGACCGGGAGCTGCTGGAGTTTCAAAGCGGCGAGATAGAAGAGACCGCTCTGTTAGGTGGCGAAGAAGACGAGCTTACCAGAGAGCACGGAAGGCTCAAGAATGCCGAGCGAATCTTAAAGACCGCAGAGGACGGCAGCTCTATGCTATACGGCGCAGACGGCGCGGTCCTTGAGAAACTGGCTCGGTTGGTAGGTGAGCTTAAGGAGCTTGCCCGCTATGATAAAGAGCTGGGGACTCTGGGCGGGCGGCTTGAGAGTGCGGCCTTTGAGGTAGAGGATGTTGCTACGACGCTTAGGGATTACGGCGGAACCCTAGAGATGGACTCCGGAAGGCTTATAGAGATTGAAGATAGGCTTGACCTGATAATAAAACTTAAGCGCAAGTACGGCGAAACTATCAAGGATGTACTTGATAAAAAGCAAGAGATAGACGATAGGCTCCTATCTATTACCGGCAGTGAGGGACGCAGGCGCGAGCTTGAAGAAAAGCTTCTAGCCCTTACAAAAGAGGCGACCGAGTTTTCTGTTAAATTAACAAAGGCTCGGGAAAAGGCAGCTAAAGCCCTTAAAAAGGGTATTGAGACGGAGCTTGCAGGGCTTGGTATGCAGGGTACGGTCTTTCAGGTCGATATCGAACGGATAGGCAGCAACGACGATGCGTATTCTTTTTCAGCGACAGGTTCTGATAAGGTCTGTTTTATGATCGCTACCAATAAAGGAGAGGATCTGAAGCTACTTTCAAAGGTCGCCTCAGGCGGCGAACTCTCCAGAATCATGCTTGCCATGAAGGGGATAACCTCGCGAGGTCTGGTCCCGACCCTTATCTTTGATGAGGTCGATACGGGGATCGGAGCCCTGATGTCCAAGGTCGTAGGGGGCAAACTTAAAGAGGTCAGCGCCATGCATCAGACGCTTTGCATAACGCATATGGCGCAGATTGTCGCTTATGCCGATAATCATTATCTGGTAGAGAAGAGTGAAAACCAAGAGGGGCGGGTCGTCTCCGGGGTGCGTAAGCTGAAAGAGAAAGAACACCTTGAGCGTATCGCCTGGATGCTTGGCGGCGATGAGCCCACGGGTACTACACTAAAGCACGCTCGTGAGATGGTAGGGGCAGCGAGTAGTTAAGTTAATTTTACGGATAATACGGAGAGAATATGCCAGCGAGAAAGATCAGAAAGGCTGTCTTGGGTGATGTTAAAGAGATCGCAGCCCTTGTAGCGGACTTTGCTAAAAAAGGCGATATGTTGCCGCGCCCCTTGACCGAGATATATACGACGATCAGGGATTTTGTCGTTTATGTTGAAGACGGCGTGGTGCTGGGTGCTTGCGCCCTGCATATAAGCTGGGAGGATATCGCCGAGGTGCGCTCGCTTGCCGTTGACGACAGGGCATCAAACAAGGGTGTTGGCGTAGAGCTTGTGGCAAGGTGCTTGGAAGACGCAAAGCCGCTGGGTGTGAAAAAAGTCTTTGCATTGACCTATAAGACAGAGTTCTTTGAAAAACTTGGTTTCCATCAGGTCGATAAAGAGGTGCTTCCGCAGAAGATCTGGAGCGATTGCGTCAAGTGTATGAAGTTTCCAAATTGTGATGAAAATGCTGTTATAATAGAGCTTAGAGAGGTGAACGCAGATGACTAATGACTTTGATAAAACAATAGAGATAGTAAGCGGGCTTTTAGAAGGTAAGGTTGATTCCTTTGAGATATACTTGTCGCGCAGTAAGGGGCTGGTAGTCGAGGCCAAGGACGGAGAGGTCGATGCCCTAAGGGTCAGCGACGATAGCGGGGTCGGGCTCAGAACCCTTTCAGCCACCAGTACCGGTGGCACCGGCGGCATCGGCGGTAGGCCGGGCTTTGCATCGACTAATCTCTTTACCGAGCAGGCACTCTCAGAGATGGTAGATCTAGCGATAGGAGGAAGCGGCGGGGCCTCGGCGGACAGTGCCCTTGGCTTTGCCTCTGCCGTAACAAGTGAAGCGTCTAGTGACCTTGATTCCATTGACGCTGATTTTGATGCATTAACCGAGCAAGAAAAGATAGAAAAGGCAATAAGCATTGAGAAGTATGCACGTGACTTTGATAAGAAGGTAGCGCGTGTGAGAAAGGCATCTTATAGTGAGAGTCGGAGTTTTTCCCGTACCTATAACTCAAAGGGCGTGGATTGTTCTTATGAGGGTACTTTCTTTTCAGGATCTGTAATGGCCGTAGCCGAGCAGGACGGAGAGAGTCAAGTCGGCTGGGAGATGGGGCTCTCTCATCTTAGAAGTTGCGTAGACCCTGTGGCGATAGGCCGGGGTGCAGGCGAGCGTGCCGTTAGTATGCTGGGTGCAAAGACCCCCGGTACTATTAAGGCTCCGGCGATCTTGGAAAATACCGTTGTTATGGATCTTCTGGGGCAGCTCGTAAGTTCTTTTTCAGCCGATAGCATAGAGAAGGGGAAGTCTATGTTAATAGGTAAGCTGGATAAGAAGATAGTAGCACCGTGCCTGAATGTCTGGGACGATGGCCTTTTAAAGGTCGGCTGGTCAAGCTCTATATACGACTGCGAAGGAGTGCCGAGCCAGAAGACAGCACTTATCTCGGCTGGCGTCTGTACGGCATTCTTATACGATACGTACTGGGCAAACCGCACCGGTGGAAGATCTACCGGCAACGGCTCTAGAGGCGGCTATAAAGGCGCAACCGGCATCGGGACGACCAATCTGTATATAGAAAAAGGCGAGATCTCTTTGGAAGGCCTTTTTGCCGAGATGGGCAAGGGCCTTTTTATAACCGAACTTATGGGCGTGCATACGATAGACCCGGTAAGTGGCGAGTTCTCGGTCGGGGCAAGTGGCTTCTGGATAGAGAACGGCAAGGCAGCTTATCCCGTCAGAGGTATGGCTATCTCTGGAGATCTGCTGGATGTTTTTTTAAAGGTCGAGCAGATAGGCTCGGATATGCGCTTTTTGGGCTCTGTCGGTGCGCCGAGCCTGTTAATAGGTGAAATCAATGCAAGCGGCTCTTGATGGGTTTCGTGCCCATAAATGCTCATCAACGTCGTCGTAATATCAGATTTGAATCCTTACATACTTATAAAAGTATGCTGCGGGTTTAATCTTCATTCCTCCTGGCCGTCGAAACATTATAGTCTTATCGGTTTTTGCGGCGAAGCCGCTTTGCTCTCCGCAGGAGTGCAAAGCACAGCAAAATGTATTAATATAAATATTTACCTTCGCACGGCATTAAACCTTATTGATTAACTGTGCCCCCACGCAGGTGGGTGCTCGCCGCACGGCATATTCACTACTATGATTTTGTACTTGGAACTGTAAGGAGCTATCGACTGGAATTTGCCTTCCGCAGGAACGCAGTGAGTGCTCGCCGCACGGCATATTCATTACTATGATTTTGTACTTGGAACTGTAAGGAGCTATCGACTGGAATTTGCTTTCCGCAGGAACGCATGTGGGTTGGCTTTTATATAGTCTATAAAAACAACAACCTGCCTCTGTGATATTTTATTTTTCAGTAGTTTTCAGCGAAGCCGCTGTGCCTCTGGTGTAACCGGCGATATGTATTGACTTTACTGGTGCTTTTATGTACCCTGTTGGCTCTTTCCGTCAAAGGCAGAAAGCAGCTAGAAAACAAAAGTATAAAAAAATAAGAAGGTATGGGGAGGATTACAAAGTGGCAAAGAATATTACGCAGAAGATACTGGATGCGCATACTGTTTCTGGTGAACCCACCAAGGGCAGTGAGATTGGGATCAGGATTGATCAGACTATTACGCAGGACGCAACCGGCACGATGGCCTTCTTGCAGTTCGAGGCAATGGGTGTTGACCAAGTAAAGACAGATCTCTCGGTCAGCTATGTTGATCACAATACGCTTCAGTACGGCGGCTTTGAAAATGCCGATGACCATCGTTATTTGCAGACGGTTGCCGCAAAGCACGGAGTATTCTTCTCAAGACCTGGTAATGGAATTTGTCATCAGATTCATCTGGAGCGTTTTGGTAAGCCGGGTGGTACTCTTCTCGGCTCTGACAGTCACACGCCGACAAGTGGTGGTGTCGGAATGCTGGCTATGGGCGCAGGAGGGCTAGACGTCGCTGTTGCTATGGGCGGCGGTGCATTCAGCCTTACTTATCCGGATGTAGTTCTGGTTAAGCTTACTGGTAAGCTTCAGCCATGGGTCTCGGCAAAGGATATTATCCTTGAGCTTTTGAGGCGTCTTACTGTTAAGGGCGGCGTTGGTAAGGTCTTTGAGTATGGCGGCGAGGGTGTGGCAAGCCTTACTGTACCTGACAGAGCAACTATTACTAATATGGGCGCAGAGCTTGGCGCTACGACCTCGGTCTTCCCAAGCGACGATGCTACAAAAGAGTTTTTACAGGCACAGGGTAGGGTTGAGGACTGGACCGAGCTTAAAGCCGATGAGGGTGCAAGCTATGACGAGGTTATCGAGATCGAGCTTAACACGCTTGAGCCAATGATAGCGCAGCCGCATATGCCTGATAACGTGGTTAAGGTCACAGAGATCGCAGGACTTAAGGTCGATCAGGTCTGTGTCGGTAGTTGTACGAACTCTTCTTATAGGGATCTTATGAGCGTTGCCGTTGCATTTAAGGCAAGCGGCAAGAAGGTAAATAACGAGGTCAGTATGACGGTATCTCCTGGTTCGCGCCAGGTCGTAGAGATGATGAGTCGTTCGGGAGGGCTTGCAGACCTTATCGCAGCCGGAGCAAGGTTGCTGGAGAATACATGTGGCCCTTGCATTGGTAATGGTCAGTCTCCACCGTCTGATGCCGTATCGCTCAGGACCTTTAACCGTAACTTTATCGGCAGGAGCGGAACCAAGAGCGCAGGCTCGTATCTCTGTAGCCCTGAGGTCGCGGTTGCCGCAGCTATTACAGGTGTTGTAACAGATCCGAGGACTCTTGGAGATGCCCCGCAGTTTGAGCTTCCTTCTGAGTATGCCATAGACGATTCTATGATTATCTCACCGTCGGATGCCCCGGCTGAGATCGAGGTAAGCAGAGGACCTAATATCAAGCCGCTCCCGATCCAGAATGAGCTGCCTGATTCCCTTGCGGGTAAGGTGCTGATCAAGCTTGGTGATAACATAACAACAGACGATATCACTCCAGCCGGCACGTGGCTTAAGTATAGAAGTAACGTTCCGAAGTACTCGGAGTCGGTCTTCTGTGCAATAGATGCTGATTTCCACACTAAGGCGCAGGCCGCAGGCGGTGGTTTTGTCCTTGGCGGCGAGAACTACGGTCAGGGTTCTTCAAGAGAGCACGCGGCACTTTGCCCGATGTTCCTTGGTATCAAGGGAGTTATTGCAAAGAGCTTCGCAAGGATTCATAAAGACAACCTGGTAAACTTCGGTATTCTACCGCTTACCTTTGATAACCCTGCGGACTACGATACTATAAATGACGGCGATGAGCTTGAGCTGGGTGGTCTTAAGGACGGGCTCACTGGTGAGAAGCTTGTGCTTAAGAATATCACTCAGGGTATAGAGATGAACCTGCTTCACGGCTATACCCCTCGTCAGGTCGATATCATAAAGGCCGGTGGTAAGCTTAACTACACAAAGAATCTGGGTACAGCAGGGGCCTAGTTACTAGTTAGTACCAGAGAATATTACAGGTGAAATTGAGAGCTTCCCTTCTGAATTGAAGGGAAGCTCTTTTTTTATGGGTAGACCAAAGCCGCGAAGCTCGGACGCATTAAGCGGTGTGCTTTCATCGACGAGCTCATCGGGCTGGTTAAGGATTACGCCTGCGACTGTAAGGCCCGCGCTGATTGCCGCGTTATAGGTAAGGAGCGTATGGTTAATGCAACCAAGGCGCGACGTGGCTACGATGATAATAGGTAGATTAAGCATGACCATAAGGTCTAGCATCTTATCGTTGTTGTTTAGCGGGACCATTATGCCGCCGGCACCTTCGACGATCATAATATCAGAGTCCGCTGCGAGGTCGTCGAAAAGGTTTTTTAGCTCAAAGAGTTTAATGCTGTCGCCGGCCTCATGAGCGGCGATATTCGGGGCAAGTGGCGGCGAGTAGCAATACGGATTTATAAGATCGATAGGAGCCTCGCTTTGCGAGGCCTCTTTAAGACGCAACGCATCGGAGGGTCTGAGTCCTTTGGGCATTGACTCGTCACTGACGCAGCCGGTCTCGACCGGCTTCATTACGCCGACCTTAAGCCCTGCTTCTCTCATTCCTCGTGCCATCGCGCAGGCGACGTAGGTCTTTCCGACATTCGTATCGGTTGCCGTTATAAAGAAACCTTTATTCAATTAGACCTCTTGGTGATGGTTATTATTGATTTTTTTATCGCATCGACGATGCGGCGAAGCTCGGTCTTTTTAATAGATAGTGGCGGCAGAATTACTATCGTATCCATAAGTGGGCGGGTCAGGACTCCGTATTTTTCAGCCTCTTTGCAGATACGCTCGCCTATTCTCTGCTTTGCAGGATAGCTTTTTTTAGAGGATTTGTCTTGTACGATCTCTATGCCAGCCATAAGTCCTCGTTGGCGAATATTGCCGACCGCCGCCAGATCATTAAGAGGTGCTAGCAGTTCGCTGAGTAGCTCTATCATTGGCTGGATCTTTTTTATAGTATCTTCTTTTTCAAAGATTTTAAGGTTTGCGATGGCCGCTTCGCAGCCAAGCGGGTTTCCGGTATAGGTGTGGCCGTGGTAGAAGGCATCAGGGTTTTGCTTAGTGCCTAGAAAAGACCTGTATATTTTGTCATTGGTAATCGTAGCGGCAAGCGGGAGATATCCGCCGGTAAGCCCCTTGGCAATACAGAGTATATCAGGGACGACCCCTTCAGCCTCAACGGCAAAGAGCGTGCCTGTGCGTCCAAAGCCTGTCGCGACCTCATCGGCTATGAGCAAGGCCTTGTATTTTTTTGCGAGCCTTGCTACGCCTTTTAAAAAACCCGGAGGCGAGGTTATCATCCCTGCCGCACCCTGGACGAGCGGCTCGATGATGATCGCTGCGATGCTCTTTGGATTCTTCTTTAAGATGGCCTCTAGTTTGCTGAGGCATTTAAGTTTACACTGCGGGTAGGTGGACTTTACCGGGCACCGGTAGCAGTTGGCATACGGTGCGCGGTGCGCCTTGAAAATCAGCGGGTTATAGCGGGCTACGAATTTGTCTATCTCGCCGACGCTCATAGCTCCGACGGTATCTCCGTGGTAGGCGCCTGTGAAGGCGATAAATTTAAGTGGCTTACCACCTTTCAGATTGCCTTTGGTCTGCTGATAATGATATGCGATCTTAAGGGCCGCTTCGACTGCGGTAGAGCCGTTATCAGAGAAGAATATACGGCTCAGCCCTTTTGGGGTGACTTGTGCGAGTTCTCTGGCAAGTTCAATCGAGGAGACCCCGCCAAGGCCAAGGAGCGTAGAATGGGCTACCTTATTAAGCTGCGCCTTGATTGCCCGGTTGATCTCAGGGTGACGATGGCCGTGGATCGTAACCCATAGAGATGATGTCGCATCCAGATATTTATTGTCCTCTGTGTCTATTAGATAGTTGCCGAGGGCTTTATCGATTATTAGTTTTTCAGAGCTATCCCATTCAAGCATGCGGGTGAATGGGTGCCAGACGTGGTTGTTGTCGATTTCATTTAATTCGCTACGTTCGTTAGTGGTCTTTTTTAAGGTTTTTTTCTCTATCATTCAATCATCCGTTAGGGCTCTGGTGGCAGGTGCACGATGGTCTCGATACCTTCTGCGTCTTTTGCCGTTAGGGTTGTTAACCTGCTTCTCTAATTATATCAATGGCTTTGATCATAGTAAGAAGAAAATAACATATCAAACCGGCGATTGTCAACTGTAAATATAATATTGGTTGACGATAAGGGAAGGTGTTTCCTTTCTCTCCGTCTGAGGCGGGTCCTCGCTTATGGGAGGGGATTACGGGCATGGTGCGTCGTAGGGGAGGATAAGGACCTTGCCTGTCTCGTCCTTTTATATAGAAGGGAACAATGCCGCTATGGGCCGTCTCGATTAGTTTCTGCTGGCTGCCCTCGCTGGTTTTAATTCGTTTATAGACCTTATAGGAATAATATACACACTCGGTAAGCGAGTACGGTGCGCGGAGGTAATACTTTGCCGTTGCCGTGTCGTATACCTCTACCTCTCCCATCGGCATCGTGCCTATCTTGCTTGTCGGGCAGTTCTCTATGGCCCGTTTTTTCTGTATCATTACAAAGGAATGGCTAAAAAGTATGAGTGAGGCCGCAAGCATTGTTATATATAGTGTGCCCGGAACGTGCAATAGCCGCCATAGCCCGACAGAGGCAAAGAAGATCATTGTCAGAGGGTAGAAGATTGCAGAAGGCCCCAAGAGCCGTACGTATCTCTTGTATTTGTGCAGCCCTATCCTGACCTTATTGTGCCACGAGCCAAGGGTTCTGGAGTTGTATACGACAGGGGCATTGGGGGGAGGGAGGTGCTTGGTCTTAATTTTTTTCTTTGCGAACGGGGCGTGGTAGGCCTTTGTGGTTGTGTTAGCGATATTGGGGATGCCGGTGTCAGGTTGTTGCACGGGGGCTGCTCCAAATGTCCCTGTTAGTAGTTCGATCGGTGCTACGGCGTCATTTATGCTGGCTGCCGCACCTCCTGCCATATCTGTTATCCCCAGCAGCGGGCCGCCCCATAGTATTCCGCCAAGGCCTTCTAAGACCTCAAAGCCTGCGTTTTTTTGTTTTACTACCTTCTGGCTGAAGATCCCTCTGCTTGCGCCCAGAAATACAAAGTGTGAGTAAAGGGAGAATGCATCGAGGAAGTGCTGTTCTTTGCTTACCTCCGAGAGGTTTATAAATGGTAGCTTGCTCTCGCCAAGGCCGGTATCAAGCAGGACAGAGCGGCTGTGTTTGCAGATCTCTCGCAGGAGCGTCGGCATATTCAGCGAGGCCGTGCCCTTGTTGAGTTCACCGAGGGAGGTAAAGTTAAAGCGTGAACTATCGATACGCAGCGGTGTGGCTATCCCGGATACATAGATATCCATAACCGGCTTATGGTTAAAGATAAACCTGAGCATTTCTTGCGTTGTTACGGGGGCATCCGAGGCCAGAGACCGTCTGGTAAGACGTTTGCTGTGCAGTCGTTCGTGATCCTGCGTTGAGAGGACTATTATGCATTGGCGTGTGCCGTCGAGCTTAACTACTTCTTCTCCGCTTGGCGAGGTCAGTCGGATTGCCTTGCTCCGAAGCTCAATGCCGGCGATCCTTGCCGGTCTTTTTATAGCACGGATCTCGTCTTTACCTATAACCGTTGCCGGCAGGCCCAGCTGTCTGAGCTTCTCGGCCATAGCTGTAAATTCTTTTTTGTCCTCTGCCCTACCTGTCTTGAGTATCTTTAGCGTCGTCCCGGTGGTTCGCTGTATTATAGCGAACTTATCCAGCGAGGTTATCAAAGAAATCTCTTTGATAAGAGGCTCGATTATCAATGGATCTTCTGATAAAGGCCTTATGACCAGATAAGAGGTAGACATTCTTACCTTATCGGTTATGTTGGCGTTTTTTTTAAGTTCGCGGGGGTAGGGCTTTTAGGCGCATCTGGCGGAAATCTTTAGAATCTCGTAAGTTGCGGTAATTCCTTTGTCATCCGGGCCGGGTGCGAGCCGGGCGTAGGTCTTTGCGACCTCACGCAGCAGCGTGCCGCCAGAGAGGTCTGTGCTATCTTGCTTTTCCGGGTTGATCGCGCCGATATTCTTAAGTGTCCTTAAAAATTCCCAGAGGTCTTTATAGACTACTTTTTTTATCTCTTTTTCGATTTTTATATTGCCAAATCCGACGGTCACGAGCGTCTCGCCTATTGCTTCTGCGCTGAGGAAATCCATAAACTGCGGTGGGTGCTCGCGCCCTTTCATGCGATAGGCGGCCTTTGTGGCTTTTTTTAGCTCGGCCATCGTCCCCTTACCAAGTGTTGAGAATATAAAACTACCGCCCGGACGTATAACTCGTTCGGCCTCTAGCATCGAGGTCGTTATATCGGTGCTCCACTGATATGTCAGGCTTGAGACGACGGTATCAAAGGAGCAGTCCTTTATTGGTAACTCTTCGCAGTCGGCGACAAAGGCCGCAGTCGCATCTGCGCCTTTATTATCTGCTGCAACTTTCAGCATTGCATGGGAAAGATCACAGGTTGTAAGCGTGGCCTCAGGGAATTTTTCTTTGATGGCCGTTGCCAGATAACCCGTGCCAGAGCCTATATCAAGGGTGCGACCGGGGTTCTTTTTTATTATTCCGGCAAGCTCTGTCGCAACCTCGTGCTGTAGCCCGCTTGAGTTTGCATAGGTCTTGGCGGCCATTTCAAAGTTCTTTTTTATGGTCTTTTTTCTTTCTTCCTCTCTCATATCTCTTTAAGAAACTCCTCAACTGCCCTCGTAAATCCCTGAGGCTCTGTAATAAAAGGCGCATGCCCGGCCTTTGGGAATCGACTAAGCTTTGCTTTTTTAATGTTTTTACTTAGGTATTCTGCCGCTCCTACAGGGGTCACTGCATCTTGCTCGCCGTGTATCAAGAGCGTCGGTATTCTTATCTTATGAAGTTTCCCTCTGATGTCTATCTCGATTAATGCCTGCAAGGCCGTGGCTATCCCTATCGGGTCAAAGCCCGCGGGTGTTTTTTTGTATAGCTCAAGAAAGTCACGTGCCTTTTGGTTGTCGAGCTCTTCTGCGGTAAAGTTTAATCGGTAGAACCGGGCAAGAGTCTCGTTCCGGGTTTTCTTGAAGTCCATGAGCATGCGTCTGGTAAGTGCCTTTGATTGTCCGTGCGAAAAGTCGCCCCGCTTTATAAAAGAAGGCGATGCACCTATGAGTATCAAGGCTCGCAGGCGAGAGTCGCCGCTTGCTGCGTGGTCCATCAAGGCCTTTGCCCCTAGTGACCAGCCAATGCCGACGACTACTTCGTCTTCGGATAATTGCGCAAGCGCGGCATTTATTGCATTGGTTGCAGGGGCGAGGTCAGGGGTCGTCCATCTGGGGCCGTTGCCGTGGCTCGGCAGAGCTATTATTATATCGCCATCTTTTAAAAGCCCCTTCCATACGCTCGAATCAGTAGCCCAGCCGTGGATAAAGATTTTTTTAAATGCTTTTTGCACCGGCGGCCTCCCGTATCAAGGTCGCGGCTCTGGTAAGCTCGTCCTTTGTGTGCTCTGATGAGACCGTTATTCGAAGCCGTGCCGTGCCCTCAGCGACCGTCGGAGGGCGGATGGCCTGAATAAATATACCGTTATCCAGTAGTTTTTTTGCTGCCTCGGTCGCCTCCCGTGCCGACCACATGACAACCGGAATTATCATGGATGCGGTCTTGTGATCATCCGGGTCGTTGTCTATAATGTTTAGTCCGTAGCCCCGAAGCGAATCTCGCATATAAGCAGAGTTCTCTCTAATCCTTATTATGCGCTCTGGCTCGGCCTTTATTATCTCTAATGCCTTGATGGAAGCCATACATACAGCAGGCGGAAGGGCTGTGGAGTAGATAAAAGACCGGGCCTTGTTCGTTATAAGCTTTATAGTATTTTTATCGCTGAGCGCGAATGCGCCGTAAGAACCAAAGGCCTTGCCAAAGGTTCCGATGACGATAGTACCGGCATTAGTAAGGTCTCTTATATTCAGGCCTAGTTCTTCTATGCTGCCGCGCCCCTCTGCGCCGAGCGTGCCTACCCCGTGTGCGTCGTCGATTATGAGTCGAGCGTTGTATCTTGACGATAGCTCGGCGAGCTCTTTGATCGGCGCGAGATCGCCGTCCATGCTAAAGAGGCCGTCGGTTATTATGAGCTTGGTCCGGGCAGAAGACTTTTTGAGGAGTTCTTCTAGTTTTTCAGTACCAGCGTGAGGGTATCTTATGATTTTAGCACGGCTTATCAGGCAGCCGTCTAAGATAGACGCGTGGTCTAGCTTATCGGTAAATATATCGGTCTCTCTGGTGGCTAGTGCCGGGATAATCCCGGTGTTGGCGTGCCAGCCAGAGTTAAAGAGGAGTGCGGCATCTACTCCCATGAACCTTTTTATGGCATCTTCAAGCTCTGTGTGCGGGGGCATCGTGCCGCTTACCAGCCGGGATGCTCCAGCCCCTGTTCCGTATTTCTCGGCGGCAATTATCGCGGCCTTCTTCATTGCGGGGTGAGTCGATAGCCCAAGATAATCATTGCTGCACAACAGAAGGGCCTTTTTGCCGTCTACAATGATATGGCGAGAGTTAGACAGTTCTCCAGACGGGGTACTGCCATGCGTTACGAGCCTTGGGCTGCGTAGCAGTCCTTTTGCTTCTAGGTCTTTGAGTGTGTTGTTGGTATCGGTCATTGTCTTATTCTTCCACCTTCTTAATTCTTGGTGTTCAGCCTGACAACCTGAGTGATCTTCCCCCGATAAAGTAGACACAGAGTTAAGCTACTTTTCGCTGTTCTTCAAATGCGAGAGGCGATTTGTAGCCGAGAGTAGAATGTTTTCTCTGTCTGTTATAAAAGACCTCTATGTAATCAAATATCTTGCTT
>JAJRSM010000071.1 GCA_024278765.1 Deltaproteobacteria bacterium | reverse complement strand
GACAGAATGACCGCGCTCTGTCATCTGTTTTACCGCCTCTTGCTTAAACTCTTCTGTATACCTCTGATTGGACATAGACACACCTCCGTTTGTTTGCAATTGTACCATCAAATGTGTCTACTAAAGCGGGGGAAGTCCAATATTACCAGCTTGGACTAAACCTACCACAAAGGATATTCCTTGGTATCTCAGAAGAAAAGGTACGGCTGAGTCTGAAAATCTAAGTTCTGTTACCTCAGAAGCTAATTAAAATTATCATCTCTTTATTTTTCTCTAAAGGTAAGTGATATCTTTAAGTAGTTTTTTAGTAATCTCACGACTAAGAGGTTTTATTCAAATCTAATTAAAACCCCCAAAAAACTACCCAAAAAGCCCTGAAATTGTGTTATTATCGCCCTCTATGCAACATTCCAAGTTTGTTCACCTTCATCTTCATACGCAGTATAGCCTTCTTGACGGCGCGATACGCCCTAAAGAGTTACTTGCTCTCGCCCACGATTATAAGATGCCGGCCGTTGCCATGACAGATCACGGCAATATCTTTGGCGCCGTTGAGTTCTATGAAAACGCAATGAAGAGCGGGGTTAAGCCGATTATTGGCTGCGAGGTCTATGTAGCCCCGGGCGATATGACAGATAAGACCCCGCCCAAGAGGCGAGGTGAGGGCCGGGCGCATCATCTGGTGCTGCTGGTTAAGAATATAAAGGGCTACAATAACCTTTGTAAGATCTTATCAGCGGCCTATATCGATGGTTTTTACTATAAGCCCCGAGTTGATAAGGCATTTTTAAAGGCCCATAACGAAGGGCTGATCGCCCTTAGCGCGTGCCTGCAGGGCGAGGTCTCTCGAAACCTATTGCTTGGTCAAGAAGAAAACGCCGAGTGCGTTGCAAAGGAATTTGCTGAGATCTTTGATGATCGCCGCTTTTTCCTTGAGTTACAGGATAACGGCCTGCCTGAGCAAGAAAAGGTCAATGCCGCAATGATCGAGCTTGCCAAAAAGACCGGGCTTCCGCTGGTAGCGACAAATGATTGCCATTACCTGCGCAAAACCGATGCTCGTTTTCAGGACATCCTGCTCTGCATCCAGACGGCAAAGACTGTAAATGATACCGATAGGATGAAGTTCAATACCGACCAGTTATACTTCAAGTCCCCTGATGAAATGATTGAGGCCTTCAAGCACGTCCCTGAGGCCATAGAAAACACAATAGAGATAGCGGAACGCTGCAACCTTGAACTGACCCTTGGTGTTGATCACCTGCCGGACTTTCCTCTGCCCGAAGGCGAGACCGTCGATACCCTGCTCGATGAGCTATCAAGGAAGGGACTGAAGCAGAGGCTGCACTCCATAGGGATCGAGATGACCGAACAGGTCAGTGATCACCTGGACGGCACAGTGGTTGCTGTGCCTGAAAGACCCAAAGAAATAAAAGAAGTTTTAGACGACGAAAACTACCATTCTGAATGGGCTTACCTTGACAGACTTCAGAAAGAACTTAAAGTTATTAAGAGAATGGGGTTCTCTGGTTATTTTTTGATCGTCAGTGACTTTATCAATTATGCCCGTAGCCGTGATATTCCGGTCGGCCCAGGGCGTGGTTCTGCCGCAGGCAGCCTCGTAGCCTATACGCTTGGTATAACCAATGTCGATCCGATCCGCTACAACCTGCTTTTTGAGCGTTTCTTGAACCCGGACCGAATAAGTCTGCCTGATATTGATATTGATTTCTGTTACGAGGGTCGTGATGAGGTCATCAGGTACGTCGGTGAAAAATACGGTACAGAGAACGTAACGCAGATAATTACCTTTGGCCAGATGAAGGCCAAGGCCGCAATTCGCGACGTCGGCAGGGCTCTGGATATGCCATATAGCGATGTCGATAGGATAGCAAAGCTCGTACCGAATACGCTGAATATCACACTTAAAGATGCCATAAAAGAAGAGCCTAAGCTAGCAGAACTCAGGAAGAACGACGTACGTGTAGCAGATCTCTTAGAGGCTGCTCTGGCTCTTGAAGGTCTACCTCGTCATGCATCGACGCACGCAGCCGGAGTCGTTATATCCAACAAACCGCTTGTCGAGTACCTGCCTCTTTATATGGGGCAGAAGGATAGTATCGTCACGACCCAGTTTCCGATGCGAGATGTTGAGCGTATCGGGCTCGTTAAATTTGATTTTCTAGGTATCAAGACCCTAACCCTAATCGACAAGGCCGTAAAGACCGTAAAGGCCAACCGGGGCGTAGAGCTTGATATCGACAATATTGATCTCTCTGATAAGGGGACTTATAAGCTTATCGGTTCGGGCTTTACTAACGGTGTCTTTCAGCTGGAAAGTAGCGGTATGAAGGAGCTCCTCATAAAGCTCATGCCCCAGACCTTCGAAGATATGATGGCTGCCGTGGCTCTTTACCGTCCGGGTCCTCTACAGAGTGGCATGGTTGATGACTATATAAAGCGTAAGCACGGCAAGACGCCCATTGTCTATGATCGTCCAGAGCTTGAGAGTATTCTGGAGAATACATATGGCGTCATGGTCTATCAGGAGCAGGTCATGGAGATCTCTCGTGTGCTGGCGGGCTTTACTCCGGGCGAGGCCGATATGCTGCGTAAAGCCATGGGTAAGAAAGACCCTACCGTTATGGTCGATCAGCGTAATCGCTTCCTGGATGGCGCAAAGGCCAAGAAGATACCGCAGAAGACGGCAGAGAAGATCTTTGATCTTATGGCAAAGTTCGCTGGCTACGGCTTTAATAAGAGCCACAGTGCGGCCTATGCCATGATAGCCTTTCAGACGGCTTTTTTAAAGGCCCATTACCCTGTAGAGTTTATGGCCTCGCTCTTATCCAATAATATGGGAGACGCCGAGAAGGTCATGCGCTACATTACCGAGTGCCGCTCGATGGAAATAGAGGTCAAGCCGCCCGATATGAATGAGAGTAGTAAGGATTTTTCTGTCTCTGATGATACTATCCGCTTTGGCCTTGCTGCGATAAAAAACGTCGGGGCCGCTGCTATCGAGCAGATGATAATAGCGCGAGCCGAAGGCCCGTTCGAGACGGTTGCGGACTTTCTGGAGCGAATAGACTCGCGGCGCGTAAATAAAAAGGTCGTAGAGAGCCTTATAAAATGCGGGGCTCTGGACTCTCTAGAGCCGAACAGGGCGTATTTGTTATCGACCATTGAGAACTCGATTGAGCTTGCCTCTTCGCGCAGCCGCGACCGTGCCGTAGGGCAGACCTCTATCTTTGATGTTCTGCCTAAAGGTGCTGAGGCCGCCACTACTCTGGTGCAAATGCCGACCGGTGCTGACGTTGCCGAGCTTACCGAGCATGAACTACTGACCTATGAAAAGGAGACGCTTGGTTTTTATATAACCTCGCATCCACTCGATAGCTGTAAGCGAGATCTCCAGATATATTCGACGGCATCGACTGAGGGGTTGGCCAATGTCAGGGGCGGCACCGAGGCATCGGTCGGAGGGATTGTTAGCCAACTGCGCGAGACCATGACGAAAAAGGGCGCACGCATGGCGTTTTTGCAACTGGAAGACCTCTTTGGCAGCGTCGAGGTCGTTGTATTTAGCGACCTGTATAAAAACTGCCGCGAGAGCCTCGGCTCAGACCTGCCGCTGCTCGTAACCGGCAAGGTCGAGCGTGACTCGGGTGGTGGGCGAGGGGATGATGATAAGATCGATCAGAGTAAGATTATAGCCAGTGAGATAATTCTACTTGACGAGGCCCGTAGGTTGCGTCCGAAAAAGACCCACCTTTATGCGCAGAGCGAGCAATTGACCAAAGAAAACCTTGCTGCTTTAAAAGACCTGCTAGGTAGTTCTGAGGGTAGCTCTGAGGTTTTTCTGCGGATCTTCTACCCTGACGACAGGGTCGTGGTCATTGATCTGCCCGACGAATTAAATATAGACCCAACAAGCGAACTATGTGATAAGATAAAAGAACTTATGCCGGCAACGATTATTAAGTTTCTATAGTAACAGACAACAAGGTCGGTAGTTTGACCGCTAGATGCGGTCTTTAATAAGGAAGGAAAAGCTATGTCATATAGAAATACCAGAGATTTTGACAAGCCCATTGAAGAGATAGAGCGCAAAATCAATGAACTGCGCGAACGTTCGCAGGATAGCAAGCAGGAAAATCAGAAAGGCCAGGAAGATAACGGGGAAGATTACTCTGCTGAGATAGAAAAGCTAGAGGCCAGGGCCGCTAAACTTACGGCGGATATCTATGCCAACCTTACTCCGTGGCAGGTTACGCTTGTGGCCAGACATCCTGAACGCCCTTACACCTTGGATCATATAGAGAATATAACAACTGACTTTATCGAGCTGCACGGTGACCGTCTTTTTAAAGACGACCCTGCGATAGTCGGCGGGATGGGACGGATCGGTGACAGGTCGATCATTATACTGGGTCAGCAAAAAGGCCGTAACACAAAAGAGCGTTTCTATCGCAATTACGGTATGCCGCATCCCGAGGGCTATCGTAAGGCCCTGCGTCTGATGCAGATGGCAGAGCGTTTTAATATGCCGATTGTTACCTTTATCGACACACCCGGAGCGGCCCCTGATATCGAGGCCGAAGAGCGTGGCCAGAGCGAGGCGATAGCCAGAAACCTCTTGGAGATGAGCCAGCTGCGAGTCCCTATCGTGACTGTTGTGATAGGCGAGGGGGGAAGCGGCGGTGCGCTCGCAATAGGCGTCGCTGATAAGGTAATGATATTTGAGTTCTCGACCTATTCCGTTATCTCGCCCGAGGGCTGCGCAGCGATCCTCTGGAAGGACGGAGCAAAGGCCGAGACCGCTGCAAAGGCGCTTAAGGTTAATGCCGACGAACTGATACGCCTCGGTGTTGTGGATAGCATCATCAAAGAACCCCTCGGAGGAGCGCACCGGGACCCCAAGGCGAGCTCAAAGAACCTGAAAGAGGCGATAATTACCGCCCTTGATGAACTCACTGCTATAGATACTGATAAGCTCGTAGAGGCAAGATACAATAAATTCCGTAAGATCGGGGTCTTTGCAGGGGACGAGGCTTAGTTAGAGTTGTTATTTTACCTTCCTTAGTAAAGTTAAAAAAACTTTTTCAACTATTAAGGCCAGGTCGCTTTCAGTGTCCTACCCTTGGTTTGTAGTAATGTGATCGTTTGGTACAACTTTGTCATTGCGCGGAGCCGAAGCCCCGAGCATTGCGAAGGGGTTTCAAAGCGATAAAGCAATCTGGTTTTTAGCTCACCGCAGATGTTTGCCCCACCGCAGGTAACCCACATGCGTGGGGGCACTCACTGCGTGAGAGCTAAAGCGGCTTCGCCGCAAAAAACCATTAAGAGTAAGACTAATAACAACCTATTTGTCATGCTGAATTTAGTCCAGCATCTATTTTTCTAGAGATGACAGACTGAATGGTTCAAGTTACAAACTTGAACCAACTAAAGTCTTTCGCCGCCAAAGGCGGCTTCAGTGTAACCATCCCGTATTTAGTGTCAGTCTAAATTAGAGTTTTCCTGTTTTAAGTGTTTGGACAGATACTCTGCCGGAGTCAAGTTTCCAAGCGATTCGTGAGGCCCTAGAGCTTTTTTTCGATCACATCCTTTAACGCCAGATTCTCAAGACTCAGATCAGCGTACATCTGTTTTAAACGCCTGTTTTCGTCCTGAAGATCCTTTAGCTTCTTGATATCGGATGCCTCCATGCCGCCGTACTTTGACTTCCAATTATAGTACGTGCCATCTGATATGCCGTACTCCCTACATACTTCCTTGACCTGGCGCCCTGCCTCAACCTCCTTCAAGATACCAACGATTTGCGTCTCTGTATATCGCGACTTCTTCATAATATGTCCTCCT
>JAJRSM010000070.1 GCA_024278765.1 Deltaproteobacteria bacterium | reverse complement strand
CGGACTTCGCTAAAATAACGGACGAGCAGGTGGCAAGGGTAGAATCACTGATCAACAACAGGCCCAGAAAGTGTCTGGGCTACAAAACACCGCTTGAGGTCGCTTCCGCCTCTGTTGCACTTCGACCTTGAATGTGGGGGATATAAAAGCATACTTTCAAGCAAAAGGGAGGCTCTCCGCCTCTCTTTTGCTTTTTTAATTTCAGTAGTCTCCGACCCTTCTTGACAGCCCTGTTATCAGGTCTATACTTTAGCAGCATCTAATCTCAAATTAAATCAAAGTACTAGATAGCCACTACGAAGATTCGTAGTTGGCAATAAGGTGAAGTCTTATGTCGTATGACGGTGCAGAGTCAAAAAAGATTACTTTAAGCGCTTATAAAGCAGACCTTGGTGGTTTTGTGGGCAATACCAGTATCCACCCGGATCTCCTTGAGATTGCCCGTGAGAGGCTTCTGGGCTTTAAGGAAGAGGGTCGTGTCAGGGATTTCCATGTGATGCGCTGCGGCGACGATATGGAGCTCTTGATGACGCATTACAAGGGCTGTGCCAGTGCCGATATCGAAGAGATGGTTATGAATGTCCTTAGTGCCTGCGCGACCCGCTCTAGCGAGCTTAAGCTCTACGGTAGTTTGCATAACCTTTTAAGGGGCGATTTCTCCGGCAATGTCTCGGGGCTTGGCTTTGGTCTGGCAGAGATGGAGTTTGCCGAGCGTGAGAGCGAGCCGGTACTGGTCTTTATGGCAGATAAGGCTTTGTCAGGGCTATGGAATCTTCCGTTATATAAGATATTTGCCGATCCCTTTAATACGCCGGGCCTTGTTATGGAAGATATTATGATGGACGGCTTTTCCTTCAGTGTCTTTGACCGTAAGACTCGTGAAACACAGGTCTTTAAGGCCCCGGAGCAACTATATAGACTGCTAGCCCTGATCGGCGATAGTTCACGGTATCAGGTCTCCGAGGTCAGAAGAAGCAGAGACGGCGAACTGGCTGCCGTTGTTTCGACCGAACGCAGGCAGGATAAGACTGCTGGCTCTGTGCAGAGTCATGCTCGCGGTGAGGACCCGGTGGTCCTGATAAGGTGTCAGAAGGGGCTGCCTGCCGTTGGCGAGGTCCTTGAGGCCTTTACCTTTCCTTATCTCGTAGAGGGCTGGATGAGGGGTGCTCATATCGGCCCGATCATGCCTGTGCCGTTTTATGAGGCCAATCCGACCAGATTCGACGGGCCTCCCAGAGTCATCTCCTCTGGCTTCCAGCTATCAAAGGGGCTGCTTATCGGTCCGCACGATATGTTCGATGACCCGGCCTTTGACCAACCAAGGCGCGAGGCTTCTTTGGTCAGTGGCTATATGAGACGGCACGGCCCCTTTAAGCCGCACCGTTTGATAGATCAAAATCAGTAAGATATCCAGCTGTTATCTAATCAGCACTAAAGTAGTGATCTCCTCATATCTGTTGTTGGTGTTGCCTGCAAATTATTTTTTAATGATAAATCTCAAATTTTGGTGTATCCTGATCTCACCTTAGTTATCTAGTTATCCTTTTAATAGTAGAAGGATTGATTGGAGATTAATCCCCTATAATCAGGAGTGCTCTGTTGAAGAAAGCAGATCTTTGGCATCAGGAAGGTAGTCGAGTCAGGTGCGATCTATGCAGTCATAGGTGTGGTATCGCCGATGGGGTCTGTGGAATCTGCGGCGTACGAAAAAACGAAGGTGGGGTTTTATACAGTCTGAACTACGGAGAACTCGTCGCAGCCGGGGCCGACCCGGTAGAGAAAAAACCCTTGTATCACTTTCAGCCGGGCTCAACGAGCTTCTCTGTTGCCACCGTAGGTTGCAACTTTAAGTGCCTGCATTGTCAGAATTCCAGAATATCTCAGGTGGCGGGCAGAGCCCCGCGTCTGGGTTCGGTCAATCATGGCCTTGACGGGTCCTCCAGCAGAAGCGTCCGTGGTACGTATACAGCACCAGAGGAGGTCGTTAGCCAAGCCGTTGCCAGAGGCTGTAAGAGTATCTCTTATACCTATACAGAGCCGACGATCTTCTATGAATACGCGCGCGACTGCGCAGAGCTTGCCACAGCAGAAGGCCTTAAAAACATCTTTGTTACCAACGGCTATATGACCGAAGAATGCTTCGGGGCGATGAAAAACGACTCAGGTAGGGTGTGGATAGACGGCGCAAATGTAGATATTAAATCCTTTAGCGAGGACTTCTATCGTAGGGTCTGCTCTGCCCGGCTCGCGCCAGTACTAGAGACTGTAGAAAGAATGGTCGAAGCTGGTGTCTGGGTAGAGGTTGCTACACTGGTTATACCGGGTTTAAATGATTCTGACGAAGAGCTTAAGAGCCTTGCGGCGTGGATAAAAAAGACCAACCCTGCTATTCCATGGCATCTCAGTGCGTTCTTTCCTACCTATAGACTCACAGACGTACCTCCGACACCGGCAACGACTATAGAGCGTGCCCGCCAGATAGGGCTGGAAGAAGGGCTTCGTTACGTCTACTCCGGCAACCTGAGAGGCGATTCGGGAGAGAGTACATATTGCTATAACTGTAAAGAACTTATAATAAAAAGAAAGGGTTTTGAGGTCTTGGAAAACCGGATAAAAGACAATAAATGTCCGTTTTGTAGCACTGTTATAGACGGTGTGGAACTATGAATGAATAGGTCTTTAAAAGGAGGTTTTTTTTATGATGGTAGAGTTTAGTATTATCCCGTTAGGTAAAGATGAAGGCGTAAGCGAGTCGGTAGCCCAGGCACTGGCCCTGGTAGATAAGAGCGGGCTGGACTATAAACTCACCCCGATGGGTACGGTCGTCGAGGGTTGCTGGGACGATGTGATGGGACTTATAAAGGCCTGCCACGCAGAGGTTCTAAAAGATGCCGCTCGAATAATTACAAAGATAACAATAGACGATAGGCCGACAAGGCCCGACGGTAGACTCACCCAGAAGATAGAATCAGTAGAAAAACACCTCGGCCACGCACTAAAAAAATAACCACCTGCGGTGGGGCACTCCTGCGGAGAGCACCTCACTGCGTGAGAGCTATATTCAGTGGGTAGGTTCGTGCTGTGCGTAATTAAGAATAAAGTTAATGAATCTGCTGTGCGCAGCACCCACATGCGGTGGGGCAAAGCGACTTCGTCGCTAAGATTGGACTTTTTTTAATAGATTTTGCTATACGCAGCACCTTCGTCGCTAAGACTGGACTTCCAATTTGTCATGCTGACCGTCTGAGACGGCGACTAGATTCAGTTCAGCATCTGTTCTTAAAAAACAAGACTAAATACAGATCCTGAATCAAGTTCAGGATGACAAGTTTGAAAGGATTGTATGTATTCTAAGCTCATAGCACAAGGCTAATTTTACTGATGAATTTGCCGTGCGCAGCACCCACATGCGTGGGGGCAAAGCGACTTCGCCGCTAAGACTGGACTTTTTTAATAGATTTTGCCGTGCGCAGCACCTTCGCCGCGAAGATAAAATAAGGTTAATTAATTTGCCGTGCGCCAGATTTAGGGTGAAAGGTTTTGTGTCTAGGCAGGCTTGAAAGAATCAGAAGGTGGTCTTTGTCTCTGAAATATGTTATAAACTCCTTTCTGTTTTAGTGTATTTATAAATTTAAGGAGGGAATTTCCCTGTGTTTAAGCTTTCTTTGTATCTGCATATTATCTCCGCTATGTTTTGGATTGGCGGAATGCTTTTTATAACTCTAGTAATAGCACCGTACCTTAGTACCATTGAAGACCGCAAGCAAAGGAGTGCCATATATCAGGTGGTGGGTAAGAAGTTCAGGTTTTATGCATGGATAGTAATAATTATTATGCTAGTGACCGGCCCGATTAATCTATATTATCTGGGCGTTACGCCCTCGATGCTCTTTGACGGCGAGTTTGCCAGTTCTTCTTATGGTCTGGCTATCTGGCTTAAGATCTTTGTTGTTATCTTGCTCTTGACCTCAAGCCTGGCCCATGACTTCTGGCTTGGCCCGAAGGCGAGGAACTCACGAAATTTCTCCAAGATAGCCAAGATAATGGGTCGCTCTAATCTTTTGCTTGCGCTTATAATAGCCCTGCTCGCTGTCTTTGTAAGGGCTGGCGGTATAACTTAATTAGGTATTCTTAAGCTGGAGTGGCTGTGCCGCATAAGTTTAGTCCGCATAGTATAGAGAGGCTTCTTCGTGCCGACAGGTTCGGAGATCTGGATATTTGTGGGTTTTTAAAGGGAATTGGCCTTGATTTATCTATGACCTTTGTCGACATAGGATGTGGACCTGGTTTCTTTTCCGAGTTTGCTCTGAAGGTTGTCGGTCCTGAAGGTCTAGTATATGCCGTTGATACGCAGCAAGAAATGTTGGATTCGTTGCCTGTAAAGATCAAAGTAGAAAATCTAATACCTGTATTGTCGCTGGAGGAGTCCTTGCCTATTGAAGACTCCTGTGTTGATTTTGTATTTTCTGCCTATGTATTACATGAGGTTCTCTCAACCGGGGATTTCCTTAGTGAAATCAAAAGGGTGATGAAGGATGACGCACGGCTCTTAATAATAGATTGGGATAGGCTTCGAGAGAAACACGGCCCGCCTTACGACGATAGAGTGTCTAGGGGGCAGGCCGCAGGGCTTCTAAAAGGGGCAGGTTTTTCTGTTATTAAAGATGGTGTTTTCAGTACTACTCATTATTTTTTCTTGGCGCAGAAGTGCCCTTGACAGGTTGTTTTACTTTTAGTAGCAGATTTTTTGTGATAAAATTTAAAGACTATTGTTGTCCATTCGGGTAGTTTCTTGTAGAAGGACTATTTTTTTCGCTTGTTTTGCATCAGACAGGACGGGTATCGGTTGAAAAAAAGGTTTCTAATGAAGATATTGATGGTTCTGCTAGTGGCGGGGGTTTGTCTCTTTGCCACGGGCGTTGCCAGTGCCTTAAGTAGCCCCGGGGTAGATGCGCAGGGTTGCAAGGAATGCCATCAGTCCGTCTATGACGACTACGATGACATGCTTTTCAGCCATAGCGTTGTAGTTGATAATTGTGCTATTTGCCATATAAAGGGGCAAGTCCAGATAAAGGCTTCGGCAGATAGTAGCCTTCATAGCTCTGATTTTAGTAAAGAGGTCCTGATCTATATCAAGAGGTCTCGTGCCAGCTCCGTGACCGGCTCTTCGTATCATGTAGAGGTAGAGGTTAGCGATAGGTTTGGTAAGGTTACAAAGGCAGAGGCACTTGACTTTGAGATGGCGGATATTGACGCTTCGCTATTAGGGCCCTCCGTCAGGCCTGTCTTTGAGCGTATTGAGGTCGATAATATTTCTGTTGCCGGGATCTTCCCTGAGGCTACTATTTCATGGACGACCAATGTCTACGCAACAACGACCTTTGAGTATGGTCTAGACCTTGGTTATGATTTTAAGGTCTTTACCGGTAAGGCGCGTCTTGCCTATTATAAAAAGCATAGCGTGCGTTTGCTGCAGCTTAAGAAAAACAAGACCTACCACTTCAGGATAACCGGGCGAAGTATCTCCGGGCGGATCTTTAAATCCAGACCTCAGCGTTTTGTCGTAAGTGCCGGTGGTGTGGCCTCTGCGCAGGAGGCGGCGCAAGAGGGAGAGCTTGTTATAGAGAAGATCAGACCTCTGAGGTCAACAGGCGGTAAGCTCGGTATAGTAGTTACCGTAAACAGGCCTGTGAAGGTTACTCTAAATGCGCGGGAAGATAAAAAACTGGGCTTGACCTCAGAGCTGGAGCGTCATGGCAAGGGCTTTATCTCGCCCAAGGCTATGCGTATTGATGTCTGTGTTGGGTGTCATAATCAGGGCATCTCGCATCCTGTCGGTATAACGGCAAATACCGAGACTACGAAGGTGCCTAAAGGGCTGCCGACCTTACCGGGCGGTATTATAACCTGTAATACCTGCCATACCCCGCACGGCGGTAATAAGAAGTTCTTGGCACGAATTGACTTTAGTGACGTCACCATGTGCTCCCAGTGCCATACAAAAGAACCCTTTATCTAATTTTTTGTTTTTTAGCAAACAGGACACCTACTCCCCAACGTTCGCCAGTATCCCTTTTTTCTTTACTGCCTTAAAGTTCCAGCAAAAAAACATTATAGCCAGTATTAGGTAGATGATATTCAGTACTACGGCCCAGATGAAATGTTCCACAGGGAAGGTCCCGGTGGATATTACGTAGCGCATACCCTCAAAGACGTGTGCGCTCGGTATGAACCGGGTTATGGTCTGAACCAGTGGGGGAAGTATATCGACCGGATAAAAGACAGCTGAAAATGGCTGAAAGAGAAATGCTATGCCCCAGGCAAGGACCTCGGCCTCCTGACCGTAGCGCAGTATTATCCCGGTCGTTATTATCCCTATGGCCCAGCCCATTACGATCAGGTTCATCGCCAGTGGGACGATATATATTCCGAGCTCAAAGATATTATAAGAATATAATAGCCATGCGAGTGCGATCATCATCCCGGATGAGAATACAAGCTTTATGATACTTACGACCAGAAGTGAGCAGATATATTCAAGTACGCTAAGGGGGCTTACGAAAAGATTGAGGAGGTTACGAGACCACATATCTTCTAGGAATGATATGGTCAGCCCCTGCTGGCTGCGAAAGAGTATATCCCACATAATAAGCGCACCGATTATAAAACCAATAAACTTTGGCAGTGCCCCTTGAAATGTAGAGAGGTAGGTGCTGATAAAGCCCCACATCAGGAGATCAAGCAGGGGCCAGTAAAATATCTCCATAAGCCTCGGAAAGCTCCTTTTGTAGAGATACATGTGGCGTGTGGTATATGAGAGTATTCGCGTAATCTTCAAACTTGCGCCTGTTCCTTTCGTGCAATCTTTAAAAAAACTTCTTCGAGGTTCTCGCCGCCGAACTTCTTTATAATGTCTTCGGGTAGCCCGCTTGCGATTATTCGTCCGTGGTCAAGGAATAAGAGCCTATCGCAGAGCTCTTCCATCTCCTTCATATTGTGAGAGGTATACAGGATAGAAGTGCCGTCCCGGTCTTTTTTGTCGGATAAGAGCTTTTTGGTCTTATCCGCTATATCCGGGTCAAGGCTAGCCGTAGGTTCGTCAAGCAAGAGGATTTCAGGGTCGTTAAGCAAGGCTTTGGCAAGACTTACCCGTGTGATCTGTCCTGAGGAGAGCTTGCGTATGGGTATGTTCTTTATGGATTCAAGCTGAAATAGACTGAGAAGCTCTGCGATCTTTTCTTTTTTGTTTTTAACGCTATAGAGCCGGGCAAAGACCAGAAGATTTTCTCTGACTGTCAGCGAATAAGGTAGAGATACATATGACGAAGAAAAATTAATCCTGCCTAGTATCTCTTCGCGGTCTTTGTCCGGGTCTAGACCTAGGATCTTTATCTCGCCCGAGCTCGGGGTGGTTAGGCCAAGCAGCATATGCATTGTCGTTGTCTTACCAGCGCCGTTTGGGCCTAGGATGCCGAGTATCTCGCCACGCCTGAGCTCAAAGTCTATATTCTGGACGGCACAGACCTGGCCAAAGCACTTTGTCAGCCCCCGTGCCTCTATTACGTTTTCTATAATCATCTTTATTATCTTATTTTTAGTATTATTGCGAGTCACCTGCGCAAGCCACCTGCCGCGGAGCAAAGTCCTGCGGAGAGCATAACAGCGAAGCAATCTGGTTTTAACCCTCTGACAATCTACTTTGGGGGTTGGTAATCACACAGTATAGCCGAAAATAATTACAAGGGCTATGGTATTTCTGGCTATGACAATCTATACCTTGCCTGTAGGCTCTTTTTTTTGTATTATTTCATAATCTTGTTAGGAGTTTTAAAATCATGTTTATAAGTTTTGAGGGTATAGAGGGTTCCGGTAAGTCTACGCAGATGCAGATGCTTTGTGAGTACCTGCAGGGGGCCGGGTTGAAGGTAAAGGCCGTGCGTGAGCCGGGCGGGACGACTCTTGGCGAGCGCGTGCGCGCCTTGCTGCTTACAAAAGAAAAAGAGGTCATTGAACCCGTTAGTGAGCTCTTCCTGTATGAGGCCTGTCGGGCCGAGCTAGTGGCAAAGGTAATAACACCTGCGCTAAAGAGTGGCCATATCGTACTCTGCGATAGGTTTATCGATTCGACTATTGCTTATCAGGGTTATGCCCGCGGTCTGCCCAAAGCAGTCATAGCGGGCCTGAATGATGTGGCAAGCCAGGGTCTTTTGCCGGAGCTTACAATACTTGTAGATTGCCCTGTCCATACGGGGCTTGGTCGTGCTCTGCAGCGCACGGCAGAGCGGGCAGGCCAGGGGTTGGCTACGGAAGACCGTTTTGAACAAGAGGCCGTGGCCTTTCACGAGCGTGTGCGAGCGGGTTTTTTAGAGCTTGCTACGGCAAACCCCGGACGTATCAAGGTCGTTGATGGCGCAAGAGAAATCCCTGTGATACATAGTGAAATCTGTGATATTATAACAGATCGGTTGGCTAGGGAGAGCTGAGTTGTCTTTGGTGAGATTTGACGATATACGAGGTAATCAGAAGGTTCGCTCATTGCTTCGCTCTGCTATTGAGCGGGGGCGTGTTGCGCATGCCTATCTTTTTGCAGGCCCTGCCGGGGTGGGTAAGCTTGATGTGGCACGAGCCATGGCAGCGGCCCTTAACTGTGAGCACTACGCTGGCGATAGCTGCGGGCGGTGCAGTTCGTGCAAGGCAATAGCAATTGGTGCGCACCTGAATTATATCGAGATCAGGCCTGAAAAAGGGCTTTTAAAGATAGATAAGATCCGCGAGCTTCAGAAGATTCTTTCTTATCGTCTGGAGCGAGGCCACCGCGTCGTCGTCGTAGACGGTGCCGAGCAACTGGCGAGCGGTGCTGCAAATGCCTTTTTAAAGACATTAGAAGAGCCTACCGCAGGCTCTACGATAATACTTGTAACACCGAGTCCTGATAGTCTTTTGCCAACGATAATATCTCGGTCTCAGAGGATTAATTTTCATCCTCTGGGCACCAGTGAGGTAGTCGCTGCTCTCGGTGATTACGAACTGAGTGATCAGCAGAAAAAGGCCGCTGCCATGCTCTCAGGCGGTAGTATTACAAGGGCCAGAGAGGCTCTGGACGGCGGTGTCTTTGCACGGCGCGGTGAGTTGTTTGAGAGATTAACGGCTTTTGGTTCTAAAAACGGTGCGGCTATCCTGGACGAAGCCGCAGTCATGGCTAAGGACGCGGAGCTTCTGGAGTTGCTGGAGCTTTTGAAGGGTTGGTATAGAGACAGAGTCGTTGGTGGTTACGGATGCGATGGTTTTGTAGTTAATATGGATATTTTAAAAGGTGATGCAGGCTGTACTTACGAAGAGGTCAAGGGCTTTACTCGGGCATACGAGGCGATAGAGCAGGCGCGGATAAATATAACGCCACCTCGTTATGGTAATAAGGCCCTTACTATAGAGAATATGCTGATAACGCTCAGGGATGTAGAAGCCGGCCGCTGATAACGTTCAGAAAGGTAGGTGGGTCTTTACTTGGCGCGTTGAGTATATGGTTTTCAGGTCATTAGTGACCTAAAGGTCAGGATTGACTTAATGGAGGTTTGTTAGAGGATATGGCAAAGGTTGCTGATATAAGGTTTAAGCCGGCTGGTCGTCTTTATCATTTCAGATGTAGTGAAGTAGAGCTACAGGTCGGGGATGTTGCGATAGTCGAGGTCGAGAAGGGTATTGGTATTGGCAAGGTCGTTGTTGCACCGCGCCAGATGGATGCCGCAAAGCTCGAACATAAGTTAAAGAAGATTGTGCGTAAGGCCGATCCGATTGACTTGGAGCGGGATCAGTTTAACCGCGAGCGAGAACGTGAGGCCTTTAACATTTGTAAGGAGAAGATCAATAAGTACAAACTTCAGATGAAGCTTGTTGAGGTTGAGTATCTCTTTGATTCCAGCAAGGCTATCTTTTATTTTACCTCTGAGAGTCGTGTGGACTTCAGAGAGTTGGTCAAGGATCTGGCTGGATGTTTTTATACACGTATTGAGATGCGCCAGATCGGTGTGAGAGATGAGGCAAAGCATGTCGGTGGGCTTGGTCCTTGCGGTAGAGAGCTTTGCTGTTCGTCATTTTTGCAGGAGTTCGTGCCGGTAACTGTAAAGATGGCAAAGGAGCAGAATATCGCCCTTAATCCGCTAAAGATAAGCGGGGTTTGCGGCAGGCTGATGTGTTGCCTTGGCTACGAGATCGGTTCTGGTTCTTGCTCAAAGAAGGGTGGTGGCAAGGGTAAGCCGCGAGATAAGGCAGCGGCAACGTCTGGTAGTGAGGGCCGCGATAAGGGCCGGGGGCGTGGTAACAGGCGTGGCGAGCAGCCTGCAAGGGCCGATGCCCGAGGGGCTGGAGCGAGTACGGCTGGAGCGAGTACGGATAGCACAGAGGCTACAGTCAGTACGGCTGCATCTAAAGACGGCGTCCCAGGTTGCGGAGGATGTCCTAGCGAGACGGCGCAGCAGCCACCTGCTCAGAGACCAGAGAGAGCCCAAGATAGGAATCAGGGCAGAAACCAGGGTGGCAGGAATCAAGGCAGAATTCAGGAAGGGCGTAACAGGGCAGAAGGGCAGTCCGAGCAAGGTAGAGGTCAGCAGGGTAGCACCCAAAACGAACGAAGACCTTCAAAACAAAATCAGGGTCAAAACAAAGGCCAGAACCAAAGGCAAGGTCAGAAAGATCAAAGACAAGACAGGCCAGAGGCCTCGCCAGAGGGTGAGACCAAGGCCGCCGCAGAAGCACAGCCACGCAGCAGGCGCAGCAGAGGCCGCTCTCGTGGCAGGGGGCGTTCACGCAGGCAGAGAAATGCAGGCCAAGGTCAGACCCAGGGTAAAGAGCAGGGTCAGTTAGAGGATAAAAGACAGGGGCAGGGCCAGATTACAGATGGCTCAGAACACGTGGTCGATAAGGTTATAGTGGCTAAAGAGCCTGCCTTACTTGTAAGTAAACCAGCTGCTCCGTTAAGTATTCGCAGAGATGATGAAGGCGGGTCCAAGACTGATGGATAAAAAATTCTATATAACAACGCCTATTTATTACGTAAATGACGTGGCCCATATAGGCCACGCCTATACGACGGTAAGTGCCGATTGTCTTGCCCGTTATAAACGTCAGAAAGGTTACAAGGTCTTATTTCTTACTGGCACGGATGAGCACGGGCAGAAGGTAGAGAAGGCTGCCGCCGCCATCGGCAAGACCCCGCAAGAGCTCGCCGACACGGTCGTCGTGCGTTTTCAAGAACTCTGGAAGACCTTGAATATATCCAATGATGATTTTATTCGTACAACAGAAGATCGTCATAAGGTAGCCGTAACCAAGCTATGGAAAGAGGTCGCAGCAGCAGGCGATATCTATCTCGGCGATTATGAAGGTCTTTACTGTACACCGTGCGAGAATTTTCTAACAGAGATGCAGCTCGACGATAAGGGTAACTGCCCGGACTGTGCCAGAGCTGTCGAGCCGCTTAAGGAGTCCAGTTATTTTTTCAGGCTATCAAAGTACGGCGAGGCCCTGCTCAGGCATATTGAAGAGACCCCGGATTGTCTTGGCCCGAAGGTCAGGCGCAATGAGATAACAAGTTTCCTGCGTGAAGGGCTGCATGATATCAGTATCAGCAGGACGAGTTTTTCCTGGGGCGTACCCGTGCCGACGGATGGCTCGGCCATCTCCGAAGGTTCTGATCATATAATGTATGTCTGGTTCGAGGCCCTGACAAATTACCTGACGGCAACGGGCTACCCGGACGAGAAGTACAAAGAGTTTTGGCCAGCGGATGTCCATGTCGTTGGTAAAGATATCATAAGGTTTCATGCGGTCTACTGGCCGGCATTCTTGATGGCCGCGGGCATTGAAGTGCCACGTAAGGTCTTTGCCCACGGCTGGTGGACGGTCGAGGGCGAGAAGATGAGTAAATCAAAAGGTAATGTCGCAGACCCTTTTAAGATCTGCGCCGATTACGGCGTTGATCAGTTTCGTTACTTCCTGATGC
This sequence comes from Deltaproteobacteria bacterium, assembly GCA_024278765.1. GTDB lineage: Bacteria > Desulfobacterota > GWC2-55-46 > GWC2-55-46 > DRQE01 > JAJRSM01. The sequence goes on along the minus strand of JAJRSM010000070.1, from coordinate 3,427 downwards.
GTGAGATCCCTTTTGGCGGTGACGGTGATTTTTCAATAGATGCCCTTAAGGGGCGGATAAATAGCGAGCTTGCCAATGACCTTGGTAATCTCCTGTCTCGCACCGTCTCGATGATAGTCAAGTACAGGGACGGTGTCTCTCCCAAGCGTTGCGGGGCCGTTGAAAGCCCTGAGCTAGAAGGTGTTCTGCAAAATGAATTTAAAAAACTCGCCGCAGCTATAGACGGACATTACTCGGAGTTGAGTTTTAGTCGCGCTTTGGAAGATATATGGAAAGTAGTGCGTGAGCTAAACGGTTATGTAGATAAGAGCGCACCGTGGCAGGTGGCAAAGTCTGGTGACGACGACGCGCTATCAAATATACTTTATACTTTAAGAGAGGGGCTTCGTATAGTCGCCGTATACGTCTATCCCTTTATGCCCGAGGCCGCTGGTAATATTTGGCATCAAATAGGTATAGAAAAGAGTATCGCAGAGAGTTCTTTTGACGAAGAGATTGTATGGGGGCAAGAGAGCACGGATGGAAAGGTCACAAAGGGAGCGGCCTTATTTCCTAGGATTGAAGAGGCGAAGGTATAGCAGGCTAAGGCTAGTTGTCGATTAGAATAAAAACCCCACTAGAATACTTGTGGGGTTTTTAATTTGGTCGTCTTGTCTGGTATGGTTATTGTTGAAATCCCCAATTAGATTTTATATTATGCGTTGAGAGATGTTGTCTTTGCCCCGAAGGGGCTCTTGCAGCGGCGTAGCCGCTTTGCCCTCACGCAGTGAGTGTCCCACCGCAGGTGGTGCTGCGCACGGCACATTTAGGTTGATGGATTAAGCTAGCAAAAAGAAGATATTATTTTAATGGACTTTAGCTCTCACGCAGTGAGTGTCCCTGCCGCAGGTGGTGCTGCGCACGGCAAATTTGGTTTGTACCTTTACGGCAGTGTTTTTTATCAAAGGTGTTTTGTTTTACTTCCTCTCCCCTTGGGGGAGAGGATTGAGGTGAGGGTGGGCTTGTGTTTTATTTTTTTGTCATTGCGAGCAGCTTTAAAGGAATATCGCCACGTAGCGACGTAGAAATCTAGCATTAGAGAGAATATAAAAGGAGTTTGATGTAACCAATGAAAGATCAGGAACTGACCGCAGAGTTTATAGATGCCCACGCACATCTGGATGATAGGCGTTTTGATGATGATAGAGATGAGGTTATAGCAAGGGCAAAGCAGGCTGGCCTTAAGGCTATCCTGACCGTTGGTTGCTGGAATGAAAAAGATGGTCTGGATAAGGTCGTTGAGATAGCAAAAGATCCATTTATAAAGCTTGCTGCCGGCATTCATCCGCATGAGGCCAAGCAGGTTAAAGGTGATGGCCCTTACAATCTTCTAAGAGGGCTTGGCGAGCAGGGTAAGCTTGTTGCAATCGGTGAGGCTGGCCTTGATTACCATTATGATAACTCCCCTCGTAAAGTACAGCGCGAGGTCTTTATTAGGCAGATAGCTCTGGCGCGCGAGCTAGAGCTGCCCTTGGTCGTCCATACCAGAGAGGCCGAGCAGGAGACTCTGGAAATACTAAAGGGCGAGGGCGCGGGCGAGGGAAGCGGAGGAGTTATCCATTGTTTTTCAGGGACAGAGCTGCTGGCAAGAGAGGCCCTAGAGATGGGTTTCTATCTGTCTTTTACAGGTGTTATTACTTTTCCGAAGGCGCAGGAGCTGCGTGCCACTATAAAGGACGTGCCGGTTGAGATGATGATGGTCGAGACGGATTGTCCGTATCTTGCGCCTGTTCCCAACAGGGGTAAGCGTTGCGAGCCAATGCATGTCGTAGATACGGCACGTAAAATCGCCGAGATAAAAGGATTGTCTTTAAATGACGTCGCGCGTATTACGACGCTGAATACAGAGATGTTATTTCGTCTGAATGCTGATGCTAGCGCAGAGGAGATCAGCCGGACGATTGCTTATCCGATCAGGGATTCTTTATATTTAAATATTACAAACAGGTGTACGAACCACTGTACTTTTTGTACGAAGTTTACCGACTATACGGTAAAGGGGCATGACCTTAAGCTCAAGCATGAGCCAACGGTCTCGGAGGTCATGGCGGCTATCGGCCCTGAGCCTGAGCGCAGATATGACGAGATAGTCTTCTGCGGTTACGGCGAATCCCTGCTGCGCCTTGATATAGTTAAAGAGGTCGGGCTGAGGCTTAAAAAGATGGGCTGTATGATAAGGATAGATACCGACGGGCTTGCAAACCTCGTCCACGGTGGTAATGTTCTGCGCCAGCTTACCTTTGTCGATTGTTTATCGGTTAGTATGAATGCGGCCGATTCCAAGACCTATGAAAAATTAACGCAGACCCCTTATGGTGATAAGGCCTTTCCAGCGGTTTTGTTTTTTCTTAAAGAGGCCAAAAAATTTATACCTAAGGTCGTTGCCTCTGTCGTTGCCGTGCCGGGTCTGGATATTGAGGCTTGCCGCAGAATAGCCGAAGAAGATATCGGAGTGGTTTTCAGGGTGCGTACTTGTAATGAGGTCGGGTGATAAATCCTCCTAAGTCCCCCTTTGTAAAAGGGGGAGGTTTGTTTACTTTGATGTTTAATTGTGATTTAGGAGTTTATAATGCCTAATATTATAATGCGTGATGATCTCAGTAATAAACTGATTCATCTTACCAGAGATACAGAGGATTTAAATGCTGCCAATACGCTTTTGAGTATTCTTAGAGATAAAAAGCTTCGTGGTGGCAATACCTGTATAAAAGGTGGTCATACGTGTGTATGTTTTAGCGAAGCACCTATTGCAAAATTAAGTCATATTCTGGCCAACCCTTCTATTCATGGAGTAAGGTATAAGCCCTTTGAAATTATGGTTGATAAGGAATGGTTCTTTGCAAAGCGGGGTAGGCCGGTAATTTACCAGACGGATGCAGAGTATGATTTGCTTCATGACGATATGAAATTCAGGCATGTTCGTTATGAACCGGACTGCAATATAGACTATACTTGGGAGCGAGAGTGGAGAATTTTAACCGATGAGCTTGAACTTGATTCTAGTGCTGTGTCGGTTGTATTACCTAATCGTGTTTGGGAAGATTGGTTGCATAGGCAGCATGACAAAGCTACTCAGGCAAGGGCTTTCATTACGCGTGGATTTGCTCTAAATATAAAACAACCTTGGCATTATATAGTTCTAGAAGATCTTGGTGTCTCGATTTTAGATGTAGAGCCTCCGCCTGAAGATTAGATTGTTTTTACCACCCCTCCCTTGATGGGAGGGGACAGAGGGGAGGGTGTTGCTCTTGCCCCTGTTTAGTGGACACATCGAAAGGTTAGTGATAAAAAGCTACCATAGGAGGTGTTCAGATGGAAGAGAAACGAGGTCGTAAGAGTTTTGACCGTGAGTTCAAGCGCGAGGCAATAAGTTTTATTATGGTGGAGG
>JAJRSM010000069.1 GCA_024278765.1 Deltaproteobacteria bacterium | reverse complement strand
GTACGGACTTCGCTAAAATAACGGACGAGCAGGTGGTAAGGGTAGAATCACTGATCAACAACAGGCCCAGAAAGTGTCTGGGCTACAAAACACCGCTTGAGGTCGCTTCCGCCTCTGTTGCACTTCGACCTTGAATGTGGGCAAGCTTGTTTGGGCATACCCTGCAAAAACAGCTTTATAGGACAATTATTTTTGTTATCAGTAAATAACTCTACTTCATATTTTAGCATAAATTATATCAAATTTGATATAATGTCAATCTTCTTGACACTATATGGTGTTTTTTTTCACCCCTAAAGAAGTAACCAGTTGTTTTCACAAATAAAAAGGCCTGTTTTTATTCTACCCTTAACTCTAAAGACCACAACTAAACAGCTACTTATAAACTAACTACTCCACTAATCAGCACCAGCAACATACAACATCCAGACACAAATCACAACAAATGTTTAACAGTCGATCACTCCAGTCCAGTCCGTAGATGCCGTCTTGATAGTCAAGTTAAAAGTGCATCATTGCAAAGGGCTCGCCCTGAAGCAATACAGTATTTCTTCCATTTCTAAGCAGTTCTAACAACTCCGCAAGAAGATTTAGGTTCAAGTTACAAACTTGAACCAACGTAGATCAACCTTTTTCATTGTAGCTTTCTAATTTTAATATTATTTGTGCTGCAATAATCAGATATCTTAGCCTCCAGTTGCTTCAGTGTATGTGCTGGAACCCGTGCACCAAACACGACTTCACTGATATAACCATCAATAATCCAATTTACTTCTTGACGTTTGGCAATAAACCTAATTTCTTCTTCTCGTTCCCACTTTTTTATTTTAGTTGACAAAATATTTCGGTAAATTTTAAAAGCTCTATCCGGAAACAGACCGGATTCAAGCAAAGTATCTATATGGAATATCTTCTCTGGTACATAATCAACCCAATGATATGATTTGCCAATAAGCTCATCTGGAATATTTATTTCAATACATACTCCATTACCGTTTCCACCATATTCTTTCCATAAATGATTATCCGTCTTCGTGGCCGAAAAGCTAACAACACCTATACTATTTCTGCAATCGTTAATTATTGAATCAATAATTGGTGCTGTAATTTCTTCTAGTCTTTTATGTTTTAAGACCAAAGAAGTAGATAAATTTGGCGGCAAATAATTTGTAGTTCTATATTTCGTAATTACCTGGGAGAGAAGGTTAGCTGTATATACCGATGGATTGTAGTCTAACTTAAATTTAAATTCATCTTCATCATTCAAAGAATCTGGTTTAGCACACCAAATAGTGTTTTTCAGAACTATTTGATAAAAATGCGGGTGTTCCTTTTCATCAGTCAAATCCTTAAACTTATATATTCTCATCTTTCTCCAAAATTAACAGTTAGTAGATTGGGTAGAACGTAGTGAAGCCCAACTATAATTTGTCATTGCAAGGAGCGCAGGGTCGTAGGCCCTAAGCGACAAAGCAATCTCGTATTTCTTTTTACATTATCAAAGAAAACCCTATTTCCCTATATGTCATGCTGACCGTCTGAGACGGCTACAAGATTTATTTCAGCATCTGTCTTTTATATCTCCAATAAATACAGACCCTGAATCAAGTTCAGGGTGACAAATGTCGTAGATAGTGCAGCAAGAAGATTGAAGATTCAGGTTCAAGTTGCAAACTCAAACCAACGCAGGTTTCACTTCATAGCATCGGCCTTCTTACACTCCTCAACCGTCCATTTAGCATTGAACATCCTGAATACAGCTGTAATTATTGTCGCAATAAGAAGAACTATCAGGCCAAGAGGTATCCACTCGTTAAGGCTCATAGACTCGTAGTCCATAAAATACAGAAGCAATAGAAACAGCCCGATACCCATATTGATCGAGAGAAAGAAGTTCCCTATTATTCTTGTTGCATTTTCATCGAGCTTCCCTGCTGCGGCAAGCGCAAAACGTTCGCAGAAGAGGGAATATATATTCGGCCATTTTGTTTTCTTACTCTTTGCCAATAACGTAAGCGCAGCCTCGATGGCTATGGCAATTGCCTGTTGCAGCAATGCTATCGCGATAATTATACTGGCCGAAGCAATAGACGAGCTGTCTATCTGCTTTAGCGCAACGATATCAATGCGTGAACTTGGCTCAAGAAGCAGCAGAACTCTCCATGCCCCGTAGGTAAATAATCCCGGTATTACCAGTGTAAGCAATAACCAAAGGTTCTTCGCTAATGCTTAAAGCATAAATACTCCTTTAAAGCCTATTGTTTACCGTCTGCGTCCGTCTCGTTATCGCCTGATCTCTTTTCGGTCTTTTTACCGAAGATCCATGCCAACAAAACGCCCAACCAATAGAGGACCATCAGAGGCACGCCCATAAGGACCTGGCTAAATATATCTGGCGGGGTAAGGAGCGCCGCCGCAACGACCGAACAGATCAGGGCGTAACGCCAGTAGCTGGCCATCTTACCGGCCGTAACAAGGCCGACCATCGAGAGCACCATAATGACCAGCGGCAGCTGAAAGGCAACGCCAAAGGCGATCAGAAGCTTTGCGGCGAAACCAAAATAAAGCGACATAGAAAGATACGGTTTAAGGGCTACATCGGAATAACCAAGCAGGTATTTAAAGGCAACAGGAAAGACGACAAAGTAAGCAAAACAGACGCCTACTATAAAAAGCAGGACAGACAAACCAAAGACCGGCATAAAGAGCCTGCGTTCTTTGTCATAAAGGGCAGGAGCGACAAAGCTCCAGACCTGATAGATAATAAAAGGGCTTGCAAGGACGAGCGCACCGAGAAGGCCGACCTTAAGGTATACAAAAAACGGCTCGATCAACCCAGAGAAGGCCATAAACTTCTGACCTTCGGGAAGAGCTGGTAAGACCGGGCGAAGCAGGAGCCCGTAGAGAGTCTCGGAGTAGCCGTAGGTAAATACAAAGGCAATGACTAAGGCTATGACAGAGCGCACTAGCCTCTTGCGAAGCTCCAGAAGATGGCCTGATAAAGGCGAACTCTTACCTACCTCATCATCCATCTAGGCCTCACCTTCTTTGGTTGAACTCTGCGAAATATCTTTTGACGACTCGGCACCAGCGGCAGACTCTGACTTTACCACAGCTACTGGCACACCATCTGCCGAAGCTTTAGAGTCTAGCCTCGCATCTGTCGCAGGCTCTGGCTTAATCTCGTCTACCTTGTTTTTACGAGGTGCGCGAGGCCTACGGGGCCTTGCCGGTTTTTTTTCAGTGGTATTGGCGGTAGCTTCTTTTGTATTAGTATCTGCGGCATCAGTAACTACTGCGCGAGACTTTGCGGTACGGGAGGGCTTTGTACTGGCCATTCCCGATAATTTCGCACTGGCCGCGTCCGTTGACCTGCTGGCGGCATCTCTGCGAGGCGTCGTCTTTTCTCCAACCTTCTTGTCTTCGGATAAAATCGTAGCACGGCTAGCAACCTTATCACTACTAGCAGCAGGCCTTCTGCGCCGCCTCGGCTTGGTGGCGGCTTTAGGCTTTTCTTCAGCAACAGGTTTTACACCTATTACCCCTGCTGCCTGCCTCGTTCCCTCTGGCGTGGGGACAGCCCCGGAAGTAACTTCCGCCTTTGAGGCATTCGCCTTAGAAGAGGCATTCGCCTTTTCTTTCAACTTCTCAGGGGCATCGGCCTTATCAGCACTCTTTAAATCTACAGAACTATCTATCAGATCAGAGTCACTTGACTCTGATCTGACCTTTGCCTTTCTCGGAGCACGACGACGCCTACGTGGCCGACGCTTACGCTCCTGCTCAAAGGTCTCTGGCACTTCATCGATATCATCGGCAACAAACTCTATATTTTCACCTTCATCTTTACCATCGGTCTCTATAGAATCAAGATCTTCATTAATGTCACTAGTAGCCTTCTCGCCGACCCTCTCGATATCGGTGATGGTCATACGAAAATCACGCTTTATCTTATTAAACTCGCTCAGAAAACGCGCAAGCGTCTTGCCAAGCTGCGGAAGTTTATCCGGCCCAAGCACTACCACCGCCAATACCGCTATAAGGATTATCTCGGTAAAACCAATTCCAAACATCTCAGGTTAGTCCTCAGTAGACTCGTAGGTCTCCGGCACTACCAACACCGGACACTTTGCCTTCTTAAGCAGACGCTCGGTTGTGCTGCCAAAAAAGAGCTTATCTATAAAACCGCTACCATAAGTGCCAACAACTATTACATCTATACCGTTTTCATCGGTGTATTTAAGCAGCTCTTCAAAGGGCTCGCCTTCCAATACATTCTTCTCGACATTAACAAAATTACCCATATGCTTAGTGGCAAACTCACTTAGCATCTTCTTGGCACTCTCACGCATCCCTTCGTCGAGCTTTTCAAAAGATATATGCGGGACATAAAAGCCCATCGCCTCCATCTGGTTATCAACGACATGTACCAGATGAATCCTGCTACCAAAGCTGGCACCAAGAGCGATAGCATAGTCAAGTGCGTGAATAGACGGCTTAGAGAAATCTACCGGCATTAAGATATTATCAAACCTCTTCATTTCCATAATAAAAAAACCTCCTGACCTTGTTAGGTTAAGTATAATTTTCCTGTGGGCAAGCCTATATGATATTACAAGAAAAGCTCCCTTTCAACACCTTTATCATCAATAAAAGGATTGACCGCCAAGAGCCACTGTGCTAAATTATGTTTTATGGAGCAGAATAGCATTAAGTCCTTTATCAAAAGAAAGCTCAGACCGTCGCAGGCGGCATTCCATAAGGCGTCACCAAACGCCTCAAGTAGTTCCTATTCCGTTAAACCTTTTGGCCTTCAATTGAAGGCCTTTTTTTTATGCCTATTTGCAAGCAAATGGAAGTCTCGAAAGACAACTGCGTCTTTGCGCCCTCTCTCTGAATCCGGGGGGGCACAACTCCCGCTTCTCTTTATACTGGTGGCAACGTTCCTTTCGTTGCCACTTTTTTTTAACCTTGGCAATGCCGTTGCCGACTCAAAGAGTGCCGTCCCCATAGAGGCTACCAGTTACTCTAACTCTAAAGAAGTCCTAAAGACCTTAAGGGACGACAATATTAAGCTCAATCACAGGCCCGAGCGCAACGTAAGCTTGACCTCTTTACCAGGCATTACAGAACGTACGGTAAGCCCCATCTACAGGCCTACACCACCTGACTTTAAGCGCGGCAGCCTCGTCCGTAAAGAGGTATCCTTTACCTTCGACGGCGGCTCGCACAGAGGGCAGACAGCACAGATCCTTCATATATTAAGGCAACGTCGGGTCAAGACTACGCTCTTCCTGACAGGCCAGTTTATCCAGAATAACCCGGCCCTTGTACGTCGCATGCTTAGTGACGGCCACGAAATCGGCAACCACCTGATGGATCATCCGCACCTGACGACCTACTCCAAGAACAAACGACACCGTCGTCTGCCGCATGTTGATAGGGCCTTTCTCCTGCGCCAGCTCCATCAGACAGCCCGCATATATACAAAGGTAACCGGCGAAAAGCTAGCTCCAATCTGGAGAGCCCCGTACGGAGAGGTAAATAAAGAACTTCGCAGCTGGGCCTACAACGCAGGCTATATGCATATAGGATGGACTACCGATTATAAAAGAAAAGAAAGCCTAGATAGCCTGGACTGGGTAAGTGATCCGGCGTCCAGATTGTACCGTACATCTACCCAAATGAAGGATCGCATCCTGAGCTTTGGCAAAGACAGCCACGGCCTAAAGGGCGGCGTGGCACTGATGCATCTTGGTACGTATCGCCGCACAGAGAAGCTCGCAAGCCGGCTAGGCGAGATGATAGATACACTGCACACCAGAGGTTACCGCTTTGTAAAAGTATCTACCCTGATAAAGGCGCGTAAAAAGACAGCGGCCTACCTGCCAACGACAGACCACTTAAGGGTTGCTCAGACTGATTAGACTGCCCCGGTCCTCTTCATAAGCTCTCGACCCTGACCACGTACACCGCCAGCAAAAAGCAACAAGATCATACCAACAACCAGAATAAAAGAACCTACGATCATAAACCAGACACCTGGATCCTTATGAATCGATAGAACGGCATATTCGGTAGTTGCGTAGCCAACGAGCCTTACGGTCGCACCAGCGACAATGACCGAACTGCCTGGACGCCCAAGACTTAATAACCCACTCTCGCCACTTGAATCTATCACAACCTGGACGGGGTTGCGGTACTCATTACTCCTTGAATAGGCCTGCCCCGAGCGGTCTACCGCGTAATCAGGGTACAGCTCACCAAGCAGCATCCTGCGCTCGCCTAGAGCAAAGGCCATGCCAAACTCTACCTCTCCTTGGTCGCCATCAACATCGAGGATCACACCCTTGGTCATCTGCCCCTGCCCTTCGTGATAAAAGGCAATGCCGTCCTCTATCACCGGTGAGTTAACACTTATATCAGCACTGCGCAGTTCTTTGCCATCCTTAAAAAGAGTGATCGTCGTCCTTACCTTCTCAGGGCCGCGCGGGCCGAACTCGGTATCGAGGTTATCGAGCCTGACCATCATACCCTCGGTACGGGGCACCGGGGTCTGGCGACCCTCTATCAGTATATTCTGATCCGTACGAAAACCAGCAGCACTGCCGACCAGATGCCCGAGTAGAGCAACCAGAAAACCTATATGAATGATCTGCGGATAAAAGGCACGCTTTGGCAGCTTCAGAGTAACGATGCGATAAAGCTTGTCGATTGTACAAATAAAAGTATTTAAACCGAATAAGGCAATAAGAACAACGAGAATATATATCCAGAAGGTAAGGTCTAACCGCTCGGCTCCGTGGTTGTATAGCCACGGCAGGAAGATATCAGCATCTACCTTCTCAAAGAAGTGCCGATTAGCTACCGTAACAATAGAGCCCCAACCAGCGACGACACATATAACAAATGCAAGGACAACAGTCAGGGTCGTCGAGCAAAAGAATTTCCATATTGTTTTCATATAATTACCCCACTACGTACTAAGATTTTCTACCATATGGGCTAGCAGCTGTCAATAACTCTTCCCCCTCGCCTGAGCATCTTTTCCGCTCAGGGAAAAGATGCTTTCTCGATATAGTCACGCAAGCCTTACTGACGCAGGGTCGTTCAAGAGAAAAAATCTAAAATAAGCTGCCCACCTTGACAAAGAGCCAACACAGCATACAATATGTGTATCAATCGGGATATTTATCCACAATTAACTTAGTAGCATAAGAAGGCATACATTTTAGATGAGAAAAGTATCCTTTATAATCATCGTTTTCTGCTTCTTCGTATTTATACTGACTCTTCCGTATAACTCAGCGCACTCGAAAAATCTCTACAAAGAAAGCGAGTATCAACGCCTCTGGTGCGATCGCGCCGAAGGCGTGATCGAGTACGTCCTGCCCGACAGGACGCGTGTTGATTGCCTTACAGAGGAGTATGCCGTAGAGGTTGACTTTGCCCGCAAATGGGCCGAGGCCATAGGCCAAGCCCTCTATTACGCAACTATAACCGGCAAACGCCCTGCTGTGCTGCTGATTATGGAACACCCGACCGATGCTCGTTATCTCAAGAGGCTTCGGCGCGTAGCCGCTATGACTAGTCTGGCAGACTCCAATCACAGGCTAAAGATAATGACTATAACCCCTGCGCAGCTGCATGAAAAACATGCCGAAAGCCTTGCACGTTAGCCACCCATCCAAAGCACATATAGTTGACTTAATTAAACCCTTGATATACATTTAAGGGGCAGCTTGGCCGATTCCCTGCCCCCTGCTCCCCCGCTACTATGACTCGGGCAACGGCTGCTACCGCCCCACACGCCGACTGACAAGGGCGTAGGGGTAGAATAAAAAGACCTTATTTATCCGATGCAGACAACTACTTATCTTAAAAAGGGTAGAATAAAAACACCATAGGGTATGAATATCATGAAAAAATATTTCCTTTTGTTGCTGGTTGGGCTCTCGTTTGTCTTAATCAGCTGCGGCGGCAACGCAAACAAAACCAAAGAAGCATCGCAAGTCCAAGAGATTCATCTGGAAAAGAAAGACATACTTGTCGAGCGAAATGTAAGCAACATCCGCCCCTTCTGGTGCGGCGGCAATGACATACTTATCTATTATGTCAATGACCCCAAAGGGATAAATACCGGAGTTATCCGCTACGACATTACTACTGGCAGCAAGACACACGTAACCGACTATACGGCATGGCCGCTTGCATGCACGCCAGACGGCAGGTGGCTTATATACATGGATAAAGCGAACCTATACAGCGACGATGGCCCGAAGGGAGGCCAGGTTCTTGATCTTTGGCGTTATGAATTCACAACAAAAAGACGTGAAAAAATAGCCGTTGCCATGGACGGTGTGCTGGACACAACCCTCCTCTCACCCGACGGCACCAAGCTCTTCTTGAACAAAGAACTCATTAAGAAGATAGATATGCCGGAACCAAGATGGGAGAAGATAAGGACCACAGAGGAAAGCGGATATCCTCTATGGTTTAAAGACTCTTCCGCCGTTGTTAGTAAAACCTATATACAAGGCGAAATGATGGATAAATTCAATATAAAGACTCCCACATTCAAGGTCGAAGTGCAACAGAGGCGGAAGCGACCTCAAGCGGTGTTTTGTAGCCCAGACACTTTCTGGGCCTGTTGTTGATCAGTGATTCTACCCTTGCCACCTGCTCGTCCGTTATTTTAGCGAAGTCCG
>JAJRSM010000068.1 GCA_024278765.1 Deltaproteobacteria bacterium | reverse complement strand
CTCTTGCCCTGAAACCTTAAATCCGTTATCCTGTCTCGTTCCGTAAGGCTAAGATGCCTGTATCCTTTTCCCATAACCACCCAGAGTACCAGCAAAAGGACAGTCCTGCCAGGTGTTGCACTTCCTCATTGAACCCGCGTTGTCCTAAAATCAGTATCCGTATAAGTTTACTTCAAGAAAAAGGTTATGATATGCCGTCAGGATATTGTAAAAAGCTTAAAGGACATCCGGGTCTATTGGAGCTTATATATAAATATCGTAAGAATGCGTATAGGATATTTTATTTCTTTTCTGGAACAACAATTATTTTATTGCACGGATTTCTCAAGAAAACTGAGAAAACTCCGATTAGAGAAATAGAGTTAGCTAAAAAGCGAATGGTAGAGTGGAAGGAGAGAAAAGTATGAAGTTTAGCGATTTTTTAAAGGAAGAATCTAAGGATAAGAGCTTTAAGGATGCTTTTTATAAGGAACTTGAAGTAGAACGTGTTGCTGTGGAAATAGCCTTTTATAGGGAAAAGGCCGGATTAACTCAACAGGAATTAGCTGAGAGGATAGGCACTTCTCAGTCTGCTATTGCAAGACTGGAAGACCCTAACTATAAAGGGTATTCAATAAAACAGTTACGTAAGATTGCCGATGCCTTTGATTTGGAACTTGTAGTAACATACAGGGAGAAAGGAGTCAGTTTAAATAGTACGGTGGCGTCTACGATTTATCATGTTGAGTCAACTGTTTGGAAAAATAAAAAAGGTCGTTTTTATGTCACTGAAATTAAGTCTGATAATGAAAAAAAGGTGGGATAAATGAATCAAGCAGATCAACCTAGTATAAACTTTGATAAGTTTATACTAGAGAAAGTAAATTTTAACGTTAACTCAGATTTCTCTTTTCCAGAAGGTGGAGTGCCTGTTGATTTTGATATTCAAATTAATCAAAATATAGATGCAGTAAAAGGACATTTGAAAACAAATCTTGATGTGTCAGTTATTTTTAAAGGTGTCGAGAATCCCCCGATTGATATTCATGTTTTATTTGCCGGATACTTTTCTGTTAAGGACTTGAAAGATATTAAAGATCTTGAAGAATTTTCTGAAATAAATGCTCCTGCTTTTCTTTTCCCTTTTGCAAGAGAAATAATTGCTAATCTTACTCTTAAGTCAGGTTTTCCTCCATTACTGTTGCCACCTACTAATATACAAGCGTTAAAAGGTAGGTTAAAAGCAAAGTCTGTCAAGAAAAAGGCCGTCAAGGTAAAGCCAGCAAAGAAAACAAAAAAATAATTAAAAATATTAGTTGATTAATCCTGTGTCTTTGCTTGATAGGTAGGTGCTCTCCCCCTCAGTCCTTCCTCGGATAGACCATTGCGATATTAGATGCTTGCAGGCCCTTATCTCCCTTGGTCAGTTCGAACTCGAAGATCTGGTCTCTGTTCGGTAGGCTTGATCTTTCTATCGTGCCGTTGAAGGCAGAGTCGTGGATAAAGGCGGTGTTATAAGGCGATTCGCTGTTTCTTGAGTCGGTGATCCAGAGCCCTGTGCCGATGTGGTCGATATAACGCATAAAGCCGTAGTTCTTTGCGTGATAATAGGTATAGCATACGCCCCTGACCTTGCCGCCGACCTTGCCCCATTTTCCTGTGTTGCTATCGTCTATAGGTTGGAGGTTAGGGATCAGGTAGCCGGACATAAAGAAGTCGGCCTCGCGTTTTAGTTGTGACGAGACGTTCTCAAAGGCCACGACCTCTACGCGGCAGCCCTTGTTCTGCAGGGCGCGTACGACCTGGACAAAGTCGCCGTCGCCTGTTGCGAGCATTACCCGGTCCAGATTTTCTGATTGCAGGAGGGCGTCTACCGCCATATCCAGATCAGCGTTTGCCTTGCCGTAACGGTTGCCGGACTCGTCGACGTACCAACTGACCTTTTTTTCAATTACCTTAAAGCCGTAGTCGCGCAGGATCGAATAAAAATTAAGGGTGCGTTCTTTATAGTCGCGGTCGGTCTTTGCCCGTGATTCGTCGTAGGCGACGTAGGCGTTTAGCCTAACGGGCGTGCCGTTATCTCGGCATGCAAAGTCCCTTAGTATATCAAAGCGCATTCCGTAGCCGCCGTTTCGTGTAATATTTGCGGCGTCTACGTAGAGGCCGACTTTTTGTGATGAGTCTGTGCGCATAGTTATTTTGTTCCTTTTGTTTTTTAAGTTTTCATTGTGACTTCTTTCGGGGCAGGGACGCACCGAAAAATCGCTGGTTTATGAAGTCGTTATGCATAAGAGCAAGAACGACATCCATTTGAGAGTTATGTTTTTTATTTTTACTTCCACAGGCTTTATTCCAAAGCTGTTTTTTATTATCAGCACGACTAGGTTTTTCTTTAAGAAGTCTTACCGCTTTGGTGGCATAACTTTTATTCTTTTTTGATTTTGTGTAATTGCCGGTAGGGACACCCTTTACATACCCTTCTTCACAAAGACCCAAAAAAGTTCCTTTAGGACATACCTTTTTTTGACCTGTTATACTTTTAGAAAAGAATTTTCCGGTTGATTCAGCCAAAGCATCCGTCGGCTATATTATTTTACCCTGCAATAATATCTTGACTGCATATATTGCTGACTCACCATACTTGCCATATTTTACCATTTAAATTGATAGTCCTATTGATGCCTTGATTTGCTCTAGACTAGCAATTTTAGTATATCACTAAATATCGAGGTTTGAGACCTCGTGGGCATGTTTTTCGATAAAATTACGCCTTGGCTCGACCTGATCGCCCATAAGTGTCGTAAAGACCAGATCGGCCTCTACGGCGTCATCTACGGTGACCCGCTTAAGGATGCGCTTCTCTGGGTCCATCGTGGTCTCCCAGAGCTGGTCAGGGTTCATCTCACCCAGCCCCTTATAGCGCTGGATGCTAAGGCCTTTTTTACCGATCTCAAGGAGCTCCAGGGTGAGGCGTTCAAAGGAGCGGACCTCGATCTTCTCGGTCTTTGTTTTGATTATGAAGGGGGCACGACCAAAGCCGGTAAGCTCTTTGCCTATCGTCCTGAGCTCTTGAAACTCCGGGCAATCGATAAACTCACGGTCAATGGTGCTGACGATATGCGCACCACCCCGGTTAGAGGCGCAGTTGATGATGAAGTTCTCATCCTCGCTGTTTTTCTCTGCCGTAAACACGGTCGGTGAGTCGTCGGGGGTGAGTCTGGCAAGGCCTATGGTTAGTGATTTAAATAGTGAGTCCAGCTTTTTTTCATCTTTGAGTGTGTATTTGTCAAAGTTGTCTTCCAGGGCCAGCAGCGTTATTATCGAGACGTCTTTACCTCGCCGCCCCAGTTTGTCTATGATGCGCTGGAAGCGTGATGTCTTTTTAAGCAGCTTTATAAGGGCATCGCCCGATATTGTCTTTTTTGTTTTTTTGTCGATGACTGAGATATCTTCTTTGGTCGCGCTGAAGATAAAGTCCTCCATCTCACCGTCGTCTTGCAGGTACATCTCTTTCCTGCCGCGCTTAACTTTATAAAGAGGAGGTTGCGCGATATATAGATGGCTACGTTCTGCAAGAAACGGCATCTGGCGGTAGAAGAATGTCAGGAGCAGCGTCCTTATATGAGAACCATCGACATCAGCATCTGTCATTATGATGATCTTATGGTAGCGTAATTTTTCGGGGTCGAGGTCGTCTTTGCCGATGCCGCAGCCAAGGGCCGTTATCATCGTACGTATCTCGTCGTTGCCTAGCATCTTATCAAAACGTGCCTTCTCGACGTTTAAGATCTTACCTTTAAGAGGTAAGATTGCCTGATTGCGACGGTCGCGCCCTTGTTTTGCAGAGCCTCCGGCAGAGTCTCCCTCGACTATGAATAGTTCACTTAAGACTGGGTTACGTTCCTGACAATCGGCGAGCTTGCCCGGCAGGGCTGCGCTGTCGAGTGCGCCCTTGCGACGGATTAAGTCGCGGGCCTTTTTAGCGGCCGCTCTGGCGCGTGCGCTCTCGGCTGCTTTGTTAATTATTTTTTTGGCGATAGCCGGGTTTTCTTCCAGAAAGCTGCCGAGCCTTTCATTGACCAGTGTCTTTACGTAGCCCTCGACCTCTGAGTTGCCAAGCTTTGTCTTTGTCTGTCCCTCAAACTGTGGTTGCGGGATTTTTACGCTTATTACGGCAGTGAGTCCTTCGCGCGTGTCCTCGCCCTGAAGCGAGTCCTTGAGGTCTTTCAAGAGGTTCTTCTCGGTTGCGTAGCTATTGAGTGTGCGGGTAAGGGCTGATCTAAAGCCTGTTACATGTGTGCCGCCCTCGGTCGTGTTGATGTTGTTGGCATACGAGAAGACGTTTTCGGTATAGGTGTCGTTCCACTGGAGGGCGAGCTCGAGCTGTGTACCTGCCTTTTCGCCAGAGAAGTAAACGACCTTCGGGTGAACGGCTGTCTTTTTGCTATTTAGATGCTCTACAAAACTGACTATGCCGCCCTTGTAATGAAAGTCGTGTGTTTTGCCAGAGCGTTCGTCCAGGATAGATATCTTTATTCCTGCGTTAAGGAATGATAATTCGCGCAGTCTTTTACTGAGGACATCAAAGCTATACTCGGTCGTCTCAAAGATCTCACTATCGGGTTTGAAGGTGATCTTTGTGCCGGTATTGTTTGTTTTACCTGTTGTCTTAAGCGGCTTTACGAGTTTGCCGCCTTCGTAACGCTGGCGGTATACCGAGCCGTCCCGCTTGATTTCAATATCGAGCCAGCGCGAGAGGAAGTTTACTACGGTTACTCCGACCCCGTGCAGCCCGCCGGATACTTTGTAGGCCTCGTTCTCAAACTTTCCACCCGCATGCAACTCGGTCAGGACGACCTCAACGGTCGGTACTTTCTTCTCCGGATGTATCTCAACAGGGATTCCCCTGCCGTCATCGGTTACGGTTATTGAGTTGTCGGTGTGTATGACGACATTTATATTTGTGCAGTAGCCGGCCAGCGCTTCATCTACCGAGTTATCGACTACCTCGTAGACCAGATGGTGTAGCCCCATCGTACCTGTTGATCCAATGTACATCGCAGGGCGTTTTCGTACCGCCTCGATGCCTTCCAGCACCTTGATAGAGCTTGCGTCATAGATTGTAGTGGTAGTTTTTTCAGGTTTGTCAGTGTCTTTAGAATTTTTCTCGGTCAATGTGGTGGCCACCTTTATTCATGGTTTTTATTGAAGATATCTTAGCATAGGGGCGGTACTATTGCTATAAAAAAATTAGAGGTAAGTAGTTGATTTCCCTAGCTATTCTATTTGCAAGAGAGATTGTTAAATTTTATATTGTATCTTTTTAAAATTAACAAGAGTTTTACTTTACAAAAGCTGTATTATTGTGATAAATTTGCCTGGTGGGTAGTATATGAGCGGGTAGTACTACCCTTAGTAGTAGTCTTGCTTTTTCTTATGATAATTCAGGTTTTATTGGTTGTTGAGCGGTTTATATTTATTAAACACCTAATCCTCATGGACTTATTTAGCAATGGTTAACAGGAACAGTCAAGGTGGAAAATCAGGAAAAGCGGCTGAGATAGTCACTTTGACTCCTCGTGATATAGAGATACTACGTTGGGTGCAGGACGGAAAGACCAATGACGAGATAGGGGATCTTCTTGCCAGGTCCAAGTGGACCGCCAAATACCACCTCAAAAACATAATGCAGAAGATGGGTGTAACCACTCGTGCGCAGGCCGTAAGTCAGGCTATAGGCATGGGTGCGTTGCCGCCGATTGATCCTTACATTGATGACGTAGATGAGTCCAGTATGAGGATCGGCATTGTCGGAGGAGGCAGGGGCGGCTCTGCGGTGCTTTCGCTCTTTAAGGATAATCCGCTCTTAAAAGTAGAGTGGATAGCCGACAGAGACCCTAGTGCCGATGGGCTTCTTATGGCAATGGAGCTGCATATACCAACAGCCGAAGACTATCGTATCTTCCTTAAAAAAGAGATAGATGTAGTTATAAACCTTACCGACTCAGAGACCGTGGCAGAGGATCTACGCAATAAGCTTCCGCTAAAGACCGAGATTATGGGTGGTTCTTCGGCAAAGATAATGTGGCAGCTCTTTGATGAGAGGCGCAAGAGGGTAGAGGAACGCGAAAGAGTGCTTAAAGAGCACGAGGCCCTTTATCATCTGGGGCTCTTGATTGAGAGTATAGATAGCATAAAAGACGCAGGATATGCGATAGTGGATTATGCGACAAAACTTACCGGCACACCGGCTGGTTCTATTGCCCTTTATGATGAAGAAAATGGGAATATGAAGCTTATCGCGGTAAAGGGTTTTGGCGCAAGCCTAAAGAAAATGGAGCGTTGGGAGATAAGGGAAGGGGGGCTTACGCATGACGTCCTTAACCGCGAAGGCCCTCTTTATATTCATGATATCAGGGAGACCGAGAACCCGAATCCTCTGCTTTTGAAGGAAGGGGTAAAGTCGCTGCTGGCCTCGCCTCTTACGGTAGAGGGTAGGATAATAGGCGTGCTGTATGTAAATGACTTTAAAAAGAGGCGTTTCAGAGCCGAGGATGTCTCGCTCTTCTCGCTGCTTACCATATATGCAGGGTTAACGCTAGAGAGGGTGCGGACGCTTGAGGAGACCAGGCTTCTTAGTATCACCGATGGCCTTACCGGGCTTTATAATCAACGCTACCTGATGGAGCAGATGCAGAAGGAGATTCAGCGTTCTGCCAGACATAAGCATAAGCTCGCTGTTATAATGTTTGATATAGATTACTTTAAAAAATATAATGACACTTACGGCCATCTTGAAGGCAACAGAGTCCTTAAGGTAATATCCGGCATACTCAAGAAGAACTCCAGGGTTACCGATACCGTTGGCCGTTTTGGTGGTGAAGAGTTCTGTGTTATTATGCCACAGATAAGCAAGGAAGGCGCAAAGGCCTTTGCGCAAAGGGTTTTAAAGGAGATAGAAGAGCATCCTATGCCCAACCGGGTAGTAACTATGAGTGGCGGCATATCGTCATTTCCAAAGGACGGAAAGTCTCATCTTGATCTGCTTCAGAAGGCAGATGAGCTTTTGTATGTCGCAAAGAAGAAAGGAAGGAACTGCATAATAGGCAGTTGAGGAAGTAAAGACTTATATTTTTCTGTCTATCTTGCAGTGTATCTATCATCGCTGTTATTGCAGTACAGCAAGGTACGATTAATTGATTACAAAAACAAACAAAATAGATACTACTCTCACCCCTGTTGAGCGCAAGATACTGCGGTGTATCAAGCAGGGCATGACCAATGAAGAGGTGGGAGAGGTTATAGGCAAGTCCAAGTGGACGGTGAAGTTCCATTTGGGTAAGGTCATGAGGAAGCTCGGCGTAAGTACGCGCGTGCAGGCGGTGAGTTGTGCCGTTGGGCAAGGGGCTATCGCTCCTTCTCTTCCGTCGGCTTCTGGTGTTGGCAACTCTGCTAAAGCCTTTAAGGCCGCCCGTGCCGGTATGGTTGGTTGTGGCGAAAAAGGGGCTGCTTTATTGAGACTCCTAAAGGGTAAGGCCGCATTAAAGATAGAGTGGGTGGTAGAGTCCGACCCAATGGCCTCGGGTCTGGAGCTTGCCAGAGAGATGGGGATAGAGATCTTGACCGAGCTTAATGAGGTTATTAGCTCACCGCTCGATATGATAATAGACTTAAGCGGCTCGGAAGATATTAAGCAGAGAATCCAGGCCCTTAAAAATCCCAAGACCGAACTTTTAAGTGGTATGCCGACCCGGCTACTGTGGTTTGTTGGCCGCCATCATGAAAAAATCAGCAATGATGATAAGCTAAATGTCAGTGCCGCCGATAGATCCATGATTGAGGGTCTGGGGAAGGTAGCCGGTAATATTCATGGTGTAAAGGATCTCTCCAGCGCTATAGTCTCGCTTGCGGTAAGGCTTACCGGTTCTTCAGCAGGGCTGCTTGCGGTCTGTGATGAGCCGCGCGAGAATATGACCCTAGTAGCTGCAAGTGGATACAGCAGGCGTTTGACCGAGGTGCGCAGCTGGAAGATAAGCCGTGATGGTATAACCAGCATGGTGATTGACAGGGATACCCCGCTGCTTATTCCAGATCTTAGTGTGTACCCTACCTCTAGCCCTGTGCTGGAGCGAGAGGGAGTAAGGACTCTGATGGTCGCCCCGCTCACAGTCGATGGGAAGCTTGTAGGTATGTTGCAGGTCTCTGGAATTAAACACAGTATATACAGTCAGGCCGAGCTCTCACTTTTTTCACTGCTCAATGTTTATGCAGGGCGTTTCCTTAATAAGGCCTGCGAGGTCGAAGAGGCACAACTGGTGGGGGTTCGAGATACGCTGACAGGTCTTTATGACAGGACCTATATTTTGGAGCAACTCAGGCTTGAGATCTGCCGCTCTGAGCGGCATGAAAGCAACCTTGCCTTGATTGTAATTAATATCAATAATTTTCGTATGCTTTTGAAGGCGCATGGAGCTCTTGAGGTCAACAGGCTTCTAGGGACTGTAGGCGATTACCTCAAACATAATCTGCGCCAGACCGATATCGCTGCCCGTATGCATGATGGTGAGTTCTGCATTCTTATCCCGGAGCTTGAGACCGTTGCCGGGGTGAAATTCCTTTCAGAGCGGCTGGTCAGTGCGCTTGCCGCTTTGCCCGCACTAAAGGGTGTTGCCGAGTTCAAGGTCGGTATAGCCCTTTACCCAGAAGACGGTCTGGTAAAAGGTGAGCTAATCAAGAAGGTCGGCACAGCGTCGCGCCAGAGAAAAGACAAACTTTCACGCAGGTACTTTAAGCCTACCCGTCCTAGGCATTCAGCAACTCTCTAAAACCGTCTTCACTTATTATGGTTATTCCGAACTTTACCGCCTTTTCGTATTTACTCCCGGCTTTATCACCTGCTACCAGATAATCAATTTTTCTGCTAACGCTCTTGGCGACCACGCCGCCGTTATCCTCAACCATGGCTTTTGCTTCTTCGCGCGTGAGGCTCGGTAGCGTGCCGGTAAAGAGAAAACACTTGCCAGCGAGTATGCCAGTTGGCGTAGAACCTGCCTTTATTAGAGGGAAGACGACGCCTGCTGCCGCAAGACGCAGGAGGACGTCTTTGTTGCGTGCTTCACTGAAGAAATCTATTATATTGATGGTGGTCTCTGGCCCTATATCAGGGAGGGCTTGCAGGCGTTCTTCATTAGCCTCAATAAGTGCCGTAAGGCTCTTGAACTCATTGGCAAGCGCAAGGGCAGTCTGCTCGCCGACTGATCCAATCGCAAGGGCGTAGATCAGGCGGTCGAGTTTTGGGGCTTTGCTGGCCTCGATACTGTCGAGAAGGTTTTCTGTCGATAATTCTCCCCAGCGTTCCAGTTCGAGGATTTTCTCTTTTTTATCTTTCATGTAATAGATATCAGCGACGTCTTTTATAAGGCCCGCTTCTATGAACTGGTCAATGCTCTTACCACCAAGTCCTTCAATATCCATCGCACGTTTTGTGGTGAAGTGGCGTATAGTTCTTTTAAGCTGCGCAGGACACGTTAGCCCGCCTGTGCAGAAATGCTTAGAACCTGTCTTTACGACATGCGAGCCGCACTCTGGGCAGGTGGTGGGCATCTGGAAGGGAACTTCGCCACGGGGCCTTGTATCATGTATGGCCATTACAACCTTAGGTATAACAGCACCTGCTCGCTCTATAATTACGTCATCACCTGCACGAAGATCTAGGTCATTTATCTGGTCTTCGTTGTGCAAGGTGGAACGAGTGACCACCACGCCACCGATCTTTACTGCTGTTAGATGTGCAACCGGCGTTAGTGCACCAGTGCGACCGACCTGCACCTCGATACCTTCAAGTTTTGTCTTGGCTTGTTCTTCTTTAAATTTATATGCAATCGCCCAGCGCGGGCTTCTTGCAATCGTGCCGAGTTCTTCTTGCAGAGCAAAAGAATTTACCTTTATGACCGCCCCGTCTATTTCGTAGTCGAGAGCGGGGCGTATATTGTTTTCTAATCGGGTACATAGAGTAAAAGTATTATCTATACCATTGGTTATATCTATGAATGGATTCCTCTTTAGACCCAAATTTGAGATATAGTCAAGCGATTCTGAGTGTGTTTTCAGCTCCGGATCGGTGATCTCACCTATGCCGTAGCAAAAGATATCGAGCGGTCGCGCGGCGGTTACCTCTGGGTCGAGTTGCCTGAGTGAACCTGCCGCTGCGTTCCTAGGGTTGGCAAAGGGTTCTTCGCCTGCCTCAACTCTGCCTTTATTGATTTCTTCAAACTTATCCAAGGGGATAAAGACCTCGCCTCTGATTGCGATTCGCTCTGGTGTAGCGGCATTGTTAATGCCGGTTAGTTTGTGAGGTATCGTCTTGATCGTTTTTATGTTTGCTGTAACGTCCTCGCCTGTTGTGCCGTCGCCGCGCGTAGCGGCTGTAAGAAGTCTGCCGTCCTCATAGACCAGCTCTATCGCAGAGCCGTCCATCTTCGGCTCGACGACGTACTCGATCTCGTTATTGGACTCGAGAATATGCTCTATGGCTCTTTTGATATCAAAAGAAAGTGCATTAGTAAGCCTAGTTTTTGCCTCATTGTAAAAAGCAAGTTCGTTCTTATTTTGGCTTAAATTGTCGAGCCATTTATTAAATGAATTAGATTCTTCTTTATTGAGACGGGCTATCAATTTGACTCGTTTAGTTCTCTTTTCTTTATCTTTATAAATCCATTTTAGTTTTTCAGTAATTATTTTGCTTCTTTTCTCTCGCAGGTTTTTTTTAACTCGCTTGTCGAAATCCTTCAGGTCTTGCTCTCTGAAGGCATTTGCAAGGCTAAGCATCGGCGTGCTGTGGGTGATGGTCTTAAATTCACGGGAGGGCGGTGCGCCGATCCTCTGGGTCGGCGAGCTTGGGGTTACTAGCCCTGGAAAGAGCTCTTCAATACGGAGAAGCCTTTGCATGAGCGTGTCATATTCTGCGTCCTTGATAACTGGGCTGTCAAGGGTGTAATAGAGGCGGTTATGTTCTTCTATCTCAGAGGCTAGCCTTCCGGCCTCTGCTTTAGCTTCGTCTTTGGTCATCAACTCAGGTGTTTTTATCGTCTCTGCCATTATGGTATTGTACTCAGAGTAAGTGCTTGCAGTCAATCAGGAATAAGCCTTATTGACGCCGCAGAGGGCCGGGTCTATACTTTCATTGTTAATGGAGGGGGGGCGAGGTATCTATGGGTGAGGATGGGACCTTCTGGGCGGCGATAATGCTTACCACCGTTGCCGGATTATCTACGACGATAGGCAGCCTAATAGCTGTCTTTTATAAGAATCCTGGCCCCCGGTACATGGCCTTTACGCTTGGTTTCTCGGCAGGCGTGATGGTCTTGGTATCTTTTGTCGAGTTGCTTCGACAAGGAATCGTAAGCCTTGGTTTTTCTCAGGCTCATCTGGCGTTTTTTATCGGTATTCTGGCTATGTTCATAATAGATCTGACGCTCCCCCATACCTATATACTTGAAGAACCTATAAAGCCGCGCGGTGGTAGGAAGCTTAGAAGGACTGCTGTCTTAGTAGCTGTCGGTATCGCAATCCATAACTTCCCCGAAGGTATGGTGACCTTTGCCGGAGCTCTTAACAATATGAATACAGGTATTGCTCTTGCCGTTGCTATTGCCATTCATAATATTCCTGAGGGGATCGCTGTTGCGGTCCCTATCCATGCAGCGACAGGGAGTGCGAAAAAGGCCTTCTGGTGGTCGTTTCTATCTGGAGTGAGCGAGCCGGTTGGGGCACTGCTCGCAGGGCTTATCCTTATGCCGTTTTTAAATGATATTGTCCTTGGCTGGATGCTCTGTCTGGTAGCGGGCTTTATGGTCTTTATATCCTTTGACGAACTCTTGCCCGTAGCCCATTCTTATGGAGAGGAGCATATGGCGATAGTCGGGGTCGTTAGCGGGATGGCGGTGATGGCTCTGAGTCTTGCCCTGCTTATATGAGGCAGTTAACAACGGCAATATATCGTCGCTAGTTGTTTGTCAGAGGTGGCGTTGGTTGTGGGCTTATCTCGGCCAGGGCGTCTCGCACTTCTTCGATTGGTAGCCCCACGATATTTGTATATGACCCCTGAATAGTCTCAATGAATTCGGCTGCTCCGCCCTGGATGGCGTATGCCCCGGCCTTATCGTCACACTCACCGGTTGCCACGTACTCAGATATTTCATCCTTGCTTAACTCTCTCATCGTCACAAGGCTTCGCACCGCACGAATCAGGCATTTATCCGTAGCAGTATCAAGGACTGCAAAGGCCGTTACCACGCTGTGCGTATTGTTGCTGAGGCTGGCGAGCATCTCTTCGGCCTCTGCTCTGGACGCTGGTTTGCCAAAGATTTTACCGTCGAGTTCGACCGTAGTATCTGCCCCTATTATGATGAAGGAGGCGTGCTCTTTATTACTATCGTCCGGGTCTGGTTTAAGGGCTCTGGCGGCCAGTTTTTCGGCGACCTTTGCGGCCTTGCCGTGGGCAAGCCTCAGGGTATAGTCAAGCGGGGTCTCTCCGGCTAGCGGGGTCTCGTCTATATCTGCGGTCACGACGGTGAACTCTGTTATGATATCGCAGAGTAGTTCGCGCCTGCGAGGCGAGGCAGAGCCGAGTATTATTTTCGGGTTGATTATTGTCATCTGGTTGGATTATTTATAGATAAGGTCTTCTTCAAGTTTATAGGTGTAGGGGAGTTTGCGTACCTTCCAGCCGCTAACAGTCCTGTAGCCGTCTTTGTCTTTTGGTCCTTCAAAGCTATCGGTCATGTAATATATATCCGTAAAGCCAGCCTGCATCAGCGTGCGTGCGGCGTGATGGGCGCGTTGACCGCTTCGGCACATTATTATGAGCCTGTCTGTCTTTTTGAACTGTGCCTCTACGTCAGTGACAAAGTTTGTATTGGGCGTCCAACCCTCATAGAACATATAGGGGATATTGGCTACCCCGTTTGGCGTGTCGGGGTGGCCAACGAACTCGTATTCGGCTCTGGTCCTTACGTCGACGATAAATGTCCCTTCGGTATCACTCAAGACCCAGCTATTTGCCTCTATCGAATCTACTCCGCGCGGATTAGGGGCAGCCTCTGCATTTGTCGTCATAATTACCATTAATATTATTAGTAAGCCTAGTGTCAGCCGTCCGTGGATGGCTGCGCTGGTATTGGTTTTCATTTATTATACCTGCCTGTCTCTGGTATATCTGTCTGGTTTGTCCTTCTCAGTCTTTCTCGTCCATAGGTATCATTATACATTATACTTACGGCCCCTCTGATATCTCCTACTTCGTGTCCTACTGCCTTGTCCTTTGGATAAAGCTTTTTGATGATTCTGCCAATCTCCGGCGTTATATCGGAGCTCGTTCCGTGACAATTCAGGCACATCCTATTGGTTATGAGAGGCCTTATGTATAGTAAATATTTTACCTTACTTTTCTCGACAATGCTATGATTTTCATGTCCAGCCTTTAATTCGCCTTTTTTGTAAAGCCTGTTTAGATCTTTTAAAACGCGTTTTTCATCTGGCGTGGGCTTGTTAATCGGGTTTCTGTATTTAAGGCTGGTCCTTCTGACTATATAGCCTGTCTTTGATGAATATTCTACTGCTATACCCTGCCACAGTTCGACACATTCTGCCAGAAAGGCCTGTTTTATTCCACCCTGACTTAGTAGTGCCTGTTTGTACTGGCGAAGCAAAGAATCCGCTGTTAGCCGGGCCTTAGTAAGGGCCTCCTTGTATTCCCGTGTCTCTGAGATCTCAAGCCCTGCGCTCCTGGCATCTACAGTAGATAATACAAGCATTAGCATTAATATCGATATAAAGGTAAGGCCTTTTTAAAGGTAAATATAATGAGGGACTCTCCTTAATCTCAATCAAGTCTTTTGATAGTCTGGCTTGCGTCGGCCTATTTGCCCGGCTGGCGAGGCCTTTGCTGTCTGCATAGACCCCGGCTGGCGAGGCCTATTGGCTGTATCGTTCTTCTTTCCACGGATCGCCGTGGTTGTGGTATCCATTACGCTCCCAGAAGCCGGGGGAGTCTTTTTCCGTAAACTCTACGCCTGTTACCCACTTTGCACTCTTCCAGAAGTATAGGGCCGGGATTACCAGGCGCAGCGGGTAGCCGTGGTCGAGATCCAGGAGTTCGCCATTGTGTCTGGAGGCAAAGAGGCAGTCTTCTTTAAAGAATTCTTCGATAGGCAGGTTGGTCGTAAACTCGCCTGCTGCGTGTATGGTAACAAACCGTGCTGTCTCGTGGATCTTTACCAGGTCTTTTATTACGGCGGTGCTCACGCCTCTCCATAGGTTGTCGTACTTAGACCAGCCTGTGACGCAGTGGATATCGGTTAATATATCAACGTGTGGAAGGTTTGAGAATTCTTCGTGTGTGAGTTCTTTTTGCTGATCCACAAGGCCGGTTATCTTAAATATCCACTTGGGTAGCTCGGTATCCTGAACATCACCGTAATGAAGGATTGGCCAGTCTTCGCGCAGATGCTGCCCCGGTGGCAGCCGGTCGGGGCGAGTCATATCAGGGCTCTTGATTATATTGTCTGTTCTCATGGCTTATCCGTTGTTGTGGTAACAAGACTAGTCCGATCTTTTTTTATTTACGTAAGTAGCTATATATTTTTCAATCGAGGCTTTGAAAAGACTTTGGCTTGACCTTTACAGGCTTTTAACTTTTCTACAGGTACGTATTATTTATTGTGGTTGGGCTTCTTCTTTTGGTAAAAGTGAATATAACTCTTTGTCTTCTTTGGCCATTCTATCGGTGAGTATGCCAAAGACTTTTTTTGTCTCGGTAATGAACTCGGCGGGTTTGCCTTCGATAGATGCTGCTGTCGGCCAGTTAGCGGTATAGGCGGATACGGCGGCCTTTACTGCGTCTATTCCGTTATGAAACTTTTCTGCGGTGGCCTTTATTGTTGCGTCCTCGCTTGCCATCAGAGGGGCATATACCTGGCTGTTTTCTCCAGAGAAGTGGACCAAGAGTTTGCCGCCAAGCGAGGTCATAAGAGTCCTTACCTCGGTAGCGTTCTTAGATAGTGCCGCTGCGTCCAGGTGACTGTACATATCCTCGGCTATCTTTTCTATAGCTATATGGTGCTGTTTCAGTTTATCTATACTGCTCATACATCCCTCCAATGAGCTTTACTTTGATCTGTTTGAGTGCATTTGTATGACGTATTCGGTGAAATTCTGTAAGTCTGCATAGACAATAGCACAAAAGCAAATAGAGTACAAATTTCAGGTCTGTCTTCTCTCTAAAAATCTTATATAGAACTGCATGTTATGCTGATTATAGCTTCTTTTTGTCTTTTTGTTGACTTTTGTCATGTATAAGGCGGCTAATATTGTTTATATTAGAAGGAGTAATTAATCGACTTTAAATAATAATTCAAATAAAGGAGTCAAACTATGGGTATGTTTTGTTTTCAGTGTCAGGAGGCCGCAAAGAATGTGGCTTGTACAAAGAACGGAGTCTGCGGCAAGCACGCCGATGTGGCTAATCTTCAGGACCTGCTTGTTCATCAGCTAAAGGGGATCTCTCTCTGGGCGGTAAAGGCACGTAGCGTCGGCATAACAGACGCTGCGATGGATCTCTTTATCGTAGAGGGTCTTTTTGCTACCGTTACCAATGTCAACTTTGACGGCGACTGGTTCGAGGCACGTATAACAGAGGGTCAGAAGGTTCGCGATGCCGTACAGGCCAAGTATCTCGCAACCGATGGCGCAGAAGCACCTACCCATGATAGTGCGACATTTACAGTAACGACACGCGAAGAGATGCTCGCAAAGTCCGAGACCGTCGGGGTACTCGCCGAAGCGAACGAAGACCTCCGCTCGCTCAAAGAGCTGCTTATGTACGGATTGAAAGGAATGGCTGCTTATGTTGATAACGCCTATATCCTTGGCGCGGAAAACCCAGAGCTATATGCCTTCACTGAAAAGGCTCTTGCCGAGATGACCAGAGAAGATGTCACGGGCGACGAGTTAACTGCCCTGGTTCTTGAGTGCGGCGCACAGGCCGTAACCACGATGGCCTTGCTTGATAAGGCCAATACCGAGACCTTTGGTACTCAGGCCGTAAGTGAGGTCGATACCTCTTTGGTAGAAGGCCCTGGTATTCTAATAAGTGGCCATGACCTTAAAGATCTGGCCGAGCTTCTGGAGCAGACCAAAGATACCGGCATAAATATCTATACACATAGCGAGATGCTTCCGGCACATGCCTATGGCGAGTTAAATAAATACGATCACCTTAAAGGCAACTACGGCATGGCATGGCATCAGCAGCACATCGATTTTGAGAACTTCAAGGGTGCGATACTTATGACGACCAACTGCATAAAGAAGCCAAGGGAATCTTATAAGGACCGTCTCTTTACTACGGGTCTTGTTGAGTGGCCGGGGCTTGTTCATATAGCAGACAGAGAAGAGGGAAAGACTAAGGATTTTTCAGTCGTAATCAAGAAGGCACAGGCCGCCGGCAGCCTTACCCCGGTTGCAGGTAAGAAGATAACTATTGGCTTTGCAAAGGATCAGGTAATGGCAGTTGCCGATAAGGTAATAGAGGCCGTAAAGTCAGGTGCTATCAAACGCTTTGTCGTAATGGCCGGCTGCGATGGTCATTCAGATGCCAGAAATTATTATACCGAGCTTGCGCTTAAGCTTCCAGAGGATATGGTTATCCTTACGGCAGGTTGTGCGAAGTATCGCTACAATATGTTGGATCTCGGAGATATCGGCGGCATACCAAGAGTACTCGATGCAGGCCAATGTAATGACTCCTATTCACTTGCCTATATAGCACTTCAGCTGAAAGAGGCATTCGGTCTGGAAGACATCAACCAGCTACCTATATCATATGAGATCGCATGGTATGAGCAGAAGGCAGTAGTCGTCTTGCTCGCTCTTCTCTCGCTCGGCGTTAAGGGCATACGTCTTGGCCCAACCCTTCCGGCCTTCTTGTCACCGGGTGTCACCAAGGTACTTGTCGATGGCTTCGGTATCAAGGGCAACAGCACCCCTGACGAGGCAATAGCCGAGATGCTCGCACCTGCGAGTGCGTAAGCGCCAGTCGGCGTTTAAGCACCCTAAGCACCAAGGGTGTTCAAGCACCAGTTGGTGTTCAAGCCATCTAGGATGGTAGATTGATTTAGTAAGAATATTGTAGATTTATAGCCGTCTTAGACGGTCTTCAAGAGAAAGGGCTGCGCATGGGTGGATGCGCGGCCCTTTTTTTGTTTTGGGGGATGTTCGCTAGGTAGGTCAGACTTTGGTTTTTTTCAAAGGAATCCTCCATGGGATAAAGCCATTAAAAATTGTTTTTTTTGCCTCACTTATGTTTTCTCTGCCAAAGGCAATAATTCCTATCACCTCATTAGCTTGATTTAGCACAGGGCCACCACTCATACCGTGAACAACAGTCCCTGAAATCATATATACATTTTTAATTTCTAAATAGTTCTTTTTTTCTTGTGTAATTGCACAGGACTCATAATAAGGTGAGTCTCCTTTTAAATGCTCTGGAAAACCCCAAATAGTTATTTTGTCGCCAGTTTTAAATTTTAAATTATCGCTTAGTTGTAAATTATACTGTAGATGTTCTTTTTTTTCTTTATCGATTATTTTAAGAATTGCTATGTCATCATTACTGAATTTTTCCACTATCTCTAGAGTAAGTGTTTTTTCAGGGTTGTTTCCACTATATACATCTAGAAGACCATTAATGTCTTGACCAACTTTGAGGCTTTCTACGACATGGTTGCATGTAACTAGACCAACTCCTTTTAACATAAAAGCAGTCCCATGATTCTCATCAACATGGTTATATAAAACATAAAGGGCATTCGTTATCTTGTCGTAACCATCTTCTTGTAAAAACTTTTTTGGTTTCCCAATGCAAATACTGTATCTATATGCGAGTTTACGATATATAGGATCAGCCTTGCCACGAACCATTTTGAGGTAATTGATTTTACCTTGCAGCACATATCGGAATGAAGGTAATGAGTTAGATGCTCTTAACCTGTGAGTGTCTGCATACTTCTTTTCGTAGTGTTTTTTAGCTGGTTCTTCTCCGAATTTTTCCCATGCATATAACATAGATTGTATATGACGAATATAAAACCTCTTGACATTGGGGAATTTATTGATAGTTAATCCTGTCACTTCATGCCTTTGATTAGGTGTGCATAGTCTAACTTTAGAACGATTTATAACAAAGCCATTATCAACAATTACACGCTCTAGTTCTTTACCAATGGAAACTTCACTATCAGTATAAGTTAACATCCCAGTTGGAAGTTTATTCTTTGAGCATGTGTATGAAAATGTTATGTCATCTGCATATCTTGTATAGGTTGCATGATATCTTTTTGCTAGGGCTGACAAATTAGAGTCTAGTTTTCTAGATATCATATTGGATATAATAGGTGATGTAGGCGCGCCTTGTGGCAGTTTATTGTCATGACAACAAATTTGTGCTAGTACTGTTGCCACGTTACTGGGAAGTTGATATGGCATCTTTGCGAACATGTTTTTAACGCGCCCGAAATGGATAGAACTAAAGAAATCTTTAAGGTCTAGGTTAAGTATAAACTTCTTGTCTAGGTGCTGCTGTGCATTTGTAACTACATTCCTCTCTTTACAAAAACCGTGAGCAGGTGGCTTCTGTACGTAAATCGTATATAGAATTTCACTTAGTTTCTTTTGAATATGTTTTAGCTTACGACAGGGTATGCTAAGAACCCTATCGTCACCAGTCCTTTTTTTTATTGTAATTGTTTTATATTTAATATTTGGAGGATATCCGTAAATTATTTTAGCGAGTTGGTCATAGTTGAGAGAGAACACAGAGGCCAATTCATCTGGTGATAAAATGTTGAGGAAGTCATTCTTCAAGATAAAGTCGCTTAAGATTTATTTGTAGGTAAGTGTTGAGTGCTTATGCCCTGTAATTCCCTTATACCTAACCATCCAGAATAATAGAATATGCTGGGCTAGTAGCATGAAGAGTAACTTTTAGGTGACCGTCGCAGATAGTCAACGGAAATTCAATTTTGGGCACAAGCACTCAAGGTTTAATAACTTACAGTTGTGGGATGTTATAGTGAAACTTAATATTTTTTTTGATTATTAATAGCAATATACAACATTCTAGGGAAAGTTGCAATGGTCTGTCTTGTGCTGGTTCAGGTTTGTAACCTGAACCATAGAGTCTGTCATCCTTGTCGTTGGTTACTCAGACTAAGAAGGAATAAAGACAGATCCTGAAATAAATTCAGGATGACAAATAAAAGAAAAGGAATAAGGACGAGATTGCCACGTCACTGCGTTCCTCGCAATGACGATTGGTGGTGAGGGTATATCATATTGTAGGTACAACGTAGGGCAAGGCTTTAGCCTTGCTTTTTTGTATTGGCTTTATGGCTGATAAAAGACGCAACCCTAAAGGGTTGCCCTACGTTAAAAATCAGGAATAAGGACGAGATTGTTCAGGCACAGCCCGATCCAGTTTGTGGTTAGTCTTGGATTCGGTTTTACGGAGAGCAATGCCGTTAGATTTTTGCTTGATATGGCGTAGATAAAGGAGTTTCAAAGGGCCTGCGCGTTTGCTTTAAGCTGCGACTTGTCGGTAGAGGAGAACCCCTCTGCTGAGACAATCGCTTGACCTCCAGAAAGTAATGCTTGACAAGCTAAGTGAAATTGATTATCATTTTCGTTCAGTAGGGGCCGGTTTGTATTGGTGCCTTTGTAACGGGACTACGGAATTAATGGTAAAGGGGCTTGCTCAAAGTAGCATATACCCGGAGGAGCTTGCGTGTAAGCTCGGAGGCGGCATGGATGATTGTTGCGGCAAATGTCCTGTCAATAGCCGGTCTGGCGCCTCCCTGGCTTTGAACGTATCGCTTTTTAAAGTGAGCAGTTGTGAACGGACTTAGAAGATCTATTATGGAATTAGAAAGAGATATTCGCTGCAAAAAGTGTAAAAGGCTCCTTATGAAAGGAGAGGTGCGGGCAGTTGAGATCAAATGCCCGAAGTGTGGATATATACAAAGTTTCAAAGATGAGTCCTGCGAGGACCATGAGTCCCAAGAGGACCAATAATTTACAAAGAGACCCAAGAGGCCCATTTGAAAACAGGAGGTTTTATGAAAAGGGTTTTTTCACTACTTTTGGGGATAGCTCTAATACTTACTTTTACCCAACTAACTGAGGCTCAAGATAAGACAGAGAATGCAGGAGAGTTGAAGAAGAAGGTAGAGTCCACCGAAGATGGGGCTGCTGATCCTAGGGCCAACGTACTTGATAAGGTGATGGTGATCGGCAATCCAGCCAATATTGAGAAGATACCGGGTTCCGCTCAGGTGGTTACCAAAGAGGAGATCCGGCAACAGAGTTATGACGACGTGAGCCGTGTACTGCAAAAGGTGCCGGGGGTCTACGTCCGTGGAGAGTTCGGCTTTGGGCTGTTTCCAAGCATCAGCCTGAGGGGCGTGGATACCACCCGAAGTGCTAAAGTGACCATTATGGAGGACGGCGTGCTGATGGCACCGGCGCCTTATTCCGCGCCGGCAGCTTATTATGCGCCTACCGTGGGGCGCATGTCCGGTCTGGAGGTGCTGAAGGGATCAAGCCAGATCAAGTACGGTCCTCATATCACCGGCGGCGTGATCAACTACATGTCTACGCCTATTCCGCTTAAGGAGACCGTTTACCTGAAAACCATGGCCGGCAGTTTTAATGAGCAGCGCACTCACGCCTATGCGGGTAACACCTTTGATACCAAAGCCGGTCAGTTCGGTTTTCTGCTCGAGGGTTATTTTCGCCAGAACGACGGCTTTAAGAGTATTGATGAAACCGCTGATTTTCGCAACGGCGACGATACCGGCTTTACCAAAAAGGACATGATGTTCAAGCTCTCATGGGAGCCTGATACTGCTATTTATCAGCGTCTGGAGTTTAAATACGGCCGCAATGAGCTGGATTTAAACGAGACATATCTGGGACTGAGCGAGGCAGACTTTAAGTCGGATCCGCTGCGCCGCTATTCGGCAACACGCTTTGATAACATAGACACGGAGCAGAATAACCTCTATCTGCGCTATGCCGTTAGTCCGACGGATAATCTGGACTTTATCACTACGTTGTATTCGACTGACTATAAACGTAATTGGTATAAGCTCAAAGACCTGCGCAATGTAAGCGGTAATACGATTGGGCTAGCCGCAGCATTGGCCGGCGCGCAGAATGGGGAAGGCCTGAGTTGCCTTAAAGGCGATTCTGATTGTACCTTGCGCGTACGCGCCAACAACCGCGAATACAGCTCCGAAGGCATTGAGTCCGTCGGCTACTACCGCTTTGGCTCAGAGTCGGTGCAGCACGAAGTCACGGCAGGCATTCGTATCCACCAGGACGAGGTGCGACGCTTTCAGTGGGATGACGACTACGCCCAGGCATCTAACGGGACGATATCCGGCGTGACCCCCGGTACGCCGGGCGGTGCCGGTGATCGTCTGCAACAAACCGATGCACTGGCCCTGTTCATACAGGACACCGTCAATGTCGGTCGATGGACCATGACGCCGGGTATTCGTTACGAGATGCTGGATCAGACTTACGAAAGCCCCAAGGGCACTTTTAAAGGCGATAACAAGATGGACCTGACTGCCGGCGGCCTGGGCGTTGCCTATAAGTTCAACGAGTTGTGGACAGGTTTTGGCGGCATGCATCGCGGTTTTTCGCCTCCAAGCCCGAAGGGCGCGGTTAGCGGGCTGAAAGAGGAAACAAGCACATCCTTTGAAGCAGGCGTCCGCTACACCAACCGTAACAGGGCTCTGGCCGTAGAGGCGGTTGCCTTTTACACAGACTTCAAGGACCTGATCGTGGTAGACAACATCGGCGGAGCCGGCAGCGGTGACGATGAAAACTTTGGCGAGGCGAGGGCCTATGGTCTTGAACTTTCGGCTCAGTATGACCCGGGCATTGCCAATAGCTGGAGGATGCGCAATCCCTGGTACGCCAACTTGACCTATACCAATGCCGAACAGCAAAACGACGCGCGGTCTGCCGATGCCGAATCCATTTTCAGTTTCGGCAAGAAAGGCAATAAGGTGCCTTATATTCCTGAGCTACAATTCAATCTTGGCACTGGGGTAGAGTCAGAGCACTGGGGTGCGTTTATATCGGGCAACTACGTAAGCGAGATCTACACCAGTGCTAACAACGTGGATAACCAGGTCAACGGTAGCGGCGAACCCGATGCCCGTTTCGGCAAGACCGACAGCTATTTTGTGGCGGATCTCTCTGTTTTTTACCAGGTATCCAATACAGTAAAAGTTTTCGGCGGCGTCCAAAACCTATTTGATAAAGAATACGTTGTCTCGCGTCAACCTTACGGGCCGCGCCCCGGCATGTCGCGGTTTCTTTATGCCGGTATTGAGTTTATAATTTAACTATAACCCTGTGGACGGCAAGCCGGTGGTTTGCCGTCCACCCCTTTCTTGAGGTTTAAAACTTATGGATGTAGTAAGCATGTTTCAACAAGGCGGGCCTGTGATGTTCATTCTACTGGCCATGTCCGTGCTGGCCACGGCCATCATTCTTGTCAAACTGTTTCAATTCTTCAGCAGCGGTATGCGCCGCTCTAAATTTGTAGAGTCGGTAATGTCAGCATTGCACAGCGGTCAGAATAGTGAAGCGTTGAGGCAATTAGAACAGCAAAATAGTCCGGTCGCCAGAGTGATGGAGAGTGCCTTGCGCTGTGGAGCAGACCCCGGGATGACGGCTAAAGATGCCGAAGCAGAGGTGAGCAGGGTAGGCTCGGCCCAGATTCGTAACCTTGAATCCTGGCTGCGGAGCCTTTCCGCCATTGCTCATTTAAGTCCGTTGCTGGGTTTGCTCGGCACGGTGACGGGTATGATTGCCGCCTTCATGCGCCTTGAAGAGGCGGGCAGCCGCGTTGATCCGTCTATTCTATCCGGCGGGATATGGGAAGCCCTGCTAACCACGGCCTTTGGGCTTACGGTGGCTATTCCCGCTATGGCGGCATTCTATTATCTGGAAGGCGAGGTTGATAATGTGCGTGCGGCAATGAAAGATGCCACCATCAGGGTTATGCTGTACTTTGGCAAAAGCCCCTCTCATGTTGAAGGCAGTGATGACGATAAATTAGCAGAGGACGAAACCTATGGAATTTGAAGGCCGGTCGCGCATTCACGCGCATCTCGATATAGCGCCGCTTATCGATATCGTATTCCTGCTGCTGGTCTTTTTTATGCTCACCAGCACTTTTCTGGTGCCGGAAGCTCTTGAACTGGAGCTTCCCGAATCAAGTAGCGCAACTGCAAGCGAAGCAACGCCCATTATTGTGGCCCTAGATAGTACGGGTCAGCTTTCCATCAACGGTGAGCGTGTTGAGTTGGCGCAGCTGCGCAAGGCTATTGAGCCACTGCTTAAACAGAACAGCGATTCACCCATTACCTTGAAAAGTGACGCGCGTACCGAAGTGCAGCAGTTGCTCAAAGTAATGGATGAGATCCGTGCCGCCGGCGCTAGCAATGTTGCGTTGGCGACTATGCAGAAGTAACGCCCATGACGATCACCCGCCTACACATTGGCATAACCGTGTTGATAGCTCTGGCCATACATGGCGGCGTTGTCTTGTGGCTTGTGCTGTCCTCCCCCGCCCCGCCGCCACCGTCTCCGGCACCCTCGCTACGTGTCAGTTTACTGGCCGTTGTTGCAGACCAGACGGTGAATGCCGTTTCGCAACCCATAGTCGAGCCTGTCCCTGTCCCTCAGCCAAGGCCGGTAGTTCAAGAAGCGTTAGTTAAACCGCAGCCGTTGGTAGAGCCAGTACCTGAACCACAACCGCCGGTGCCAGGTCCGGTCAACGAGCTCCCTGAGATTGAACAGCCCCCTGAACCTGCGCAGGAGATTGTACAGCCGCCCTTAGCAGCGCCCGACGCGGCGGAGCCGCTGGACGCAGTAGCCACAGCGCAGTACGAACAATTGCTGGTTGCCTGGCTGGAAAAACATAAAAAATATCCGCGACGCGCCAAACGTCTACGCATTGAAGGTAGGGGGATGTTGCGCATCCGTATCGACAGCACAGGACGCATACAGCAGGTAACTCTGGAGCAGCGCACCGGCAACAGGTTGCTCGACGAAGCCGCACTCGATATGGCGCAGCGGGCTGACCCGTTTCCGCCCATACCGGAGAACGACCCACGCCGGGAGTTGGAGTTTATCATACCGGTGGTATTCGCACTTCGCTAATACGGGCGTACTTGCGTAAACCCAGGTCTATAGTCTGGGTTTATACCTGCTGCGCAAAATTATCCCTGACCTATTATCTCCGTGCCTCCAGCCCGGGTTTTGTGCCGCGCTTAACGCTGATTTGGGAGGCATCAATCTGAGAGGCGCAAGCCCCAGGCCTGCAAAGTTAATGAAGGTAAGTTTAATGAACGTAAGCCTTGAGAGTACTGAAAAGCCCCGAAATATTCTATGAACGGAGGGAGGAATGGCAATGGAGATGAGATCAGAGACCTTCGGGTTATATGAATATCCGTATGACGCAGTGTTATCTCCGTTGCTATACTGGGAATTTGCGCGATGATGTTGAGGTGCTGGACAGGATAGGCATAATTGCGGCGCAGCCTGTCAAGAAATGGGTCGCGGTATCACTGCAACCCATTGGAAAATATGGTGGAGGGTAGGAGGATCGAACTCCCAACCTTCTGATTGCGAACCAGATGCTCTCCCAGCTGAGCTAACCCCCCCCGTACGGTTTGAGTCTGTAAAATTTGTCATGCTGAACTTGTTTCAGCATCTGTTCTGTTTTGCGTCAAATAAAAGACAGACCCTGAAATAAATTCAGGGTGACAAGCAGGGGGAGAATGAATTCCCTGAATAACTTTAATGGTCTTTGCGCAGGACGTCTTTGATCTTATCTTTTAGCTCTCGTAGGTCCGATGACTTTACGACGTAGGCATCTGAGGCCCACGTGCCGAACTCTTGCTTATAGTGCGGGTATGCGGTGCAGAGTATGACGGGCAGTTCTTTATATTTTTCTTTTAGCATACGCAGGACCTCAACGCCGTCCATTCCCGGCATCTTAATATCTAGCAGTACCATATCCATCTGGCCTGAGTCGAGTTTCTTAAGAGCTTCTTCGCCAGACGACGCCAGCTCTACCTCGTATCCTTCTTCCTCTAGCTCTTCTTTATAAAGAAGCCTGATTCCTTCCTCGTCATCCACGATAAGTACTCTGCTGCTCATCCGTTGCTCCCTCGATCTTCCGACCGCTATGTCAAGTTTTTGCAGGCTGACCTGCTTTGGAAGAAGGTATTCTGACAGCAAAGGTAATTCCTTTGCCATAGCTATTCTTTATATCGATAATGCCCTGGTGACGAGTCACAATCCGATTGGTAATTGGCAACCCAAGGCCTGTGCCTGTTGTCTCTGATGGTCCTTTGCCTTTTTTAGTCGTGAAAAACGGGTCGAATATCTCACACAGATACTTCGGGTCGACGCCACCGCCGTTGTCGCTGATCTCTACGACGACCCATTCTTTGTGTTTTTTGGTGACAAGCGTGAGCTCGCCACCGTCTTTCATCGACTGTATCGCATTTGCTATGAGGTTGTCAAAGGCTATCTTAATCTGGTCTTTATCGAGCTGCGCGTGGAGCGGGAGCTTTGTAAGTCTTTCTTTTATCTTGATTTTATTGGTGCTGCACCTGTCTTTGAAGAGGTGAAGAGTTGTGCGGATGACCTCATTTATATCAGTTGAGCAGAGGCAAAGCGGGCGTTCCTCGGTGTAGTTGAAGATATCGTCGATTATCGTCTCCAGTCGCTTGACCTGCGAGCATATCTGGTCGATGTATGGGGCGTTTTTCGAGTTTTTTTCTGTGTTTTTTCGCAGTCCCTTGGCGTAGCCTCCAATGCTGAGCAGAGGGTTTTTAATCTCATGAGCAAGGGTAGCCGATAGCTCACCTAGCGTCATGAGCTTTTCAGCATTTACCAGCCTTTTCTGGACGGTACGGAACTCGTTATAGGTGCTTTGCAGGCGCATGTAGTTGATATTGGACTTTATCGTATAGGTTATTTGCTTTGTTGAGGTGATAAGTTGTTTTTTCTTGAAGGTAGACAGTGTTTTTTTTATGCGTGATTTCAGGTATATGACTCCGAAGCAGGACCGACCATCGCTTAGAGGATAGACCATTGTGCTTCTAAAGCCCACCAGGCCGTTGTCATGGACCGAACGTGCCTTGGACGATTCGAGTTTTGGTGTGTATATGGTTGCCTGGCGAAGACTTGTGGCAACGGCGAATGCAAACCCTTCGCCGTCCATGTAGCTGGCTATAAGATCAGATCGTCTGCCTGCATGGGCCGCAGCCATAAAGCGGCGTTCCGAGTCGTTCCACCTGTATATGGTGCAGTCCTCCATTTCTAGTTCTTTTGCGAGCAGACACGCGCTCTTTGCGAGCCTGTCGCCAAGGCTTGTCTCAGAGGTCGTTATATCTATGATCTTTGTTATAAGGTCTTTGCTCATATCTTTTATCTAGTTTTAGACCTTTGCCTCTCGCAGGAACTTAGCCGATTCTTCCGGCGGGGTTGGGTTGATATAGAAGCCGGAGCCCCACTCAAAGCCGGCTGTCTTTGTGAGCTTGGGCATTATCTCAAAGTGCCAGTGGTAGTGCGGGAGCGCAGAGGTTCCGTTCTTTATAGGTGCGCTATGCAGAATGAAGTTATACGGAGGCGCACCGAGGACTTTATTTATTCTTTTCAGGACATTTGAAAATATTGCCGCTAGGTTTTCATAGTGGTGTTTCTGAGAGTTCTCAAAGTTTGATTCGTGAAATTTAGGTAGTATCCATACCTCAAACGGTGATTTAGGGGCGTATGGAGCAATGGCAATATAGTCTTGATTCTCGGTGACAAGTCGCGAGCCCTGGGCTATCTCTTGGCGTATTATATCGCAGAAGATGCAGCGTTCTTTATAGTTATAATACTCAAGGCTGCCGTCGAGTTCTTCGGCGACTCTCTTTGGTACGATTGGGAGTGCTATGAGTTGAGAATGCGTATGTTCAAGAGATGCTCCTGCGGCCTCTCCGTGGTTTTTAAATATTACCAGGTAGCGAAGTCTTATATCCTGTTTGAGGTCTATGATTCTATCCCGGTACGCCCAGAGGACTTCTTCAAAGTGTTTAACTGGGAGCGTGGCGAGTGTGTCGTCGTGGTTAGGTGATTCTATTATGACCTCGTGTGCTCCGATGCCATTCATCTTATCGTAGACACCTTCTCCTGAACGGTCCAGATTTCCTTCGACCTTGAGGGCGGGGTACTTGTTTGGCACAACACGTATTGACCAGTAGGAGTTGTTGTCACTCTCGGCCTCATTGTTACGGTAGTAGATTATCTCGGGCGGTGTCATCGATTCGTTGCCGCCGCAGAAAGGGCATGACCCTCCCTTAGGAGGCGGGGTGGGGACGATGAAGTCGGACGGGCGTTTGCCACGGTCTGTGGATATGATTACCCAGCGTCCTATTATAGGGTCTTTTCTTAGTTCAGGCATAGGCTTTGCGCTTCGGGTTGTTGAGGTTAGTAAGAGGTAGTTCTATCAATAGGGCTAGGGTATGTCTTTGATTATGGAGGTCGTTAGTTGTAAGTGATATGAGGGGGTACATAAGACACCTATTTTGGGTGTGGGCGGTGTTAGCAGTCTTAAAGTTGCCCCCGTTGCTTCTCGGTCTCTTCTTCTTCAGTCTTGCATTCAATGCAGCTTGTCGTCACCGGCCGTGCCTCAAGTCTTTTCTCTGATATCGGCTCTCCGCATTCTTCACACTCACCGTACGTGCCGTCATCGATTCGTTCAATTGCCTCTTTGACCTTTGCGACGAGCTTACGTTCTCTGTCTTTAACTCGCAGGGTAAAGTTACGGTCTGTTTCACGCAGAGCCCTATCGCCCGGGTCGGCGAAGTGTTCTTCATCAGAACGGTTCATGCCGCTTACGGTCTTCTCCGCATCGGCTAACAGCTCGGTTAACTTCAAGTCGAGAATTTTTTTGTAGTGATCTAGTTTTACTTTATTCATCTGATGATTATAACCTAAATGAATTTTGTGTGCAAATGTTAAATCTCAGTCCATTTGGTCTATATCAAAGAAGCTGTCATCGTATTCTAATTGATTGTGAGCCTTTTTGTTGTCTATGCTGATCTCTCTGATTTTACGTTTTTCAATCGTAAGGAGAAATAATTCTTTTAAGGCCTCACCCTCTGGAGTAAAAGATAGGCTGCCGGTAGCGCTTTGAGTCTCTACGGTATTTATAATAGAGTCCCTGATTGCGTTACGGTCGATGATAGGCTCTTCTTCTTCGTTCTCTTCTATTGCTCTTAGCAGTATCATTGCCGAGTCATAGGCCTCGGCCTCGATAATTCCTGGTTCATAGTCATATGAACTATAGAATTTTCTGACAAATGCGGCAGTGCCCGGGCGTTGGCTCTTAGCAAAAAAGCCGTCTACAAATACAGCACCCTCGATATATTCGCTGGCAAGCTCAAGTAGTTTTGGCGAGTTCCAGCCGTTTGATCCAAAAAGGCGAATCTCTTTGATATTGTAAAATGCCAGATGCGGAGCTATCTGCGCAATAGAGGCGTAGTAGTCTGGTATGTAGAGTGCCTGCGCCTCTATTTTGCGAGTATATTTTACGACGTTCCTGCGCCCCTTAAGTCCTTCTTCGGCTTCTATTTGAAAGAGTGTCTGGAGTTCTTCACCAAAGTCTTTCTCTCCGGCTTCGTATTCAAGCTCGGCCTCTACGACTGCGCCAAGCTCGGTAACGGCATATTTGAAGTGGCGGGCCAAGTCTCTGCCGTATGGTGTTTTTGGCGAGAGAATCGCAAAGCTTTCTATCCCTTCGTTCTCAATTGCGTGACGCGCAATGGTCTCTGCCTGTTGCTTGAGTGTCAGGAAGTTTCTAAAGACGTAGTCGCCGATCTCCGGGATGCCTGTCTTTTGCGAGAGAACCATGGTAGGCAGCTCTCCGCGTTGTGCGGCCTTGGCAACCACGGTGGCATTACGGCTCAAGAGTGGGCCGATAATGCCGGTGACATGCTGGTTTCTTACGAGTTGGTTTACCGTGTCTTTGATGCGGCTATTTTTATCTGTGCTGTCTTTTATCAGAAGTTCAATGTCAATAGATGTTTCACTGACAAAGTCATCGACGGCAAGGACTATGCCTCTAAGGGCTTGTTCTCCGTACTTGGTGTAGCGACCACTAAGCGGGAGGATCGCGCCGATAGCGGGTCTGGCACTGCCCTCGCCAAGAGAGTTTATTATTGAATCGATGGTTTTGAGTAGGAGGTCGGCCTTGACCTTATAGCTAAGCTCTGAGTCTGTATTGCTTATTATAGACTCAAGGTTACTTTTGGCCTCTACGATAAAACCGTTTCTGTACTGGCTATAGGCTAGACCAAAGAGTGATTCCATGCGGTGACGGCTTGCTGGATAATCTTTGAGAATTTTTTGGTAATGGTACTGCGCGCCTTCAAAGTCTTTGCCTTGCATATATAACTTGGCAAGCTTTGCGGCGGCTTCATCTGCAATAGCGGCGGATGGATAGCTCTTTAAAAAATCTTCGAGTCTTGCCGTAGTACCCTCTGACGGGCCTGTCTCTTCGATCTCTTCGAATATTCTCCAGAGAAGGTCGCTTGCGCTATGGTTGCTCCAGAAGAGCCGGGCGTCTGCGGCGTGTGGCGTGATTAGTACTGCCAATAAGATTAGCAGTATTACGGTTGTTTTTGTCCTCATTCGAAGATCTCCTTAACTTTATCAAAGAAGCCTTTTTTATTCGGGAATATATCGTCATTGCTTATATGAGCGAACTCTTCGAGTAGTTCGCGTTGGCGTTTGTTGAGTTTTGACGGGGTCTCGACTCTTATGTACACGAGTTGATCGCCTCTTCTGTTAGATCTAAGTGAGACGATACCCTTACCACGCAGGCGCATTACCTTGCCCGGCTGTGTGCCTGCAGGGATTTTGACCTTTACGTTGCCCTCGATCGTCGGTACCTCAATCTCTGCGCCAAGACTTGCCTGCGGGAAACTTATCGGTACTTCGCATATAATATCGTTATCTTCTCTTTTAAA
Organism: Deltaproteobacteria bacterium; assembly: GCA_024278765.1. Taxonomy (GTDB): domain Bacteria; phylum Desulfobacterota; class GWC2-55-46; order GWC2-55-46; family DRQE01; genus JAJRSM01. The sequence continues at coordinate 18,637 of JAJRSM010000068.1, read as the reverse complement.
GATTGGATGCGGGTCTACCGTTAGGAATACATAGAGATCACCGTTGGGGCCGCCTCTTGGTCCGGGTTCTCCTTCGCCTGCTACTCGCAGGCGAGAACCGGAGTCAATGCCGGCTGGGATATTTATCGAGAGTGTTGATGAACTCTGGACGACTCCGGCCCCTGCGCAGGTGGAGCAGGGGGTTGCTATTACCGCACCCGTGCCACGACATCCTCGACAGGTCCTTGCCATATTCATAAAGCCTTGCTGGAAGCGTTCCTGACCGCTTCCGCCGCAGCGTTTGCAGCTCTCAGGTGAGGTCCCGGTCTTTGCTCCGCTTCCGGCACAGGTGCCGCACCTATCGGTCTTTGGTATTTTTATATCTTTACCTGCACCGAAGACGGCCTCGTCAAAGCTTATATCTAGGTTGTATCTAAGGTCATTGCCGGGCTCCGGGCCAGGGCGGCGTTGTCTTCCACCGAAAAAATCCGAGAAGACGTCGCCAAAGAGATCCTGAAAGTCTCCGCCAAAGCCGGAGTCTCCGTGACCACCGGGCCCGCCTGGACCTCCTGGAGGACCGTCGGTGCCGAACCTGTCATAGTGCGCACGTTTATTAGGGTCTTTAAGGACCTCGTAAGCACCGTTGAGTTCTTTGAATTTTTCTTCTGCTTTTTTGTCACCCTGATGTTTGGCAGGGTGGTACTTGTGGGCCATCTTTCTGAAGGCCTTTTTTATATCAGTCTGAGACGCGTCGCGCTCAACGCCAAGCATCTCGTAGTAATCTGTAGTCATTTTATCCGTTGATACTCCTTTTAATGAAGACAATTTCCAAAGTCGTTTGCTTCAGGTTTTTTAGTGCGCAGCTATGTTCTTTATTTTGCCACTATTACAAGGGCCGGGCGCAGTAGCTTGTCTTTGAGCATAAAGCCCTTTTGAAATACCGTTGTAACGGTATCGCTCTCGATCCCTTCTTTTTCTTCGTGGCTTACTGCTTCGTGCAGGTTAGGGTCGAACTTTTCGCCTTTGGCCTGTATCTCTGTTACGCCGTGCCTGATTAGTGTCTCATACATGCTCTTAAGCGTAAGTTCGACGCCGTCCTTTAGAGAGCTTTTGTCATCGTCTTTGCAATGATCCAGTGCCCTTTCCAGATTGTCGGTTACGGTCAGGATATCCTTGACTATATTGCTGTTGGCGTAGGCAATGGCATCGATTTTTTCTTTTTCAAGACGTTTTTTAAAGTTCTCTACATCAGCGCATTTGCGCAGGAACTTGTCGTTGAGTTTGTTGATATCTGCAAGCCTCTTCTCCAGTTCATCTGCAAAGGAGATGGGGGCTTCATTCGTTGTTTCGCCGTCGCCTGTAGCTTCTCCCTCCATTGTTGGCTTAGCGGTCGTTGCTGGTTCTTCCATCATTGCCGCCATCATCTCTTCTTCTGGAGTAAGTTCTTTTGCCGTGGTAGTTTCTTCAGCCGTGGTCGGCTCTGTCTCGCCGGATGATTTTTTGTTTTTGGTCTTAAACATCTGCTACTCCGTTTACTGTAATTTTTATTTTATAGGACTATACTTTGCAGCTTTGCGGTTCTGCCCAGTTGGGATGCCGCGCAGTTAACCAGCGGGATGATCTTCTGGTAATCCATTCTGACCGGACCTACAATGCCTATCATACCTGTTGCGTCTTCGCCTGTTCCATATGGTGCTGTAACAAAGCTCAGGCCATCAAAGACGCGCGATGCGCCTTCTGAGCCCATATGTATATTTATTCCGTTAGCTCTTATATCAGTTATGCTCGCATCCAGAATCTTTACGATAAGGCTCTTTTCCTCAAGTGCCGCAAAGACGTTCTTGATGCGTGTTGCGTCTTCTTTGAACTCTGGCTGTTCAAAGATAAGGGCCGTACCTTCAAGGAAGATATCTTCTTCGACCTTTTGCTCCAGCTCTCCTGCGGCAACGCTGCCAACCCTCAGTGCCTCACGTGCAATGGCATCGGTACGCCTCTGGTGGCTCTCGGCGATCTTTTTTTCTTTGTCAAGTTCTGTAAAGAGCCTTCTGCGAAGCCCTCTAAGCGTAAGCCCCTGCCCAATAGAGCAGAGGTAGTTTGATGCTCGCTCCATGTTCAGTGCGCCAGCCGGGCCCTCAAGGCTTACAGTGCTGGTATGGACTACTCCGCTATTTGATACGATTATAACAAGCACCCTTGAGTCGTTTATCGTAAGGAGTTTTATATCTTTAATTATAAAGTTTTTTACGCCCGGCATAAGCAGCAACGCAGCGCAACTGGTAAGCGTAGATAGGGCGCGCGTTGTCCTTAGTGTAATCGTCTTTATCGGCACCGATCCGTTATCGCAAAGCGTTAGGCTGGCAATATCCGAGGGCTTTGGCTCCGGTAGCTCACTCAGGGTATCGACGTAGAGCCTGAAGCTCTTATCCGTAGGTATGCGCCCAGACGAGCTGTGGTCTTTAACCAGATAGCCATTTTGTTCGAGCTTAGACAGTATGGCACGGATGCTGGCAGCACCTAGATTCAGGTCGCAACTGCTGGCAATCAGTGCTGAACTGACGGGGCGGACGCTCCTGATATATTCACGCACCACGACACCAAGTATACGCTGTGATCTACCGGTCAGTCCGGGGCCTTTATATGTCTTGTTTATACCTGTCATTATTATACAGAAATAGCTGTTTTTATAGTTGGTAATGTCTTTAAAAGATACCAATGGCAAGCAGTGTTGTCAAGGGGCGACGTCCCTTTTAACGGGCTATTCAGTATATCTCGTTGGATAAAAGCATGCCTTCTTTGGTTAGCCGTAACCTGCCGTTGCTGGAGTAGATTAGGTTTTTTACGCTTGCCAAATTACCTGCCTCATTTAAAAGTCCTTTTTGTACTAGATGCTCTTGCACAGAACCCTGAAATGCCTCTTTGAAGGCCCTCTCGTCTATGCCCCTAGTTTGTCTGAGTCCTAGCATAATCGCCTCGGAGATTACCTGCTGCTTTGTGATTCTTTCTTCGTCTGATATAGAACTACTATTGGCCTCCATAAGTCTTATATAATCCGCTGCATCCGTTACGTTCCACCAGCGACGGCCAAAGTCCCGATCAGTGGTGTTTTCTAAAGCCCGGCCCTTTATAAAGGAATGCGCCGATGCCCCAAGCCCTATATAGTCGCCGCCGCTCCAGTACCGAGTGTTGTGGCGGCTTTGCCGGCTGGGGCGGGCAAAGTTGGATATTTCATAGTGCTCAAAGTCTGCGGCCTCTAGCCGTTCTATCGTCATTAAAAACAGTTCTCGCTCGGTCTCTTCATCAGGTAGTATCAGACTGCCGTTATCCATAGCCCGGGCAAAAGGGGTTTTGTCCTCTATCGTCAGGCCGTAGACCGAGATATGTTCCGGTCCGAGCTCAATCACTTTATCAAGCGTCTCTGCGAACTCGGAAACGCTTGATTGAGGTACGCCAGAGATTATATCTACCCCTATATTTGTAAATCCCAGATCCCTTGCGTCTTTAAAGGCCCCAGTTGCCTGATCTGCCGTGTGTAAGCGGCCAAGCGTCTTAAGCTCTTGGTTATTTAGGGACTGTAGCCCGATACTCAGGCGATTTACTCCGTAGCCTTTGAGCTCTCGAAGGCCTTCTTTGGTCGCACTATCGGGATTGATCTCAAGTGTTATCTCGGTCTCAGCACTTGTCGTAAGGAGCGAGCGAGCTGTGTCTATTAGCTCGCCTATAAGCGACGGTGTAAATAAAGACGGCGTCCCACCACCGAAGTATATTGATTCAACCTTTGTATCTTTATCTAGCCGCTCGTTTTTTAAGACCTTTTCAAGCTCCAACTTCAGGCTCTCAGTATATTCTTTCTCTGGGAAAAGACCACCCGCAGTGCTTGCGAAGCTGCAATACGGGCACTTTTTCCTGCAATACGGAATATGCAGGTAAAGACCGATAGTCTTACTATTTAATCTAGGTACGTTCATGGTAATTGTCAAGTGTGGCAGATGGTTAATTGACAGTCTGCCACACTTATTAAGCTTATTATTATAACAGATTGGCAGGGCGAACGCTCATTTAATGTGACCCTGAGCGGCCAAGGCCTTACAGTTGAGATCAAGCAGCTATATATGACGGGTATGAAGGGGAGAGCGGCTAGCTACGGACCTACTACACGAAGTAGATCAGTAGGCATGCCAAGAGGAAGACCGCTACCCATACGACGGTTGATCCTATTGGCCAGTGCTTGATGTTGTCGCCTGGATAGATTGCCTTTTCTCGCTTGATACGGCTCCTGAGCTTTACGCGTCTATCTGAGCCACTTATCGCCAGCGAGAAGGTATCTGCCCCTATCTTAAATGCCCCTAGCGGGTTACGCATAAAGTAGATTAGGCCGTTTGGTACGGCAGTAAAGACGACGCCAGCTATCAGGTCGCCGATCTTTAAGAGCGGACTATTGATGAAGTAGATAAACATCCCGCCTGTCTTACGATAGAACCAATCGGTATCAATACTGAGCGTCTTGTGCGGATTGAGCTTGCCAAGGACTATATAGAAGGCAAGGGCCGTAAAGCCGAGCATCAAGAGCGAGGCCGTTACGTGGTCCATTGTATACGGGTTATAGTCGGTCGGGAAGGGCAGCATGCTGAAGAGTGCCTTCGGGTATACGCCGAAAAGTATACATATTACCGCAGCCATAGCCATCGCAACGAGCATATTAGTCGGCGGCTCTTTTGCCTTGTGCATGGCCAGTTCATTGTGTTCGTTTGGACGGAAGAATAAATGATAGGCGAGCTTTAGTCCGACGCTCAGGAAGGTACCGACGGCAGTGAGACTCAAGAGCATCGTTGTCCAGGCCATATGCTCGTAATGGGCCGCGCCGATTATCATTGCTTTACTGACAAAGCCGCTAAAGAGCGGGAAGCCGGAGATGGCAAAGGCCCCGACCATAAATAAGACCACTGTTTTGGGCATCTTCTTATATATTCCGCCAAGCTCTGTGAGTTTTCGAGTCCCGGTGACGTAGATGACTGCACCTGCGCCCATAAAGAGCAGGCCTTTAAAGAATATATTGGTAAAGGCATGGGCCGCCGAGCCGTTAATGGCGAATTCCGTACCTATGCCGACCGCCGCAACCATATAGCCGACCTGGCTGATGATATGATAAGAGAGTAGGCGGCGGCAATCGTTTTCGATTATCGTATAGAGAATACCGTAGAGGGTCATTATTATGCCGAGTACTATTAGGATTTCTGCCCCTGAAAAGCCTCGAATCAAGACGTAGATGGCCGTCTTTGTAGTAAATGTAGCGAGAAATACAGAGCCTGTGATAGAGCCTTCCGGGTAAGCATCGGATAGCCACGCACTAAGCGGAGGCACTGCGGCGTTAAGTAGGAAGCCTATTAAAATAAGGTAAAATGCCGTAGCTCCGCCCGGGCCGTCCGGGGTGAAGCCGTTAAAGGCCAGCGAATGAGACTCTGCGTAGTACATAAGGATTCCGGCAAGTAGGAAAAGCCCTCCTGCTATATGTACCAGCAAGTAGCGCGTCCCTGCTTTAGTAGAATTTTTGAATTTACCTGCAAATATTAGGTAAGCAGAAGAGAATGCCATTATCTCCCAGAAGAGGAAGAGCGTCAAGAGGTCTCCGGCAAAGACCGCTCCGAGAGAGCTTCCTGCGTAGAGCAGCCCTGCGATATGCTGGCGGTCGTCGTCAAGGTGCAGAGAATAGACCCCCCCGATAAAGGTCATGATGCAGAATGCATATGAAAAACCAATAGATAGCGCATCGATGCGGCCAAAGACTAGCTTAAGCCCCATATAGTCATAGACCCAGACGGTCGTACCGGGCGTAGAGTAATAGGTAGCGGCCAGAGCCACAAGCGGGATCAGCAGCATATAGCTCTTCTTTACCCCACCCTTAAGAAACGGGATAAGGATAGTGCCGACAAGCATTATAACGCCTGGATGCGCCCACTCAGTCATAGAAGTCCTCTTTTTTCATTACTTTGAGTTTGTACCCTAAAAACTTGCTTATTCCAATTAACAGCAGGCAGCCGACAAAGGCAAAAGCCCCCCAGAATGCCGGGATCGTATCCCACGGAAATATAGGATAGCCGCGCGGCGCAAAGTAATCGGCGATGACGATCAGGCCGAGTATTATGAAAAATATAGTTTTCACCTTTCTGGATAGCTTCATGGTCTGAGTACCTCTTGAGCAAGAGAGATAAAGAAATCAGGGTATATACCAATAAATACAGAGACTATTGCCGTAAATACAAGAGGGATCGTCATCATCGGAAGCTCACGGACCTTGTGGTGGCCGCTGCCTTGTTGCGAGCCCGCATCCTCTGGTGATTCCTTACCGAAAAATGCCTTATAGCTTATCGGCAAGAAGTATGCGGCATTAAGCATAGTGCTAACAAGAATTACTATCAGTATAATTGGATTTTCAGCCTCTACCGTGCCGACGGCCAGATACCACTTGGTTACAAAGCCCGCGACCGGCGGCACACCTATCATACTTAGCGATGCTATGAAGAAAGCAACCATCGTCCATGGCATCTTCTTGCCTATTCCGCCGAGTTCGCTGATTTTCGTTTTATGCGTTACCGCGTAGATGTGACCTGCGCAGAAAAAGAGCGTGATCTTGGAGAAGGCATGGTTTGCGATATGAATGATCGCCGCAAGCATCGAGCTTGGCGATAGCATTACCGCACCGAGCACTATATAGGCAAGCTGGCTTACCGTAGAGTAGGCGAGCCTTGCCTTGAGGTTGTCCTTTGTAAGGGCTATGACCGAGGCCATAACAATAGTAAAGCAGATGAAGTAGGCCGCAAAGAAGCTAATCCCTAGTGAGTCCAGCAGCCCCGGGCCAAAGATATGGAAGACAACACGGAGCACTGTAAAGACACCGGCCTTAACAACGGCAACGGCATGCAGGAGCGCACTGACAGGCGTTGGTGCGACCATAGCGGCAGGTAGCCAGTTGTGGAACGGCATCATTCCGGCCTTGGTGATTCCAGCCATAAATAGGATAAAGATTATAGTCAGCAGAGCTGTCGAACCTGTACCTGTTAGTATTCCGCCCTGAGCAAAGTCAAGGGTTCCGGCTGCGTTATAGGTCAAGAAGATTGCAAAGAGCTGGAAGGCAAGCGAAGTACCCAGGAGATATACCATGTAAATTCTCGCGCCGCGTCTTGCGACCGCCGTCATCTTATGACCGACAAGCGGGAAGGTAGCGAGCGTGATAGCCTCGTAACAGAGAAAGAGCGTAAACATATTGGCCGAGAAGGCAACGCCGATGGTAGCCGTCATGGTAATTGCGAAGCACATGAAGTAACGGGTCTGGTTCTTCTCGTTACAAGCACGCATATAACCGATAGAATAAAAAGAGGTCACTATCCACAGCAACGAGGCGATAATGGCAAAGACCATGCCAAGCGCATCTACCCTGAAGGCTATATCAAGACCCGGTACGACGGTAAAGAGCGAGCATTCGTAGACCCCGCCAGCCAAGACAAACGGGATCATCGAGACTACTAGGCCGAACTTAATAACGGCAGCTAGGATCGTCCAGAACTCGCGAAGGTTTGGTTTTTCCCACGAAAGACCGATCAGAAGCACGCCGATAGCTGAGGCAAGCATCGCGTATAAAGGTCTAAATGATTGTATCGCTTCCAGTTCCAATTAATAAATCTCCATTCTTGTTTAACTGCTAAGCAGCTTTAACTGCCGAGCAGGAACGCAGCGGCATTCTTTGCAACTTCCACAGGCCCAGAGGCCCAGAGGCCAAAGTATATGCAGAGTCCTGCCAAAAATAGTGTCGTCACTACCATGCCAAACGGTGCTTCATCGCTGTGGTGCGGCGACTTAAGTGTATCGATTCTGGCAGACCGCCCCTTAAAGTATACTGACTCGACGACGCGCCAGAAGTAAAAGGCCGTCATAATCGAACTTACCAGCAAGACCGGTACGAGGTACCACATTCCTGCCCCTATCGCACCTGTTGCCAGATACCATTTACTGATAAATCCAACTGTAAATGGAAAACCGATCATTGACATAGCGCCTATGGTAAAGGCCGCCATTGTCCATGGCATGCGTTTGCCAAGGCCTTCCATGTCTTTAATATTTACTATTCCTGTCTTATAGACGACAGCACCTACGACCATAAAGAGCATGCCCTTCATAAGGGCGTGGTTAAGTATATGTATAAGGCTTCCTGTCATAGCCGTCTCGGTGGCGATTGCCGCACCAAGTGTTATATAGCCGATCTGACCGATACTGGAGTAAGCCAGCATACGTTTTATATTGGTCTGGCCCAGAGCGATTAACGAGCCCATTATGATAGCTACGCACGACATTACTATTAGGATCTTTGTAACAGGTACGACCTCCAGGACAAACTCCGGTGTGAAGACCGTAAACATTATGCGCAAGAGAACAAAGGCCATGACCTTTGTAGAGGTCGCCGCCATTAGTGCCGATACGATAGACGGCGAGTATGTATAAACATTGGGCAGCCATATATGCAGCGGGAAGAGCGCGAGTTTTAAGCAAAGCCCGACCATTATGAAGGCAAAGGCCGTTATTACCGTCGTAGAGTCATAGATCTCGGGTAGCCTCTGCATCAGGTCGTTCATATTGAGCGTACCTGTTGCTATATATAGGTAGCCTATGCCAAGGACAAGGAATGTCGCCCCGATAGTGCCGAGTATCAGGTAGTTATAGCTTGCCATAAGGGCCTTTCGGTCCTTACCCATAGCTATAAGGGCGTATCCGGAGAGCGCTGTTATCTCAACAAAGACGTATAAGTTGAAGATATCGCCTGTGATGACGATACCCATAATGCCTGCGATAAAGAGTAGGTAGGCCGAGTAGAAAAACGGTATCTTCTGCTCAGGGATTTCTTGCTCGACACTCTTTTTGCCGTAGAGCGTGATGATAAAGGAGATAAAGGCAATGACAGCTAGGACAAAGCCGTTAAAGTAGCTGACGACATATTCGATGCCCATCGGAGGGGCCCATGATCCCATGCGGTAGCTGACAGTTCCGCCGTCTATCACGGTATATAATAGAGATAGAGATAGCAGGAATGCGATAAAGGTCGCTGTGGTCGCCAGATACCAGCCAACCGATCTGTGAATGCGACTGACAATAGGGGCGAGCATCGCGGCCAGAAGCGGGATGACGATAACCAGGACCGGCGTTGAGCCGGCTGCACTTATAAATGTAGTTGGGCCGAAACTCATATGATAGTACTCGCCTTTTCAGAAGGGATTTCTTTGTCGCCGTCATGGCTGTTTATGACAACTATCTGATCGTCCTCAATAGTGCCGTATGATTTGTAGATACGAACAATAAGGGCCAGAGCCACGGCTGTGGTACTGACCGAGACGACGATTGCCGTAAGCATAAGGACATGCGGCAGAGGGTTGTCATAGGGACCGCCCTTATCCCATATAATAGGGACAGTACCGCCCGATACCTTTGATATGGATACGTAGAGAAGTATTACGCCTGTCTGGAAGATATTCATTCCCAGAATCTTTTTGACGAGGTTCTCCTTTGCGATCATCGCATAGAAGCCAATCATCATCAGCGCAATGTATATCCAGTAATTATATTTTCCTAGTATTATTTCAATCATCGTCTTGTGTGTTGGCCGTCTCAAAGAATATGGTTATCATAACTGATGCGACTACTATGCCTATGCCTATCTCTATTCCGTATATGCCGAGATGACCTGCCAGATGCAGGGCGTGTTCTGCGTGCGAGCCGTGCCCCTCTCCGGCACTTCCGGCAAGCTTTGTATACTCCAGGTACGCGCCGCCCATTATCACGCAGGCAAGTCCTATCCCCGCGAACAATAGCACTCCGATAGAGTTCATAAAGTCAGTAAGTATCTCTGATATTCTGGTCCTGCCGTCTTTCATGCCGAATGCAATGACGTATAGAATAATGCTCGCGCCAAAGATTACGCCGCCCTGAAAGCCTCCGCCCGGGCTGATATCTCCGTGGGCTATTACGTAGAGGGAGAAGAGCTGGATAAAGGGGATAATAAAATTACTAACCCTTTTTATGACTATGTGTTCACTCATGTCTTTTTTCGCTTCCTCAGCATGAGGATAACGCCTATACCTGCGGTAAAGATAACTATGGTCTCGCCGAGTGTATCGTAACCCCTGTAAGAGGCCAGCACTGCCGTAACAAGGTTCGGTACGTTGACCTCGGGCTGGCCTCTTTCTATATACATCGTCGCAACATGGGTATAAGACGGCGAGTTAGGGTCTCCGAAGTCCGGCATATCCATCGTGCCGTAGATGAGTATCGCCCCTGTCAGTAAGACTACGATAAGCCCCGATACCTTTGTTACGCTAAAGCGTTTACGTTTCCAGTTCTTTAATAGCGGGTTCGTCTCTTTGTTAGGGTCTTCTTGTTGGCCTTTCTTTCTATATAAAAACTCAAAACGTTTTGTACGGCTAAGGGCCGCGAGCATTAGCATAGTTGTAATTCCGGCACCGACCGAGGCCTCTGTAAAGGCAACATCCACGGCATTAAGGCGTGTCCAGACCACAGCCATAAAGAGGCTATACGACCCTAGAACTATCGTAGAGCTCAAGAGGTCGCGCATACTTATCGCAGCCACGGCGCAGATAACAAGGAACAAAAGTAGTAAAATGTCGAGTAATTCAATCATATTTTATCTTGCGTTATTAGACGGTCATGTTCTTACTGGTTAGCGCTTTTTCTCCCCTTTTCTCCACGGTACTACCCCGCCTGCATGTGCGGCATTTGCCAGAGCGTGCGTAGCCGTCGGGTTTACTATAAAGATAAAGAGGACTATGATTATGAGTTTTATCGTCGCCAGCGTAAAGCCCTCGTAGATCATAAGAGAGACGAGGATCATGGCTTGGCCCATTGAATCGGTCTTACCGGCCGGATGCAGACGCGAGTAAAAGTCAGGAAAGCGGACAATACCTACCGAGGCTACAAATATAAGGAAGCAGCCGAGGAACAGGAGTATGCCGACAATTATTATTGCTATTGAGGAGTGATCCATTAGTCAAGCCTCCCCATTTCTCTGTATTTTTGAAAGGCTATAGTTGCGATAAAGTTTATAAGGGCGTAGGTCAGGGCGATATCGAGGAAATGCGGACGCTCAAAGATATAGCCTGAGAGTGCTATAAGGATTACGGCCTTTGTACCTATTGCATTTATCGCAAGGACGCGGTCGCAGATAATAGGGCCTTTAATGGCACGGTACAAGACCAGCATAGCGCAGAGTATTATAATTATTGCCGCCCAGTAGAACATAGCTTTACGCTTCGTCCCCCTCGATGGCCTTTATCTTGGCCTGCATTGTTCCTTTCAAAAGGCCGTTTGCAGGGCCGTGCGCTATCGCATGCACCAGGAACGAGCCGTCCTTGCGTGCCTGCACCGTAACCGTACCTGGCGTCAGTGTTATCGAATTTGCCAGAATGGTTATTCCGGTATCTGATTTAAGATCGGTCTCTATCTCTATCATATGCGGCTCTATCGGCAGGCTCGGATGCAGGGTGCGGTAGATAAGATCTAGATTAGCGAGAACTATCTGCCAGACAAGCCACGGAGAATATTTGAGAAGTCGAAGAAGCCTTTTTAGAGATAGTGTTGTGTTTTTATTTGGAAATAGTAGGTCGTGAGAAATGAAAGATACAAAAAGGCTTGCTACAATAGCGGATATTATAAAGATGACTCCGGTCTCTCCCGAGATGAGCATCCAAAAGACAAACATTACAATCGAGGTCAGGATAAAGCTCACGTCGTGGCTCCTTCGGTCTAAGACCGCTTACCGCCCGTGTGTCTGTTCTGTTATCTGTCCAGTCGTATTATTATTTATGTGTCTCTTTAGTATCTTTATCTTTAAGCTGAAGTTTTTCAACTAACTACGATTAAAAAAGCTTTCATTCGTCTAAAGATAATCTCGATGATAATAGTTTTTTAACTGTGAAATGTCAAGGGTTTTTGTTTTATATTTCACGGCTGGCTCACCGATACTCTGCGAGATTCCTCTTCTTGACGAGGTTGTCTTTTACTGATAAAATTTTATATTCACAACGGCTTCTTATTAGCGTGTTTTTCCTTATATTATTCCACTACTAGTCGGAGGCATATATGAAGTGTATTATTATGGCAGGCGGCTTTGGTACAAGACTTAGACCACTTACAAATAACCTTCCAAAACCAATGGCACTTATGGCCAATAAACCCATAATCGGCCATATCGTAGATCTTTTAAAGTCGCATAAGCTTACGGAGATGACAGCACTGCTTTATTTTCAGCCCGAGTCCATAGAGAATTATCTGGGCGATGGCTCAGAATTTGATGTCAAGATCGGCTATACCTCGCCAAGCGCGGATCTGGGTACGGCAGGTAGTGTCGCCTATGCAATCAGAAAAGAAAAGAAGAAGGGTACGACGCTTGTTATAAGCGGGGACGTTATAACCGATATAGACCTTACAGCAGCCATAAGGTTTCATAAACAGAAACGCGCACTTGCTACTCTTGTGCTGACCCGCGTAGAGAACCCTCTGGCCTTTGGCATAGTTATTACAGATGATAACGGCCGGATAGTCCGTTTTCTGGAAAAACCGAGCTGGGGCGAGGTCTTTAGCGATACGATAAATACTGGCATATATATCCTAGAGCCTGCCGCCATGGATCTGGTCCCGGAAGAAGGCGAGTTTGATTTTAGCAATGATCTTTTCCCAATGCTACTTAAAGAGAAGAAACCCATATATGGTTATATTGCCGAGGGTTATTGGAAGGACGTAGGAAGCCTGCAGGAATACAGACAGGCCAATATGGATATCATACAGAAAAAGGTTCAAGTCGATATACCCGGTACTGAGCTTGGTCGCGATGAGATTCACGCCGGAGCAGGCACAAAGATCGACTATACGGCAGAGATAGAGGGTAAGGTCGTCCTTGGTCGTAACTGCACGGTCGAGGGTGGGGCCAGACTCGTAGACTGCGTCATAGGTGACGACTGCGTTATAAAAGAAGGCGCGGCTATAAAGAGCTCTGTTCTGTGGAACGGTGTGAGCGTAGGCGCAGGCGCTAACCTGCATGAAAATATAGTAGGGGACGCGACTGAGATAGGCGACGGTGCTCATCTGGGTGATGGGGCTATTGTCAGCGATCATTGCAGGATAGGGCGCAATAGCTCGGTCAAGGCCGATGTAAAGGTTTGGCCTCATAAAGAGGTTGATGATGACGCAACCTTAGCGTCAAGCCTTATATGGGGACAAAAATGGAGCAAGAACCTCTTTTCCACTTACGGGGTTACAGGGCTTGCCAATATCGAGCTTAGCCCTGAGTTCGCCGCAAAGCTCGGGGCTGCCTACGGGGCCTCGCTTAAAAAGGGAGTGACTGTCTCTACCAGTCGTGACGCCCATAAGACCTCGCGTATGATCAATAGGGCTATAATGACGGGTATCTTATCGACCGGGGTAAATGTCAATGACTACGGCGTAACACCGATGCCGGTTGTCAGGTATCTGGCACGTGGCGGCAGTGAGATCGCAGGGGTGCATACAAGGCGTTCTCCTTTTGACGAGGAATTATTAGACCTTAAGTTCTTTGACAGGTCTGGTCTGGACCTTCATCCGGGGGAAGAGAAAAGTATAGAAAAACTTTTCTTCCGTGAGGACTTCAGGCGTTCTCCGATGGAAGAGACCGGCGAGATGTATTTTCCGATTCACTCTCTTGATACCTATGCCGCTGGTTTTCTTGCATCTATCAATACAAAGGCAATCGAGAAGGCACGCTTTAAGATAGTCCTGGATTATTCCTTCGGTAGTTCATCGAGGATCTTCCCTGATATTCTGGGTAGCCTTAAATGCGATGTTATAGCACTTAACGCAAATGTCGATAGCTCGCGCGCTACAAAGACAGCCGAGGAGTTTGTTAATTCACTGGAGCAGCTCTCAAGCATTGTGCGTTCTTTAAAGGCCGATGCCGGCTTTATGCTGGACGCTGGTGGCGAAAAGGTCTTTATGGTCGATGACACCGGAGATATTCTCGACGGTGATACGGCCTTGAACCTTACGACCTTGCTTGCGCTTAAGACAAACAAGGTACAGAAGAAAAAAGGCGCTATAGCCGTACCTGTTACGGCCTCTCGCGCTATCGAGCATATGGCAAAGGCCTACGGCTTTAAGGTGGTAAGGACCAAGACGACATCGCGCGGACTTATGGAGGCTGCTACCAATAAAGATATACTCTTTGTCGGTGAGGGGAGCGGTGGTTTTATATTTCCTGATTTTCAGCCGGTATATGACGGCATCTTTACCGTTGCCAAGTTCCTTGAGATGCTTGCTATAGAGGGTAAACGCATGCATACGCTCTTGCGAGAGATTCCGCCGAGCATAATGATAAAAGAACGCATATCGTGCTCGTGGGAGCAGAAGGGGATGATTATGCGCAGGCTTGCCGAGGATTCTCGTGGTAAGAAGACGGTGATGCTAGATGGTATAAGGATAAGCTTTGGAATGGACTGGTTGATTGCGTATCCGAGCCAGAGCCATTCTTATTTTATAATAACGGCAGAGGCCTCGACAGAAGAAAAAGCACGTGGGCTTGTCGATACCTATAAAGAAAAGATAAAAAAGTGGCAGGAAGAAGGTGTGGCTTCGGTCTCAGGTGGCGTGGCAAAACCAAAGAGGCCGGTAAAGCCCGCTGCCCCGGTAAGGAGGAAGTAAATGGTTGGATTTGCAAAAGACAGTTTCGAGTTTGATGGCTTTAAGATGATTAAGGTCGTAGTGGGAATGCTTGATGTTAATTGTTATATCGTATGGGACAAAGAGACCAGAGAGGCCGTGGTTATAGATCCGGGCGGTGATCCTGAGAATATAGTAGCTGTCGTAGAGTCTGAAAAGCTTAAGGTTAAGTATGTAATAAATACCCATGGTCATTTCGATCATGTTGGTGCGGATGCTGATATCAAAGAGGCCTTTGGCGCCGAGCTTATGATCCATAGCGGTGACGCTCCGATGCTGGAAAATGCAGCGGCCTATAGCATGACCTTCGGCGCATTGGCAAAGAATCAGCCCCCACCTGATATTACTATCGAGGACGGCTCGGTGATAAGCTTTGGTAACGTAAAAATAAATGTCCTTGGTAGCCCGGGTCATTCTCTTGGCGGAGTGCTGTTATCTATTGGTGATGGCAAGGTAGTTATAACCGGCGACTCTCTCTTTGCCGGAAGTATCGGGCGGACCGATCTGCCCGGCGGATCTTACGAAGAACTCATGAGATCTCTGCGTGATAAGATCTTGCCGATGGATAATGATACGAGGCTCTTTCCGGGTCACGGTCCGGATACGACCGTAAGGGAAGAAAAGGACTCGAATCCGTATTTTCAGGAGATGCTATAGGTGAGTCTACAAGGCAAAAATATAATCCTCGGTGTGACCGGCGGCATAGCCGCCTATAAGGCTCTGGAGCTTACGAGGCTTCTTAGAAAGGCAGGGGCTGAGGTCTTCCCGGTAATGACCAAGGCAGCGGCTGAGTTCGTAACACCGCTTAGCTTCTCTACGCTTGCCGGAAGCCCCGTCTCGGTAGGTACTTTCGACCGCACAGCAGAACGTGGTGTAAACCATATTAATATCGCCGACAGGGCCGATCTTTTGGTCGTCGTTCCTGCTACTGCTAATATAATCGGTAAGGTCGCAGGCGGCATAGCAGACGACCTTCTATCGACCGTTATAATGGCTACCGATGCACCAAACCGTCTGGGACGGGGCCGCGCATTAATCGCCCCTGCGATGAACCACCGAATGTATCGCAACCCGATAGTACAGGCCAATATCGAAAAGCTTACAGCCCTTGGTTATATATTTGTCGGCCCTGAGCGTGGCGAGTTGGCCTGTGGCTGGGAAGGGGACGGGCGGCTCGCACCGGTTGCGGAGATCTTCAGTGCGATAGAGCGGGCACTATCTCAGAAGGATCTAGACGGGGAGCGAGTACTGATTAGTGCCGGAGCAACACGTACGGTGATCGATCCGGTACGTTTTATATCAAATGCATCGTCCGGGAGGATGGGGGTAGCCCTGGCAGCAGCTGCCGTGCGCCGAGGCGCAGATGTCACGCTTGTTGCGGGTGTTATGGACGTAGTGCCACCAATAGGCGTAAATGTCATAATGGCCGAGACGACAGCTCTGATGCAGAAAGAGTTGGAGGCACGCTTTGCGGATTCGACTACTTTGATAATGGCAGCAGCGGTAGCGGATTTTCAGGTGGCACAGGAGCGTAAGGAGAAGATTAAGAAAGGAAATAGCGGCCTGATCCTTGAACTCGTAAAGGCCCCTGATATTTTGTCGGGCCTTGCTGCAAAGAAACAAGATCGGCTTGTTGTAGGCTTTGCTCTGGAGACAGAGAACCTGAAAGCAAATGCCCTTGCTAAACTCAAGGCCAAAGCCTTGGATCTGATCATTGCCAATTCGCCAGAGGCCGTTGGTAGCGATTCCAATAAGGTTCTTTTAATCTCAAAGGACGGGTTAGTCGAAGACCTGCCGTTGATGACCAAGGCAGAGCTTGCTGATATTATTCTAGATAAAGTCTTATCGATTAAAAAGACCAACCAAGAGACCGTAACCAATGGATGAATTTGAGACAGCACTTGAAGAGACGATAGAAAAACTAAAGAATCTAGAATCTATGGGAATTAGATATATATCTGTTGCTCCGCCTCCTGTCGCAGCCCCGTCCAGTGCACTAACTACCCTTAATGAAAAAATTCAGCGTTGCACAAAATGCGAATGTCACGAGGGTCGTAAGAAGGCCGCCCTTGGCATCGGCCCGGAAGACGCACGCGTAGTCTTTGTCAGCGCACCTGCGGTGAGCAAACCTGCGGCGAGCACATCTGCGGCGAGCAAAGCCGCTTCGCGGCAAGATACGAACCTGGATGTCTCGCAACCAGAGGTCTTTACGAAGCCAGAGACAGAACTCCTTTCAAAGATGATAAAGGCTATGGGGCTTGGTATGAATGAGGTCTATCTGACGAGCCTTGTCAGGTGTGTAGGCCAGGGAGAATCCAGTGGCGATGAAGTCCAGGCATGCCTGGACTTTCTAAATGATGAGCTTGAAATAATCAATCCCGTCGCCGTTGTTGCGATGGGCGGCGCTGCGCCGTATCTGATCGCAGCGGCTGTAGAGTTTGCAAACCTGCGCGGCATTATGCGAAGCTTTGACGATATACCCCTTATGATAACGCACCATCCCTCGGCACTTATCAAAGACCTGGCTCTTAAGCGAGAGGCATGGGAAGATCTAAAGAAGGTAATGGCCCTGCTCTAATGGTCTTTGCTATGCCGTGCGTAGTAAATGGTTATATTGACGCAAGTACAAAGACAGATGCTGAACTGAACTTGGCATGACATTTAATTTAACATTAGAAAACTACGATATCTGTTATCCTGAACTTGATTCAGGATCTGTCTTTTTAAAGATTCAGCAAGCAACCATGCGGGGCAACATAATTCATTAGGATATTCTTACTGTGTGTAGTAAATAATCTTATCAATGGACATGCTGTACGCAGTAGCCCCATACGGGGCAACATAATTCATTAGGATATTCTTACTGTGCGTAGTAAATAATCTTATTAATGAATATGCTGTACGCAGTACCAACCTTTGAGTGATGGCAATGACTAGCAGCAACGAAAACTCCGGGTAACTGCGTTACGGCAAATATAGCAACCTAGAACCTTACATTTTCTATAATCTATGAGTGATGGCTATGACTAGCAGCAATGAAAACTCCGGGCACAGAGCCCGCCTTAGAGACCGCTTTCTGAAGTCCGGTCTAGAGGGCTTCCATGACTACGAGGTTGTGGAATTGCTTTTGACCTTTGCCATTCCTAGGCGCGACGTAAAGCCGCTTGCCAAAAAACTTATCGCTAATTTCAAGGGCCTTCGCGGCCTGCTTGACGCAACCCCTGATGAACTCTCTGCTACAGACGGGATAGGCACGAATGCAGCTGTCCTGATTGCCCTTATCAAAGAGATGGCAGGGGCGTATTTAAAAGAACAGATCGCAAAAAAGCACGTAGTAAGTTCTTCAAAAGACCTCTTGAATTATCTAAACCTGACGCTCTCTGGCGAAAAGGTCGAGAAATTTCTGGCAGTTTATCTTAACTCTAAAAATGAAATACTCGGCGTCGAGACCCTGCATGAGGGGACGATCAACCAGACCGTCGTCTATCCGAGAAAGGTAATTGAGCGGGCCTTTAAGCATAATGCCCGCTCAATTATCTTTGTACACAACCATCCAAGTGGCGATCCTACGCCGTCAAAGACCGACCGCCTCTTGACCGATGAACTCGTCGAAGCGGCCCGCACCGTTGATATCAAAGTCCACGACCACATCATAGTAGGTAAGACAAAACATACGAGCCTGCGCGACCTCGGCTGGCTGGGTGAGGGACGGAGGCGTGAGCGGTAGGTATGAAAAAAGTTTACCAGAAAGAAAAGTGGAAAAGATATTCAAAGCAACTGATCTTCCCCCGATAAAGTAGACACAGAGTTAAGCTACTTTTCGCTGTTCTTCAAATGCGAGAGGCGATTTGTAGCCGAGAGTAGAATGTTTTCTCTGTCTGTTATAAAAGACCTCTATGTAATCAAATATCTTGCT
>JAJRSM010000067.1 GCA_024278765.1 Deltaproteobacteria bacterium | reverse complement strand
TTCGACCGTAGTAGCACTCTGGCGGACAGTCTCGGCGACATTCATCATGCCGTCTACGGCGCGTCTTACAACGTCGCCACCCTGGACGGCAATCTGCTGAGTATCTCCGGCTGCGTCGCTTGCTCCCTGCGAGTTCTTGGCGACCTCTATGACGGTAGCACTCATCTCTTCCATGGCCGTAGCTACCTGGCTGGTCTGAGCCGACTGGGAATCAGCTCCGTGTACAATCTGAGCAGAGCTACTGGAAAGCTCAGATGTCGCAGCCACCATAGTATCGGAGGAGCGTCTGATATTACCGATCATATCGTTTAGGTTTCCTTTCATCGTATTAAGGGCACGAGCAAGGCCCCCGAGCTCGTCTGTCGTCTTTATCTTGATATCTGCGTGGCTTAAATCTCCGGCTGCCATGACCTGGGCGAGTCTTGCCACCTCGGTAATCGGCCTTACGATAGAACGCATAATCAAGAAGAGTGCTATTGCTGCTATGATAAAGGCAAGTAATACAAAGAAACCAAGTACTTTCATCATAGTGCTTATACTTTGACGGGAATCTGCCTCATACATATTAACGGTCTTGTTAATCGATAAGACCAGATCTGCATTGACCTTCAAAAGGTTATCCAGTGCAGTTAAATAGACAGGCGTATTAATACCAGCACCGTCTACGACCCTTTCGTAACCCTTCATCTGCTTCCAGAGTGAATCTACCTGCCTCAGTTGCTGACCGATCACCTCATTATCCGTTGCCACAATCGTTACAAACTCGGTCATAGCTAGATCAATTGGTGCTTCGCCACCTGATATAAGTGCAGCCAGAGTCTGCTCAAAGACCTTGGCCGTAATGTCAAAGGCCTTCAGACCCCCACCACCCGCGCCAGTATTCGCAGCACTACCAATATTGCCTACCTCTGCCGGCACAGGGATCGTTATAACAAGCATACCCATAACATCGCCAAGCCTGAAGTCTCGCTTAGCACTTTCCGGGTGCGCGTTATGACAACTTACGCAGGCCGCAGCCCCTGCTATATCAGGTGTTGCATAGCGCAGTACCGACTTACCCTTGTAGTTCATGAATTTATAATACGGCTCTTTGCTATTGCTCAGGAGAGAGTTAAAGGCATCGTTTTCGAACTTCGTATTGAGTCCTTTTTCTTTATTGAGATTCCAGCGGCTTAGTAGATCGTACCTATATATTCCAGACTTATTGATCTTCTCCGAGACCTCTTGGACAAAGGTCGCAGGAAGCGGCACTCCGCCTCGAAGCCCTTCCCAGTCGCGTGCCGGCTTAAAACCAGCTAGTTCCTTTTTAAGCTTCACAACGACCTCTTTCGTATACATTGCTCTATCTTCTTTTATCTGAATAGTCGCTATCTGAGCGGCCTTTACAGCACTTGCATTTACCTGAGCCGGAATCATATCGGCAAAAAGTTCTTTTGTATACTTCTGTGCAAGCATTCTCTGCCTACCGGCCAGGTTGATTATAGTAGAATCTTTTTTAAGTGAGTTAACTGTAAATGCGGTTATTCCCACGGCTATAACCACTAGAGAAACAAAGGCAGCAACAACAACAATCAGCTTCAGCTTAATACTCATGATGCAAACCTCCCTTAAAATTCTTAAGTTATGACTTAAAGGTCAAGGCCAACTGTCTGTTTTGGAAGGAGAACAAATACTAAAAAAAATGCTTACTGAGAAAGACCGCAGCCGACATTATGATTATATAGAGTGCGAAAAACACACATCTGTAATGCCCAGCAACAATGCTCCCGAATTATTAGTATATGTATAGTTAGTAGATAGTATCTGCCTCTTCCCGGCCTTAAGCGAACAAGTACGATAGACTTTTAACGGAAAAGCTAAGGTGGTGCTCTACCGGCTGTGAGACTCATATTGCTTATATGTAGATAATTTAAATCCATAGATTATTATCGCTGATAACACAAAATGATAAATAGGACAAAGAGTTCATTATTTAGAACCTTTGTAATGTCCTAATAATAGCCAATGTATGGTGTTGAGGTTTTGACCAGTCAAGTTTCAGACTTATATTGGAAGATTCAGGGCAAGATCAGGGCAATCAATAGCCATATTCAGAGCTATTAGTTACAGTAATGGCCCTCTCAATGATTTTCTAACACTAAACAACAAAAAGGCGAGGTCAATATTTTGACCTCGCCTGAAAAAATCTCTTTTTAAAACCCTCATAAAAGTGATGACTAGCTATATAAACCTTTTTCTTCTAAATATCTCAACCATTAGTTCCGTTTATTTCATCACCACTGTGGGGAGTATCTTCGAGCTTACGTTCTACACTAACTACATTTTTTACCTTTTTGCCTGTGATACGCCTCATACGGTCTAACCCTGCTTCTATGCCTAGCCCCATTGTTAGGACAGCAAATCAGGCTGAATAAGGTGGATCGTGTCAGCCTTTACCGGGTTTGTTAGTTCTGTTTCTTTATCGAAATATACTTCAAAGGGAGTGCGATAGTCAAGAGACTCGTGGATCCT
>JAJRSM010000066.1 GCA_024278765.1 Deltaproteobacteria bacterium | reverse complement strand
AAGGCTGACCTCTTTGATTACATCGAGGTCTTTTACAACAAAACCCGGCGTCACAGCTACCTCGGTCAGCTGAGCCCGCATGACTTTGAAATGGCTTCATCAGGTAAAGGGTAGTTGTCTACTAAACTGAGGGAAGTCCACGCCCATGATATTACCGAACTCGTCGTAATCAATTGCCTGCGCAATCGCTCCAGTCGCCGTATCAACGACCATCCTCGGACTGCCAAGGTGGTCACTTACTATTTTATCGGATGAATTAATGGAAAACTGAATAAGATAAGATTATCAATAACTAGGTAGTACGTTCGCAGAAATGCTAAATAGCAAAAAAACCAGTCATCAAAACAACTGCTATGCCCTCTTGTAGAGAAATACTTCTAAGACTGAAAATGTCAGAGATAAATCGATTCCAAAAAATTTGAACAAACTTAGCCCCAAAAAAAACTGCAAGAAATATAGAAGCAACACCAAGTACAATCGAAATTATTGGAGCTACATTATATAACTCATCCCAAAGCGTCATTTTTTTTGACTCTGGTGTGAATATAAAATCTATCGTACTTACAAAACAAAGAAAGACAAATAAAATTATATTAAATTTCGCCGTAATACCTATCTTAGAAACAGAATTTTTCACTTATTCCCCTCTCATCAATAATTTAAAGCATTCACCATTAAAAAGGCAACGTCACCATATAACCTATTGCTTCTTTTACAGCCTCCCTCCAAGACAAAACGTATCTAACCTTACAAAAAACAACAAGTCCTGTGAAAACCAAAAAAATTACAACTAATGTTAATAGTAATAATACCATCTACTTATTTTGGCTTGGCAACGGGCATGTTTTTGGACTAACAGGCCCTTGAGTCTCTACAGGTTTTTTGTCCGATTCTTCAGGTTGTTTCTCACAATGACCTCCGATGCATTGGTTATGGTAATATTCAGAATCTGGATCTTGCCAATTTTGTATACCATCACCATCAAAATCTCCCTCAGGATGATCCTCTGGATTCCACTCAATACCAGCTATTATTAAAATACCTCTAGCTATTATCCTACCAGCCCATTTTTCCCAAACAATCATCCCAGACGGATCCAAAAAATTCACCGGATCCCCCAGCACATACCCGTATAGGTTTGTATCTCCACCTGCGAACCTTATCGGGTCTTTGGCAGTCCATCTTCCTGTCGAAGCATCATAGTCGCGTGCGCCGAAGCGAGTGAGTTTTGTATCCCGGTCGTAGATACCGCCCGCAAAGCCGAAGGGCTGGAAGCCCGGGTTGGTGTCGCTCAGGATATTACCAAACTCGTCATAATCGATTGCCTGCGCAACCGTCCCCGTCGCCGTATCAACTATAATCCTCGGACTACCAAGGTGATCTGAAATAATTCTGTAGGTAACTCCGCCCCTGACCATATAGTCGGGGACATTGCCCTTTGTACCGTAGACAAACCTTGAGACAACGTTGCCCACACCGTCAAGCTCGGCAACGGGGTTAAGCTGACTGCCGTACAAGAAGCCCTGCGTAAAGACTCCGCCGACCTTCTTACCAACCTTTCTGTTCCTACCGTCGATGACGTAATCAATCTGCGTGCCGTCGGGCAAAGTCGCGCTCATTAGATTGCCGAGCACGTCGTAGCTGTATGAGGTTATATCGCCGTTTGAGGTATTTACTTTACTACTTAGCTCGCCGTTCTTTGTATAGGTGTAGGTATTGACGCCGTAGCTCGTAAGCCTGTCCTGGGCATCGTAGATACCGCTGAACGCGCCGAGCTGACCCGAATAGGCTGTCCTGTTGCTGTTGGTGTCGAAGATGTAGTGGCCGATATTAACGGCATTCTTAGTAACGTCGGTAAGACGACCTGCCGTGTCGTAGGTATAGGCGTAGTTATCGGTAACTCCGGAGACGGTCTCGGCCTTGGCGGTTGGTTATACGATGATAAGGTAAATAGGGGAAGTGTCCCTATTTATTCTCATTCCCGAAGAACTATTTATTTTCAGCTTTTGCAGCATCAACAGACTTTATTTGCAGAGAATATATCGACTCTAATCTGTCTCTATACATTGTCACAGTTGGATGATCAGGACCGAGAGTCTTTTCTACAATCCTAAGGGCACGCTTCATGAGGTCCTCCGCTTCGACATATCTTTCTTGAGTGATATAAAGACCTGCAAGAATATATAGGGGTGTAGACACAGAGGGGTGTTCTTTTCCTAAAACCTTCCCATGGAATTTAACAGCCTGCTTAATAAGGCGTTCAGCCTCGACATCCAGCCCCCGAATAATATATATCTCTCCCAAACTGGATGAGATTGACGTCATCTGTGAGTAATTTGGCTTTGGAGTATTTACATTTATCATCAACGCACGCTTAAAAAGACCCTCAGCCTTAGCATAATTTTCCTGTCTCATATAAAATCTTGCCAGACCATACAAAGATACCGCCACATCAGGATGATCAGGGCCAAATTCCTTCTCAAATATAGCAATTGCACGCAGGTAAAGTCCCTCAGCTTTAGCAAACTTGTTTTTTGATTTATCCTGTAGACGATAAAAGTCAGCCAGATTAAACAATGCTGCCCCCACCTCACGATGGTCCGGACCATAGGCTTTCTCTTCTATTTCCAATGCACGCGTAAATAGAGGCTCAGCCTCGTCATGCCTGCGCATAACTTTATAAGGCATGGCAAGAACTACCATGGCCGTAGCCACTTTGGGATGCTCCGGACCGAATGTTTCCTCTGCAACCTTTAATGCATCCTTGGCCATTTTTATAGATTCAACATAACGACCTTGCTTGAACAAAGTCTGCGCCCGTTCGTTTAACCTATCCCATTCGGTCTTCCCACAGGAAGCCACAGATAACGCCACGATCAATAGGACTACGACTTGAACTATTCTTATATTGATTTCTTTAGACATATTCTCCTTTAACAACCATCCTATTTAACATTGGAACACCTTTTTGGTTCAGTAGTTGCTCCTGGACTGCTCACTGGAGCATTAGGAACTTTACTATGGGTCTCAACAGCATCCGCAGTATTATCAGTACTCATATTTTTTTCAGGAGGAGTTGATAACATGTCTGCTGTTACAGGCATACTACCACTAATAGACCCTTGAAAACTGCTGAAAAATATTTTCAACTGTTCAATTTCATACCATTGTACAAAAACTGACCTTTCGAAATAACCTACCAAATCACCATTTTTATCAATAACTGTATAGAGATTATAACTATGCATTATCACATAACCATCGGTCGTAGTAACTACCGAATAGTTCGGAGCCAGCCCTTCCGGATCCACAAAGTTAATAGGATCACCCAACACATAGCCATAGAGGTTCGTATCCCCACCATTAAACCTTATCGGGTCTTTGGCTGTCCAGCGGCCTGTCTCGGCGTCATAGTCGCGTGCACCGAAGCGAATAAGTTTTGTGTGTTGATCATAGATACCTCCCGCAAAGCCGAAGGGCTGGAAACCCGGGTTGGTATCAGAGAACACGTTACCAAACTCGTCATAGTCAATTGCCTGCGCAACTAAACCCGTCGCCGTATCAACGACCAGCCTCGGGCTGCCCAGATGGTCACTTATTATCCTGTAAGTAACACCGCCCCTGACCATGTAGTCGGGGACGTTGCCCTTTGTACCGTAGACAAACCTTGATACAACACTGCCCGCGCCATCCAATTCGGCGACCGGGTTAAGCTGACTTCCGTACAAGAAGCCCTGCGTGAGCGTGCCGTTTATCTTCTTGCCGACTCTTCTGTTCCTTGCGTCTATGACGTAATCAATCTGCGTGCCGTCGGGCAAAGTCGCGCTCATTAGATTGCCGAGCACGTCGTAGCTGTATGAGGTTATATCGCCGTTTGAGGTATTTACTTTACTACTTAGCTCGCCGTTCTTTGTATAGGTGTATGTATTGGCGCCGTAGCTTGTGAGCCTATCCTGCGCATCATAGGTCGCCGCAAAGGTGCCAAGCTGACCCGAATAGGCTGTCCTGTTGCTGTTGGTATCGAAGATGTAGTGGCCGATATTAACGGCATTCTTAGTAACGTCGGTAAGACGACCTGCCGTGTCGTAGGTATAGGCGTAGTTATCAGTAACGCCGCCGATGGTCTCGGCCTTGGTAGTAATACGCCCGAGCTTATCACGGGTGTACGATGTCGTAAAGACCCCGGAGCCGGAGTAGCTCGCATCGTAATTGCTTACCTCGCCGAAGGTATTATAACCGACGGTCGTAGCGAGCGTACCAAGCGTCGTACCAGTCATAAGACCGTTTTGCGCAGAGCGAGTGATCGTCATATCACCCGCCCCTGTTAACAGCCCGTCGTTATCGAATGTAAAAGTGGCGGCATTAGCGCCGTTGACCGTCCTTGAGGTAACCCTAAAGTCCGCGTCGTAGGTAAGACCGACGCTGCCCGCTACCGTGCCTGTCCAGGCCTCATTCATAACAAGGAAGCCGTCGTATGTATAGCCGAGCGTGCCGCCGTCGGGCGAGGTTATCGTCGTGAGGTTGCCGCTTGTCACGTCGTAGCCGTAAGTAACCTGCCCTCTCGGCAAGGTCGTTGTTGCGAGCCTCCCGCCCGTGTCATAGCCAAAGCTAATCACCTGCGCGTCCGGCCTTGTGATGGTCGCTATCTGCTTATCCAGGTTATAGGCGTAGGCGGTCGCGTCGGGGCCCGTGCCTGCGTCCGGCGCAGTATAGGACTCCTCAAGGTCCGCGCCCGTATAGGTAAAGTCGTGAGCCGGACGTCCCGGAGGAGTAATCGAGGTCACGTTACCGTGCGCGTCGTAGGTATAGCCTATCACGCGTCCGTCAGGGAGCGTCTCGCTTGCAACACGCCCTGCGAGGTCGTAAGTAAAGCTTGTTGCCCTTGAGAGCGAGTCGGTTATAGTATCAACGTAGCCATCGACCATACAAATACGGATGTTGTCAATGTCGGAAATATAAACATTACCCTCTTTATCAACCCCTAGCCTAGGAGGCCTACCAAGCTGAGCCCACGTAGCATTAGAAACATCGCCTTCGGAACCACGCAAAGAATACCCTGCGACATGGTAGTGTCCCCCATTAGCATCTACCTTGAAGATATAATACCCATCATGAGTATAAAAGAAATTACCTGCGTCATCTACCGTTAAAAATCTTTGTTCAGCCGTTAGATCTCTGCTAGGTCCTGGGCGTAAGAGAGAGCCGGAGCTGCTACTATAAAAAGAGCCGCAATCAAAACGACCCTCACTAAAAAAACCTGAAAGTAAACCTTGCAATCATATCAACATCCCGATGAAAGCCATCTGCCTGTTATTTTCTAACGACCTCTATTACCTGCGAGCTCCACCTTGCCTCTGGCCAGCTATCCAAAACATCTCCCTCGATCAGATTCTCTACTGGATCTACGACCGCTATGATCTCAAAGGCCTGATCAATATCCATACCTGCCCTTCCGATATAGGCCCTTGCGCTCCACCTTCCGTCTGACTTTAGATTGATCTGCGGCTGTACCCAGTAAGAAGCAATCCCGACCGGATGCACAACAAGCCAGACCTTACCGCCGATGCCGGAGAGCCTGCCTTTAACAATAATACGGTCTGAGACTCGGCCCCCGTCTATTGGTGAGAGGATCTCTACCTGCCCGCTTACAGGCGGCAGCGTAGCCCTTACGAGTTCTTTAGGGGCGCAATCAATCAACTCAGCTACCTTAAAATAATACCGCGCCTCCCTCTCCTCTGATTCGGCAGAGAACCTTGCCTGATCCGCCTCCCTCTCTTGCTGCGCAGCGATTTTATCCGCCTCCCTAGCGTTAGAGTTAATTATAATATTACTAGAGGTTAACATAATATAGGCTATAGCTACACCTATGATTAGCTTTATAATCAACGACCTTTTAAAGCGTTCAGCTATAATTGCAATACCCAGAAGCGTTAAGGCCAGTACACAAAGTCGCTCGGCTATCATCAAAACCGTTATCATCTTCGTATCACTTCTATCACCTGCGATCTTTCCGCGGCCTCCGGCCAGAAACTAAAGCGGTCACCATCTTTTAGTCTCCTCTTTGGGTTTGCTATCGCCCTGACCTCAAAGCGCATACCACTATAGCGCGAGCCGGACTCTCCGAAGTACACCACAACCCTCCATGACCCGTCCTTCTTAACGCTTGGCCGTGGCTGTACCCAGTACTGAGAAACCTCTGTCGGATGTATCACCACCCAGACCTCGTCATTATCAGAATCAACTACCTTACCCTCTATTGTGGCACGCCACGACACATGGCTACCGTCCTCAGGAGCCGTGATCACGAGCTCGGCCATTGAAGTGGCATGGCCTGCCAACACAGAGACCACTGCTATAGCCAGAATGATAATTATTTTTTTAATCATAACCCCTCCTTTTATTCAGGTGCTATTAAGATTTAAAAGCCACGGAAGACCAACCAGACTCAATAGAGTGCCTCAGTGAGCATACCCTTTGAATCAAAGACAAACTCCATCTGCACCACATTGTTACGAATATAAGTTGTTTTATTATTACCTCGCTCAATAGACCACGTCTCTCTGCTTCCCCTCTCTACGCCACGGAGCATTGCATGCTCGTCATACTGAAACGTATCGCTTAGGCCGTCTGTATTAGTACGCTGCGTAAGCAGGCCGTCTTTAAAAGAAAGCCTTTCACTAAACTCGGCGCGATTGAAGTTGACCTCATCTAACAACCCTGCCTGATCATAAGAGAACCGAACCCCTTGGTCATCCGAGCTCACCAATAAAGGCCTTTCCTGCTCATCATAAACGTATGTAACAGTATCTTCTTTGCCCGAGACTTCTTTAATTAGCAGACCATCTTTATAAACTCTGCTACGATTAAAGATCCCCTGCGTGGTCCTACGCTTTAAGACTCCCGCGCTATTATAATCACTGCTAATAATGACCTGACCGCCGCGCCCTGACCTGGCAGTAATGATCTCTTCTACGGGCTTTTTTTCTTTATTATATAAAACTTGAACTGTCTGCTCTGATGACTCCGTTGTCTCTAGCCAGCCTCTACCAGTCTGCCCGTACTTTTTACTAATCAGTGCGTTTTTTCCGTCTTGTACCTGCTTTAATCTACCGAAATCATCATAGAGGAAGGCACGTACAAACCCCTCGGGGTTTGTATATTTAACGTACCTGTTATCCGGTGAGTACTCTGCTTTGCTTGTATCTCCGAACTCATCTATGTACTCAGTTGACTTCAAAGATCCGTACTCACTGTATGTATTTCTCATCAATTCGCCACCCGGGGTCTTCTCCTCCAAAAGCCTTCCTCCGGCATCGTACTTTATAACTAACCGTGCCATATCGGTTCCGCTTGATACAATGGTCTCGCCGCCGGACGTTATAATATCGAGAACAAGGGACTCACCATTAGGACCTGTCTGCATCACTGCACGACCATAATCATCATACTTTATTGTCGCTACTTTTTTTCCGTTTACACGGATCTCTGTAACAAGATGACGGTCTTCATAGCTGTACTCAACGGTCTGGTTTTCCCTCACTACCTTTGCGAGGTTGCCCTTTAAGTCATAGCTATAGCGAACAGTGCCACCCGGGCTCTTTGCCGATGCAACCCTTCCTTTACCGTCATAAAACAATCTAATCTCTGCGACCTTCTCCGTGGCTCTCACCTCTTCAATCGATAGCAACCTGCCCGAATCGTCATAAGAATAAAGCAACTTTGCTGCCGGAGGAAACTCAGCACGCAAGAGCCTTCCGCCAGCATCAAAGACCTCTACCTTTCCGCTAGTATACTCCACGCTATACTCGCTTCCTATACTACTGGGATAGAGTCCTTTTACCTCGCCGCGCCTCTCAGGCAGAAAAACAATACGCCCCGACTCTTGATCGATCTTATAGTCTTTAAAGGTAATATCCAGAAGTCCAAAAGGTCGGCTCAGATGAAAACTCTTGACCTCTACTCTCTGATATCCTGCACTTACTGTATTGGTCTTGTCGGCTTCAGGCCTAGTAATGCGTAAGACGGGCAGATCCATGACCCATGAATAACCAAAGGGGCCAGCCCCGTTATGGAATGAATTGTAGTACCGGGTCACGAGATCCAGCTCTTGTTCCATTATCATCTTAGAACCCGGGGCACGCATCTGCGAAGTCGGCAAGGCAACTACTTTTTTGATCTTCTTATCATTGTCTTTAAATTCACCGACCGCTACCCCTGAGGTGTCGGCAACAGTGCTAAGGGCCTTCCTGCCGTACTCTCTTGATACACCATCGTCTTTTACATATAAGTTTTTAACGGTTAAATCGGTTCCGCCAAAGATACTTATCTTCTTTGTAAAATTATCGCCTACGTAACGATTGTCTTCGACCGTAAGAGATGGTGTCGTCTTTGGTGTCTCCAGATACTTTTCGTAATCCTTTAACCACCCCAGATCAACCAGCGTACCACCCTCTTTTATCCACTTCATAAATCCGACCATATTTGCCAGGGTCTTAAGCTCTGCAAAGACCGGATACTCTTTTGCATAGTCGTCATAAAATCTTGTAAAATGATTGGCAAAGTACTCTGCCTTCTCATCGACCTGCCCTTTTGCAGGAACAAGCTTCTCACCCTCCCAACGCATCGTCTCGGTCTTTACCCTGATGCGCGTATCAGGAAAGGTCAGAGACCTTCTATCATCTGAAACTCTGACGATAACCTGCTCTGGCACCAGCCAGAAACGAGACCATAGCTTTTCATTATAATTACCACCCAGATTAGAAAACCCTAGATCCAGAGAGTTATAATAACCCTTAACACTGACTCCGACCTTTTCACCGGTTATATTGTCCTTACCAAGGCTCAGGCTCTTCATTATCCGGTCAGCTTCGAAGAGCTGGCGGCCAAAATGCGTATCACCCACTCCGCCAAAGAAGATTACATTCATCAGCTCTGCATAGGGGTCTTTAGGGTCAGGATCTATAGTAACTCCGGGTTCTGCCGAGTGGTCGCCAAAGACGGCCCTATAGGCCGTTGCCAGATTATCGAGCCGCATCGGAGGCATTGCTACTCCAGTGCCTGACTTATCACCAATTAGCAAGATCCGGTTACTCTTTGGATCAAAGACAACACCGTCAAGCCTAGATAAATCGCCGATGACTTCGGCGGCCTTATCAAGGTATACTCCACCGACGTTAGGCTGCCTTCTTAACGGCACTGAAGAGCCCATAAAAGAAGAACCGGAATACCTTGTGAATGAAGGGCCCCCACCACCGGAGGCACTGCCACCTGGTCCTCTAGGTCCTCCATGGAAATTTTCTGCCACGTTGCCAGTGTCATCGTTAAATTTATTTTTCCTTCGACGGTCTATTTTTTCCAAAAGCCCTATCATATCGTGTCCCATAGCTTCACCTATTCCGAGAAATAAGCCCTTATAATTAGCCATAAAGTTTTTATTTCTTTGATCAATAGTCTGCCAAGTTGATTTATTACGTAAAGACTTTACAAGATCTGGAAAAAAAATGTGAGCTCCAGGAGATGCATTAACTAAAGCGTAAAGCGCGCCGCTAAGATCACTTTCGTAGAAACCAAGATACTCAAAAACGTTATATACTGGTGCTATTATTGTTCCTACTTGGACCACCCCTAACCATGGCGATTGGACACGAAAAAGGACGCGCCAGTTCATATCAATTTTACCTAAAATTGGCACTTCGATTTCATTTACTTCTCTATCTGTAAATTGCCCTGGCCATATATCCATTTCTTTTCCTGGAAAACTACCAAATTTCAACCAACGCTCAAAAGGTGTTGTAGATGCTTCAATATTACCTAAATACTCGTTGATTTTATGCCAGTCCGAATATTTCGAATCAGCACTCTCTGCCTGCCTGCCATCCCTATCTACAAATGATAGCGGTGAGTTAGCTGCATACTGATATCTGTTCTGCTGCTTTTCATCCATTAACTGTGGCAGGATCGGATCCTTCGAGATAAACCTTGCTGTCTCAGGTTCATAGTAACGTGCACGCAGGTAGACCCTGCCGTTCTCATCCTGCTCCTCGCCTGCATAACCGAAGCGCAACCCGTTGATACGTCTGATCGGTACGCCAAAGGGCGAGTACTCGGCAGTACCGATAATATTACCAGCCTTGTCCATAGCCGCGCGGACCGAGCCCAGATGGTCTTCAAGGTAGAAAACCACGCCGCGCTCTTTACCGATCTGCCCGAGGATCTGACCGTCGGCCCAGATATATCCTATCTTCTCCGTCCCTGTCTCGGCCAGCACGTACGGAAGGCCGTCAATAAGGTGCAGAAAACGAGCCTTCCCCTTATCAGAAAACACCTCTACTCTCATACCAACGCCGTTATAGCGGTAAGTCTTTATACCGTCGCTTAAGAGTGCATTGTCTCCGTCATATTCATATGAGCTCTCGCCTATCCCTGTAACATTACCGGCAGGGTCGTGGCCGACAGCCTTACCGTTAATTATTTTTATTTGATCGTAGTCATCATAGGTTGCGCTATATTTACCGGTTGGTCCGGAACTCTCAGTGAGGTTGCCGAATAAGTCGTAGGTATAAAGATAGACCCGTCCGTCAGAGTACGTGGCCCTAATCAATTGACCGTGCCGGTCGTAAGAGTAATCAATCTTCAGTACTCTGCCACGGCCTCGCTCGGTGGTCTGCTCTAACAGGCCTGCCTTCGAATAAGAATATTTGAACTCAAGGATCAGATATCTGTCGGGGGATAAGTGACTAATAAGCACAGCCCTTCCACTGCGGTCATAGATGAACTGGCTTACTGCACCGCTTGGGTACTGCCTCTGCATAATTCTTTTATTGTAGTCATAGGTAATCTTGAAGATACCGGTCGGCGTCTGCATAGAGATGATATTTCCAAGCAGGTTGCGTTCATATTTTAAATAATGCTCTTTCCATCCTACAAACTTTATCTCGCCCTGCTCAAAATATTCATAACTTACCTTACCAGTCTCTGGGTAATTCATCGACCTTATCCGCCCGTGATAATCATAGTCCATGGTGGTCGATCCGGTAGTATCTTTAAAGGTAGTTACTCTACCCATACGGTCGTATTTATATGTAACCAACTCTCCATTATCGATTGACTCAAGACGACCGCGTCTATCATAGCCAAGCATTGTCTTTCTTTCGCTAGGCCCTGTTATCCCTGTAATACGATCTTCGTCGTCATAACTAAATCTGACCTTCCGCTTATCCGAATCCTTAGTAACCTTCGCCTGATCAGGCATAACAAGCCTACCACCCTGCACAGCAAGACCGCTGCCACCTGCGGCGGCTGCATGTCGGCTACCTGCATAACCGGTCAGCGTAAAGATCAACGCCATAGCTGCGATAACAAAAGACCTGACCATAGTCCGTGCCTCTCTCTTACTGTTTATTGATATAAAATGCCTACTGCCACAGACGCCACAGATACATCAAATATGACAATTTTTTGACTAAAGATAACCCGTCCTTAAACAATACAGCTGTAACTTAACCCTGTATATCACAATAAACAAGGATTGCAAAATAATTATAAATCTAGCATTAGGGCTTGACATCTCTAAGTATCACAGATATCATACGTCCTTATGTAATAAATACTTGGTTTTTAGTGTTTCTGCCTTCAAAACCATCACAGATGGTCCTCCGGTAGTTTTCACAATAAGCAAACCAGTGTTTTGATAAAGCCTTACCACAGACCTGCTTCCTGACAAAGCTCTACCCTATTTATACAAATAGATGATCTCTTTACCTGCACGCTTTCGGATACCCCCGAAGCCACGCCGGTAAAGAGAAAACAAGACACAGATAGCCTAAATAAGGATAAGGAAAATGAACCCTATCATTGATTTCTTTCATTCTCTTTACAGCTCCCTAGTTGATTATAGATACAGTCGAAAGGGTTACAGAGACTGCCGCCGCCATGATGTCAAGATAGACACCAACAATATAAATAGCACACGCGCCCACTTTGAAAAAGTTAAGTACATAGTAGACCCGTACAACCCTGATAAACATACAGTCTTCGAGGCACTCGAAGAAGGCCTTCTCAGCAGGATGAAGAATAGCGTACTCTCGCTCAACAATAAGCATCAGACTTACGACGTCAAGGCGCTTGAAGACAGAAGGGATATTATAACAAAACAAAATGTACGAAACGGCACCATTGAGCAATACTTTAAAGACCTGAATACGAAGCTACAAACCAATACCTCGCGCCTGGGACATAAAATACTCATACTATTAATATTTGGCATAGACGGAATAATTAGCGTTAGTATCTTTGAAACAGTATTTCGTGGAACCGGAATGAATATCGTTGAAATCTATTTCATCGCCATAGGTGTTTTTGTTGTTGTTTTGAGTATGTTATTAATGTCCCTCGGAGCATACTTCAAGAAGCGCGGCAGGTGGCGCTGGCCTGCTGTCGTACCTTTTGTACTTATCTTTGCTTTCTTAACATTTATTAGAGTCAACTTCGTAGTTAAGACTAGTAGATCGTTTGAAGGTCTTACAACCCAAGATACAATTGCTGTAGCCTGCGTCTTCTTTACTATTTACTGCCTTACAGCCTTTCTGGCTGTCTACCTGAGTTACCGAGATACCTACAAAGATAATGCAGCCCTGTGCAGCGTCCTGGATCAGGAATACTCACAGAGAAAGAAGATCAGCAGTAACCTTGAAAGATGGCCGGCACTCATGGAGATAAAGGCACGGGCCTACAGGAAAGGATGGAAGCAGAGAATTGAAAGGAACGAGCAGAAGTTAGAGGATCTGGTACGTAAGGTCGGGGGCGATCCTTATGTACTATAGAGAAAGCAATAAACCTAACATTATAGTAAAAGACCTGAATTCTAACCCTGTCTTTTATGCCGATCCTTGCAATGAGCATCATTGGTATAATGATGACAGACGCACAGGTGCAGCCTCGAAGGGGAGAAAGGCCACTGCCGCAGATACAGAGCCAAAGACAGGCAGACCAAAGGCTGCTGCTAAATCTCGTATAGAAGTAGATATAGAAAGACTAAAAAATACCCTAGATTGCAAACTTGAAGGATTAAAAAATAAAGAATTGAGTGCATTAACAAAAAGCATCTCAAAGATCAAAGGGAAAAAGGGTAAAGACTTTCATGTAGAACTTGAGGCCCTGTTAATACCTGTAAAAAAACTACTACATGCACCCACAACTGCATGGACAAAAAACAAAGAGGAAACGCTGGAGGCTAGAAAAGCTAAAAAGATCGAAGACCTAAATGCACAGTTAAATAACAAAGCAACAGATACGGAATTAAACGATGCAATAAGGTTTACAGATAGTGCCTTCCCTTCCTACAGGGAGCCCAACACCGGCATTGCTATAGCCGGTGCTCTGTCTATCATTGCGATGATGAGCTTTGCAAATACCTTTATGACCATTGGTATACATAACTATACTGCATACCCTATCGCCTTTGTCTTAAGTCTATCGATGGCCGTTATCTTCTTTTCCTTCGGCGGCAAGTACAGGTATAGAGAGCCTGCCTTCAGGCTGAAAAAATTCAGGGGTATCCCTATATCAACCTTGATCCTGATACCTGGGCTCGGCTCTATTGTAAGTATAATCGGTATAGTCTCATATACCTTTACCTCGTCCCCTGACCACTTCAACATATGGTCCTTCCTTATGACATTTCTGGCCTTATGTGCAGGCATCTTTGTAACAGGCTATTTTCTCACCCCACCCTCTGATCTAACAGGAAACATCAAGAGGATCAAGAGTATCGAGAGCGACAAAGATAGGCTAAGAGAAAAGATAGATGCATTGGATTTAATAAACCCCACTGACGAACACAGGGTATACGAAGCTAATGAGCGCAGAGCGCACGACATCAAATACATTGAATATACAGCCCCGATAGAGACCCTTCTCAAAGATTTTCACAATGAGGTGGAGATACTCAAAAATAAAGCAATTGAGCATTTTAGACCCAATGCAAAAGATCTTGCAAATTATATAAAGATCTCTGAGTTGTCGGCCCGTCCCGAGGGAAGATTTATCGAAGATGATGACCCTCAGATAGAAGAGACAGTAACTAGCTGCCGTGAGGCTTCGATAAAAGCCTTTAACGAAGCCGTGAAAGAAAGGATAGATGCAGAGCTTGACAGTACTGGCATAAGGGTTGCCTTTGATAAAACGATCAGCAATGCCTTTGAAGGCATAAGAAAAAAATTATAAATACAAACCCAGACGGAGAGGGAAGATATGAGAAGAACGCCTGAGAAGATAATGACCTTCGTATTTCTCTTTATCTTAATATCCGTACTGATCAGCTACTCTGCTGAGGCAGAAAATAAAAAAAGCAGGTTAATAGTAATGGGCATTGATTTTAGCATGAGCTCAAGGGCCATAAATGCTGAAAATCAAGAAATAAACATGATGAAAAAGAAAAAACTAGCCTACAAACTCAGGGAATGCATCAGACCCGGTGACAAGATCTTTATCTACCAGATAACAGATAAATCATATCGTGCTCCCAGAGTGTTAACCAAGGCGGACGTAGGTCACCCGAGCGGCTGGACTAACTCTGAAGACTCTGTGATCAATGCAGCGCAGGTAAAATTTAGTCAAAAGATAAGAGGTAACCTCCGAACGATCACAGGGCTCGCAGATTACTATCCAGACCTTACCGGTTTTCTAATCTATGTCAGAGAAGAACTTAACGATCAAGAGCTGGAAAAGATTCTAATCATACTCTCTGCCGGTATCGAGGACTCAGAACGCATTGATTATGAGACCTTAAATGCAACCGGTCCGGAAACAATTATAGTAGACCTCGTACAAGTAGAAGGCCTGCCTGACCTTACCGGATGGAAGGTTATAAAGGTCGGCCTAACGCATGGCATTGGCCATCAAAAATCAAACCTCTATAACAAGTTATGGAGAGAATACTTTGCGGCCTCAAATGCCAACTATAAACAGGGCATCAGCTTTACTCAACTTGAGGGTGAAGACAACCTCACTCTATGTAAAGAACTATAAGGTTCAGGTAACTTATGAGAGTATTTTTTCTACTGCTACTATTGATATTTCTACTGGCAAGCCCGTTAGTGGCAGAGAGCAGTGATGCGCTTACCCTAAACTTGATCGCTGATCCGCCAGAGAGGGTAGGCCTGCGAAGTAAAAACAGAGACAGGGTTCGTTTCAAATTAGAGACCAATGCAAGAAAAAGGAACCGTTTTTTAAATGCTATAGAATGGATAAGGCTCAGGGTCATAGATACTGAAAAAGGGGAAATGATATCTGAAGAGACCTTTACAGGAAAAGATGAGTTCGAAAATCATACCTTCACTCCCCTCAAAACCGGAATATTCTGGTTAAAGTTCAGAGCTAAAATGAAGTCAGGCTATGTCTACGACTATACAAAAAGGATTACAGCTATTAATGGCCCAACAGTACCAGCTCACTGCAACAACAGACCCGGCTGCACATTTAACGTTGATATGGCGTACCCTGATAACCTCTATAAAGCCATAGACATAGCCTTTGTAATCGACAGATCCGGCTCTATGGTCGAAGAGATACAAAGCACGCGCTCGGCTGCCGTTGATATCTTTAATGAGCTTAGAATGATTACAGGAGGAGATATCGACAATGTAAAGGCCAGTGTCGCAACCTTTACCAGGTATGACCAGCTACCTGGCGATATAGATATATATGGTAGCAACAGATATAGCCTTCAAGTCTCTCCTACCACAGACCCCTCTAATTTGACAAATATGCAGATAAGTACCGGCGGCGGTGGTGAGTTTCAGTTCTATGCACTATATAAGACCGCCATGAATCAGTCTCTCTGGCGCCATGATGCCGTCAAGTTCCTAGTTCTTATGACAGATGAACACGACAATGTTTACTGCGGAGAGGATAAAGCTGCATCCTGTGATTACCAGAGAGAAGTACAGTGGCAAGGCCATGATACGAGCCTTAGTGTTGAAGACATACTAAAAGAACTTGCCGATAAAAATTTCTCAACGACCGTTCTATACAACCAAGTAGACGGCGAAGCCAAATACGGCACTATCATGCGCGAAGTCATGAAAAATAAATTCGCCGGCACGTACAGGATACCCACTAATCAAAATTCATCTACCCAAGTTACCGAGAGCATCTATAGCTCTATAGATGCCCTCATTAAAGGCTCTTCAATACATATCAATATCGCCGGAGATGATCTAAACCTCATCAGTAGCATAACGCCACTTGAGCCTTCTGCCTGTATAGACAGTAGAAATAAAGATTCATTTCAGTACCAATGCCTCAGAAACATTAAAAAACCATTGCGTTATAGAATAACCTTCTCTGAGATCCCTATAAACCTCAATAAATACACCTTCATGATACTGATGAGATCAGATAAAGGCTCGCTAGTCGCGGCTAAACTCATTGAGGCTACTATTATGCCAGTTAAAGATAAGACAAAAGCCCAGTAAGGACTTTAAGATAACAATGCACCAAAACCCCCAAACCGTGTCATTGCTTTCAGAGGTAGTCTTAGAGGTTCTCCTGTACTTTAAACAGCCACGGATTGTCGTCTCTAAAAAGATATCTATATTCTAAGATCGTATCCTTTATCCTTTTCTTAATCTCATTACCTTCTTTATCCTTAGTAACTCCGGTTAATCTATTCAAGGCTGAGAGGTCACTCATAATCAGGTATTGTATCGTTGTCTTAGAGTAAGGATTAAGCCTATATGTATACTCAAACATCTTGCGACCAGACTCACCCTGCCGCTCTAAAGCCATACCTCTGTAAAGATAGGCATCTATCTTCAAGGGCCTTTTGGTATTGGCATTATTTATCACACCCTGCATCTTAACGGCAGCGCCTCGCCAATCTCCACGAAATACCCTTATAACGCCAGCGACAAAATCAACAATCTCTGTCGGTCTCTTACTCAGTTGCGGCAGACGCACCCATCCCTTTATCCCTTTCGATTTTACATATGCAAAACCAGGTACAAACTTAATGGCAACATAGCTATCACCGACCTCTCCTACCTCCTCATCGCCCACCTGATTCTTATACATCTTCAGCGCCGACGGAAGGCTATACTTTTCAATAACAGAAGGTTCCAAGACTATCGATGACATTTCTATTCGTCGTCTGGGTATATCCAACTCTATCGTCTTTCCGTTCAGCTTCGTCTTCCATATTTCAAATTTGTTTTCACGAAAGTCATTATAAGCAGGTATTGACAGATTAGACTGCACTACAACACCACCACCGTATTGATAGGCTTTTCCCCAGAAAGACATTTGCGCCAACATACTAAGGCCTTTTATCGTTCTTTCGGCCTCTGTATGGCTCTGCTCGCTAAGCGTTTCATTATCCCAATAAATTAATCCGTATCCAAAATGCAGGTTATCTGGATTTTCTGGCCATGGAGCACGTCTGAGTGTTTGCCATATCTGAAGATTCAATACAGTAGCTACATTTCTACCTAGCTCCTTCGGGCCATCAAAAGATGGAATGTATATAGAGACCTGATCCACACCTGCCATAAGATTAGCCGGTATCAGTGCCGAGATAATGAATATAATCGTTGTCAATATTTTATGCTTAAAGTTCACTAACAAATACCTATTGATATTGGTTCTTAATATCTTCTATGGTCTTTTTGATGGCGGTTTCTATATCAATTAGCGCTGTTATTTCCAAAAACTCTGGCAGCCTCGAATAGGCCTCACTGAGCAGACTTAAAACCTCTTCATCCGGCTGGCCGCGTCTCTTTGCGTCTATAGCAAGGGCATAGAGAGTTATTATCGAATGACTATCTTTGGTAGTATCAAACTCCTCGTCTGATATTAGCAGATCAATATCTACAGTCTTGCTCTCTAACGCTCCCTTCAAATCTCCGAGAAAGACCTTACTTCGAACAGAATAAGTAGAATCTTGCACGCGTAACCTGCCCAGAAATATCTCTAGGGCATTTGAGCTATTCCAATGATTATAGAGATCATTGCTGGTTCCTTCAAACGCCGCATGCTCCCCGCTATCAGCATCTTTAACTATGTTCAAAGCAAGGTCATTTAATTGATTGTAGGCGCTGTACTTTGACTCAATCTCTTCAGAAAGCCTAGATATTTTGTCACGAATTATCTCAACAAAAGTCTTGAATTTCTTTTCGGACGTATCATCTTCAAGGCCGCTATATTTAAATATCTCTATACTTAAGCGTGGAGGGTCTTGTGCGAAAGCACCTGTGGATATAATAAAACTAAAAACAATCACCAAAAGAAAAATTACAAGAGACTTTACCTTTGAGTTTTTTATTATCATGACTTCCCGGGACATACGCATGTTTTTTCAACAGGACTAGGTTTATGATCAAATGCAATAACATCAAAGATTATTTTATATTGACAGTTACTGACGCCCTGCGGATATTTAGGAAGAGTATAGGTTCTTTTATTCAATATTGGATTATAGCTGGCTACAACGGTCTGATCAGGGCTAACAAGGGGAGGTACTTCTTTATCGGAACTTCTTACTAATGATTTTAAACCACCACTTTTTTTACCATCCAACAGGACAAGGAGTTTGGCCTTCGGTTTTAACAACGCAGCCCTATCGCCCAAATTAGAAGCAACAATCTTGACCTTATCTTGGGTGCACTCTAGAATTGAAATTTGCAGATCCGACTGATGCGTAACCACCTGGTCCTTTATAAATACGAAGGCCAGTGTTATGATTGGTACTAACGCCACCAGTGACTTGATATCAATACCGGATAAAAAACGACGCAACGGGCCTTGAAAACTATTACAAGATGTACATTTTCTTGCACCTGTCTTTATCTCGGCCTTGCATATCACACATTCCTGCATCTTACCTGCCTCTGACATAATATTCAAAGTTTCACCAAGCTACTGCACAAGACCGAGCGCCTTTAGTGTTTGCCGTCGTATAGTTCCATCAGAAATAAGGCCATTATCATTTTGAAAGGCCGTGAGTGCATCTTCAGTCTTCGGCCCTATAAAGCCATCTACCAGCCCTGCATTATAACCCTTTGCATTTAGCTTGTGCTGCACAGCCTTTATAAGGTTGAAACGTGACCTCATCTGCTCTGCTTCTACTCCTCTCGAGGAAGGATATCTATAAAACCCTTCTCCGGCAAGAGAGACAGGTACTAGCAAAAAGCAATTCGTAAAAAAAGTGCTCACTAAAAAGAAGATTATGGTCACAACCAGTATACAAGAAGTTTTTTTCATCATTTCACCTCCTTAAGAATTAAAATAAATTATGACAACATATAATATCAAGCTCCCACTTATAATTAACAAAGATTTTGAAAAATCAGAGTATCCACCAAAAACACTGCCCCTACATTTCCCTAAGATAAGCAACATTGCTATGTCGGCTACCTGTTAAAAAACTTGGCTCTCAAGAATGCATAGGAAATTAATATTACAGGTAACACACAGCGCCTTATTAGCCACATACAATGATTAAACTCTCAGGCCAAACGGTAACACCCAAGCAAGCACCATTGCGTCTCCTGCCATGCTTTCACATTGTCGTATCGCGCTATTTGAGTAAAACTCGCCTCAGCCCTAAATGCTTAAAAATAACGATTTAAATGATATTTTATGTAAACTTATTTTACGATATTTGTCGGACAAAGCATACCATATTAGATATTAAAATGACAAAGAAGAGGCTCGCCTAACAAACTCTTTCAAAACTGCATGCAAAGAGCGTTAAAGAGCGTTCACAAAGGGAGATGGATAAGGCTAAAAGCTGACAGCTTTTACTCTCTCTCCTGGAGTGCCCCCCTATTTTGAGACAGTAAAATATGTCACACTTGTCACACTGAGGAGGTGTTACAAGTGGCAAATAAACGATATTCCAAAGCGTTCAAGCAGATGGCTCTGGAGCGCATGCGGCGTTGCGATAATATTT
>JAJRSM010000065.1 GCA_024278765.1 Deltaproteobacteria bacterium | reverse complement strand
CGGACTTCGCTAAAATAACGGACGAGCAGGTGGCAAGGGTAGAATCACTGATCAACAACAGGCCCAGAAAGTGTCTGGGCTACAAAACACCGCTTGAGGTCGCTTCCGCCTCTGTTGCACTTCGACCTTGAATGTGGGATTGGTTCAGATCTCTCAATAATAATGTCTTTAATCTATGATAATCAAGGTGATACTAACTGTATGGTTTGCAGCAGGTCCTTTCTTTTAAGTCTATTGGTTCTTCTATCCTATATGGCCCTCATATTTGTTCTTTCAATCAAGCCGGCACCTGAGGGGCTGCCTAGTCTCTGGCAGATGGATAAGCTTATACACGTGGGTGTCTACGGCGTTATGGGGTTGCTTGTTCTGCGGGTTACAGGTAGTTTAAGGAATAAGGGTTGTTATAGAGCAACTGGAAAGAGCCATGCTGCGTTATCGGCCTTCCTGATAAGTACTATCTTTGGCGGCGCAATCGAGATTGTTCAGTCTTTCTTCCCGCTCAGGCAGGCGAGCCTTTATGACTGTATCGCCAATGGTATCGGGGCTTTTATCGGTGTATATATAATTGCTGGGATACTCAGAAAGCTCTGCGTGACGGAGAGGTCTTAGCTCCTTAGTTTATAGAGGTATATCTTTTTAATCTTTAAGAAGGGTTTCACTGTAGACGCTTGTTTAATGCGGTTAGAAAATCTTTTTCAATTTCCCCCTTTGATGGCCAGACTCGTACTATTGAGACTTGTTTTGTTTGCGTGGAGTAAACAAAACCGCGCACTTGTATCTCTGTTTTATTAGGTGAATTACTTGAAGTTAGAACCGTAAGCTCAAAGGCGGTATTTTTCCAGCGTTTGTCAGGTTTAGTATAGGCCAAGACGCCAGATACTTTATCCTCTGTTATAAGTACAAGCTTAATGTCGTCTGCTGATTTTTTTATGGCTCTCCACGTATGATCGAAGTCAGAGTTTACTGTTACTCTCTTAGTCACTTGGCTATTTTCATAGCTTTCAAAGTCAACAGCGAAGCGTGGGCTTGTGCATGCAAACAGGAACGTTACCGAGATAAGCATTAAAAAAAAGCAATATCGCATCGCCTACCCTTCCTTTTTATTTAGTAATAATTCTAGATGAGTCGAGGCCTCTTCTAACTCTTCTTTTGCAAATTTACGTTTCAGTGCTGTGGCTACTTTATTGGAATAGCCTGCGGAAGACATGATTTTTAAGGCTAGAACCTTAGCAGCATTCTCGTGGTCAGAAGAGTAGCCCTTATAGATAGAATTATTCAGAGCTCCAAAAATAGCAGGTGCATAGACAGGGTGAGCCTGACCTTCACCAATGATATTAGTCTTGCCAAAGCGTACTTTAGAACGGTTTATGTTTACTCTTCCAGCCAAGTTTATTGATGAGTTCAATGCCTGTGCCGATGCCTGACCTCCTATCTGTGTTATCATCATGGATGTTGTAGTAGCTGTGGTCATCGGCCCCATTGCCGCTGCTGCTGCGCCGGCAGTAAGGACTATGATTGCGAGTGAGAGGACTACCCCCGCAGCAATTATTGCGGTATTTTTACGTTTAATGGAAGTGAATCTGTTGTAAAAATCATTAGATTCTTGATGGGCTATTTCGTGGGCAAGTAGATATGCGAGTTCCGCTTCGCTATGGACTGTGTCTAGAAGACCTGTAGTTATATAGATTGTGCCGACAGGTCCAGCGAAGGTGTAAGGGGCACTGTCATTGATGACTAAGACCTGGTGTTTACGTGATAAGTTTTGTGATTCTGTGAGTCTATTTATAAGCCCTTCAAGATATAGGTGGAGCGTTGGATCATCAAGCAAAACCATCTCGTGTTTGATAATAATATCGGTAACTACTGCTAGCTTTTGGTTCTTAGTTAGCTTGTTATTGGTGGATAATTCGTTGGCTATAGCCGGCCCGTGGCAAATGGTAAGAAAGAAGAGTACGGTAATTGCTATTGCCAAACCTTTAAATGATCTTTTTTTCATAAAGAGGCCTCCTTATCTAAACCAGTTCCATCTTTGAGTGGTAGTAGCCTGTGTTTGCACCTTGTCTATAAGTATGGCAGCCTCTATAAGCATTCCTTTCTTCAGGTCTTCAAAGCGGGACTGTCTGGTTTTGATATATTTTTATGAAGTAATAAGGTCCCAGCGGCATGTGACGATCATGGTTGATGTAGTTTCGCTATCACCATTGACAGATACATGAAACGGCATCTCTACTACAACAGGGAATTCTTCCAGCATGAGCGAGGTTCTATCTACATAGGAAAGGATATGTGTTGGTGTGGAAGATCCGTCAAGATGAGTAAAAAAAGCGTGTTGGCTTAAAACCTGGATAAGAGCCTTCCATACGTCTTCTGCCGGAGCATCTATAGTTGCCTTAACTGAGTTTTCTTTAATAATGTTAGCAGGAGCTACTTGTCTTAGTGGAGAAATATTATCTGGGTATATGACTTGTTCTCTGATCACGGTGCAACCAGATAATAAAATGATAGCAACGACCAAGGTGAAAAATAAAGCAGATGTTTGGACTTCCCCCGCTTTAGTAGACACATTTGATAATACAATTACAATCAAACGGAGGTGTGTCTATGTCCAATCAGAGGTATACAGAAGAGTTTAAGCAAGAGGCGGTAAAACAGGTGACAGAGCGCGGTCATTCTG
>JAJRSM010000064.1 GCA_024278765.1 Deltaproteobacteria bacterium | reverse complement strand
AAGGATGTGATCGAAAAAAAGCTCTAGGGCCGTCGGAGAAACGCGAGCTGGTGGACTTTATTACTGAGAAGCACCTGTTGAGCCTGCGCGCGGCCTGTAGGGTTTTAAGTTTTAGCCGTACTGTTTACCATTACCAGCCCGCCAACGACCTTACCTACCGTACTCTCTATTAGATCCCCGACTAATGGTGTCATCTTTCATCCCCCCTGCGTCTTCTTTATAAGAAGACTATTACTACGCCCCAATTACTCAATCCTGCTCATTCGCCCTAGCCCCCGTACTCAAAGTGTCCTGCATCCCAGCCGACCTTGGTTGCGTAGTCAGCAGGCTCTATGCCAAAACGGCCTCCCCAACGCCCGCCGATACCCTCCCAGTACTCGCCAAGCGGGCGATAGGCCTCCTTGTCATCAGTATAATTACCATCGACAAAGAGATTAAAGTCCACCGCCAGCCTATCGCAGTGCCTGCTTGCCAAGGTCTTTGAGAGTCCTTTCTCGACGAGCCTAGCCTGCGTCTCGGCGTCTCGCCACGCGTGGCCATAAGTAAGCTCATAGCCCTCGCCATGCGCCCAAAGAACAAAGTTACCGACCATTACGGTAAATCTTCGCTGCCTCTTTGATAGACTCATTCTACATTTGCCTCTTTTTTCTTCTTGTCCTTTCTCCACTCGAAAAACCCGTAGATAGAAAGTACAAAGTAAATTGCAAAGAGCACGCTCTGCGCGATAAGCCCCTCGTGATAATCTATTATCGCCCAGGCCATATTCGCCACGGCAAAGAAATAGAAAC
The DNA here is from genome assembly GCA_024278765.1 of Deltaproteobacteria bacterium. Classification (GTDB taxonomy): domain Bacteria; phylum Desulfobacterota; class GWC2-55-46; order GWC2-55-46; family DRQE01; genus JAJRSM01. The sequence goes on along the minus strand of JAJRSM010000064.1, from coordinate 835 downwards.
ACGCGATCTTCTTCTTGATATTAAGGATTACGGCTACAAGGCTTACCGCCGTAACCACCCACATAAATATATTCATACTTTAGTGCTTACCTCCTCCTATAAATAAAAACCCATAAAAGACTAACACACCCAGAGCGGTTATGGCGATACCTATAAAGGACTTTAAGACAGAACTCTTGACGGTACGTTGCCAGCGACGCCAATCACTAAGCCACATATGATCCATATAGTGTTCTTCCTTTGGTATCTTATACGCTCCAAGCTCGGCCCTTACGGCACTGCCGACCTAGTCCCTAACGGCCTGATCGACAACTCTTTTCATCTCTTCTTCGCCCACTGTAGCTCCTTTTACGCTAGCCTCATCTTTACCCATAACTCCCGGAGGTGTTATAAGGCCATCGATGGCTGTATTGTCAAACTTGATCCGGCCGGCGTAGATAAGCTCTGACACCTCTGTTACTCCTTCATCAGCTTCCTGCGTTAATTCGTGCAGATTTACACATAGAGGACTACACGGGTCGAGCAAGACAACGGTGTGAGTAGCCGAGTTATGACTCGCAAATGGATGCGGAATATCTATCATACCCGCGTTCTTAAGAACATTCGTGATCTCAACCTCTTCTGTCCTAAGTGTCTTCATTGCCGTAAGGTTCTGAGCAAGCTTAACCTTATCAGCCATAGCCTCTGCATGCGACTGTAAACCTCCCTTATTTAGTGCCAGTCTAAATTAGAGTTTTCCTGCTTTAAGTGTTTGGACAGATACTCTGCCGGAGTCAAGTTTCCAAGTGATTCGTGAGGCCTTTCTTCGTTGTATTCAGTTATCCAATCTACGGTT
>JAJRSM010000063.1 GCA_024278765.1 Deltaproteobacteria bacterium | reverse complement strand
GGGTAGAATCACTGATCAACAACAGGCCCAGAAAGTGTCTGGGCTACAAAACACCGCTTGAGGTCGCTTCCGCCTCTGTTGCACTTCGACCTTGAATGTGGGTTATTAAAATACAGATCCTGAATCAAGTTCAGGATGACAGGTTTGACGGTAAGAGGCCTATTATCGAGAGGAATATAGCGATGAAGCATATGGTTGTTATTTTAACAACCTCCTTTCCCGGGAAAATTTGTAGTTGTCTCAGGCGGGGTTGAGGTGGATTTGTTTTGCTGTTCCTCCTTTGATGGGAGGGTGCTCTTAGAGAGGCTTTTTTACAGTTTTTTCATTCTTTGTTTTTTCTTACGATCTTTTTTCGAGGCCCTGAATGCAGGGCCTTTTTTTTGTTGGTCTTCTTCGTAGTCTTCGTCTTCGTCGCTGCCTTTTACTTCCATATACTCGCATTGGTCAAGTAATTCTTTGAACTCAGCTGACGGTATTACAACAGCACTTTTATCTTCGGCAAAGCGTGTGATATCTCTATCTGAGGTGACGATGGTTAGGCCCGAGCCCTGCTCGGCGACCATCTGCTTTAGGACGTAATCCGCCTCCTCGCCCCCTCGTGAAAAAATTATCTTTACTCCGCCTCGCACCTCCTGGTTGCGGGAAAGATATCCGGAATGGGTACCGTCAAAGACAACGGTTACTTTGATACCCTTTTGTTTTTTGTAGGTAATAAGCCTTTCTATCAGCTCTTCGCGTGCCTGTTCGATGTCTGGCAGACTAAGACCAATGCCTGTGGAGGCCCCTATCAGGTTGTAACCGTCTATCGCGATTTTAAGTGCCATTTAGGGAGGTTAACAGATTCTTCTTTTATCTGCAAGAAGAGGGCGTTAGCGGTTGTCTTGTGTTGATTATTTTTTGTGCAGTTTCACCGAAGGCTGCATAATTATTGATCTTATTGATAGATGAGATGGCCAAAAAAACCTTTAAAATACGGCAGGTTAAAAACGGCACGCTAATTGCAGTAGAGTATTAGTAAATTTAGGTTTGGATGAAGATGCCGAGGTGATATAATGCTTCACACTGGTAATCTTTTATGGTATATTTTTTTAACTTAATCAGCATTCGGAGGGTAGGATGAAGAAGATAGAGGCGATCATAAAACCGTTTAAGTTGGATGAGGTCAAAGAGGCCTTAAACGATATAAATATAAAGGGAATTACCGTATCCGAGGTTAAGGGTTTTGGTAGACAGAAGGGACATACCGAGCTCTACCGAGGGGCAGAGTATGTTGTGGACTTTCTGCCAAAGATAAAGCTTGAGATAATCGTCAGGGAAGAGTTGGTTGCAAAGGTCGTTGATACGATAGTAGAGACGGCAAAGACCGGACGTATCGGTGATGGTAAGGTTTTTGTCTTACCTGTCGAAGAGGTCGTAAGGATAAGAACAGGCGAGCGCGGCGAAGACGCGGTCTAGATTGCTGATTGAACTACTTTGAGAATTAAAATAATAAACAGCTTGATTTACCTAAGGAGGACGTAAGGATGGATGTAAAAGAGGTAATGCAATACGCTAAAGATAACAATGCCAGGATGGTGGATTATAAGTTCCTGGATTTTATAGGTTTATGGCAGCACTTTACCACACCTATCTCGCAGTTTGAGGAGGATATCTTTGAGGACGGTCTGGGCTTTGATGGCTCAAGTATCCGTGGCTGGCAGCCGATTCATGCTAGCGACATGGTAGTTATCCCTGATCCTACGACAGCGATGATGGACCCTATTATGGAGGTTCCGACTCTGAGCTTTATCTGTAATATCTTTGATCCAATCACAAAAGAGCCTTACTCCAGAGACCCCAGGTATGTAGCGCAGAAGGCCGAGGCATACTTGAAGTCCACCGGAATAGGTGATCAGATCTTTATAGGCCCTGAGCCTGAGTTTTTTATCTTTGATGATGTCCGTTATAGCGAAGGGGCAGACCACAGCTTCTTTCATATTGACTCGGAAGAGGGGGCGTGGAACAGTGGCCGTGAAGAGGTGCCAAACCTCGGCTATAAGACAAAACATAAGCAGGGTTATTTTCCTGTAGCACCGACCGATACCCAGCAGGATTTGCGTACCGAGATGTGCCTTGTTATGGAAGAGGTTGGTATTGAGGTAGAGTGTCAGCATCATGAGGTCGCCAGTGCCGGTCAGGCCGAGATCGATATGAAGTTTACTACGCTCCTTAAGATGGGCGATCAGCTTAAGTGGTATAAATATATAGTCAAGAACGTAGCAAGGCGTTGGAACAAGACGGTGACCTTTATGCCAAAGCCTGTTATGGGCGATAACGGTACAGGTATGCATGTACATCAGTCGATCTGGAAGGACGGTAAGCCGCTCTTCGCAGGCGACGGCTACGGTGGAATGAGTGAGATGGCTATGCATTATATCGGCGGAATTCTCAAGCATGCCAGAGCCCTGAATGCATTTACCAATCCGACAACGAACTCTTACAAGAGGCTTGTCCCGGGCTATGAGGCTCCGATAAACCTTGCGTACTCAAGTCGTAATCGTTCTGCTTCGGTAAGGATACCAATGTATTCTTCTTCACCTAAGGCAAAGCGGATAGAGGTCAGGTTCCCGGATCCGTCTTGCAATGGCTACTTTGCCTTTGCGGCGATGATGATGGCAGGCCTTGATGGCATACAGAATAAGATTGATCCAGGTGAGCCGCTTGATAAGGATATCTACGGGCTTTCACCAGAGGAGCTTGCAAAAGTCCCTTCAGCAGCCGGTTCACTTGACGAGGCGCTGGAGGCCCTTAAGGATGACCACGAGTTCCTGCTTAAAGGCGACGTCTTTACAGAGGACGTAATCGATAAGTGGATAGAGTATAAGATGGAGAATGAGGTTAAGGAACTGAGGCTCAGACCTACTCCGAAGGAATTCGATCTGTACTTTGACTGCTAATTAATAACTAAGCTAAACTCAAAACCCCCGACCATCTTGGTCGGGGGTTTTTTTGTTTGTATTTTTTCTTTGAGTTTTTTATTCATTTCTATTAAGACTCAATTTTATTCTGTAGTAATAGTTGTCGTTGCGAGGAGCAAAGCGGCAGAGCCGCGTAGCGACGAAGCAATCTCTATTTTATATAGCCCCGGCTATGAATCTTTTAGATGTTTTTGCCAGTTGAAGGCCGGAGTGCCGCTTACCATGAAGTATGGGTTCAGGAGGTCTTCTTTGTTATAGATAAGGTCACAGCCGGTAAGGTCTGTAACGCGCCCTCCTGCGGCGGTGACGATGCAGTGTGCAGCTCCTGTGTCCCACTCCATGGTAGGGCCGATACGCGGGTATAGGTGCGCCGCACCTTCTGCTACGAGGCAGAGCTTTAAGGAACTTCCCATGCTAAGGGCCTCGACTCCGCCGTTATCTTCCTGAGCCTTTTCTATACTACCGATAAAATCTTCTAGATCTTTGTTGCGGTGAGAGAGGCTTGCTACTATCTTGACCTTTCCCTCGCTGTATCCAAGTGTTGTGATCTTTTTGGCTGGCGCGTCTTTGTTTTTTTGCTTAAATGCACCGAGACCAACGAGTGCCGTGTAGGTCGTCCCGGTCGTTGGCATATGGACAACTCCGAGGATTGGTGAGCCGTCTTTTATCAGTGCGATATTTACCGTGAATTCGCCGGATTTTTTTATAAATTCTTTTGTGCCGTCAAGCGGGTCAACGAGCCAGAATATATCCCATGCCTTGCGCTCGCTGAATGGGGCTTCTTTGATTTCTTCCGACAGTATTGGGATATCAGGGGTGAGTTTTTTAAGCTCTGTTACTATAATATCATTTGCATCTGTATCGGCGCGGGTAAGTGGGGAGTCGCCTTCTTTGTAGGTTACGTTAAAATCAGCACTTTCATAGACCTTCATTATCGCTATTGCTGCAACTCTGGAGAGCTCGGCGATCTGGTCAAGCAGGTTTTTATCTATATTCACCTTTGTTTCCTATTAAGTTCTATTATTTTTTTAATAACATCCGTAGTCGAACGTCCTTTTGCAAGCTGAATGCGCCGGACCTTGCCACCGTGTTTTTCTACGACCTCTTGTCCAACGATTTCTCCGTTCTTCCAGTCCGCACCTTTTACGAGTATATCCGGGACTATCGCCTTTATAAGTTTTATCGGGGTCTCGCCGCTGAAGATCACTACGTAGTCGACTGCTGCGAGGGCTGAGAGTAGCTCTGCGCGGTCTTTTTGCGGGATGATGGGGCGTAGCATGCCTTTTATCTTTTTCACAGAGCTGTCGCTGTTTAATCCAACGACGAGAAGGTCGCCGAGTGAGCGGGCTTTTTTCAGATACCGTGCGTGGCCTGCATGCAGTATATCAAAGCAGCCGTTTGTAAAGACGACCTTTTGTTTTTTCTGAGATAGTTCGGTGAGCAGTTTTTTTAGAGAGACGATCTGTCCCATTTGCGTTCCCAGCCTGTTTTTTCTGTGGCAGATCTATTTTTATCATACCCTGATGACTCTGGCAAGGGTTAGCGCAAAGACCTCTGCGCCGCACGCCGTGAGCATTCGTGAACATTCTTTGATGGTAGCCCCTGTGGTATAGACGTCGTCGATTAATAGGATTTTTTTGTCTTTGAAGGCAGTTTTGTCGATAACAAAAAATGCACCCTTGACATTTATCTCTCTTGCTTTTCCTTTTAGTTCGATCTGAGAGCGTGTGTCTTTTTGGCGTATGAGGTTTCGGTAATCGAGCTCTGGACTTTGAGGGTGACCTTCTTGTTGGCGCAAGATCTCTCTTGCCAAAAGCAGTGATTGATTAAAGCCGCGGCTCTTAAGTCTGTTTTTGTGTAGAGGAATGGGGATGATCTTATCATAATTTTGATTTATTCCGCATAGGGCCTTTACGGCAAGTCTGCCAAGCGTTGGTGCAAGGGAAGTTCTATTGTTATATTTAAAGTGGTGGATAGCCGAGCGTAGCGGGCCGTCGTAGGTAAAGGCACTTCTAGCAAGGGTGTAAGGAGGACAATCCTTCAGACACGCACCGCAGCGTTTGATCCCGATTGTACCTGAAAAAGGCGTTCCGCACCTTGCGCAGATAGGGGCGGGCAGGGGTGTGATCTTTTCCCAGCACTCACAGCAAAGGCCGTTTTTTACTATGAGGTTGGCGTTAGGGGTTGATTCCGTCTCTTTGCAAAGCGGGCATAAGGGAGGGAAAATAAGACTGGTAAAGGCACTGATGAGTTTCTTTGCGTTGACGGTCATTGATCCATCCAGTTGAAGCTCTGCTTTGGCTGATCCGGGGTTAGGATCTATCTATATACTGTCTTCCAGAGATGCGGGAATCGAGATGTGAAAGGTCGTGCCTTCAGTCGAACTCTCAAACCAGATATCACCTCTGTGGTCTTTTACTATGCCGTAGCTTATCGAGAGGCCAAGCCCCGTGCCTTCGTCGACGTCTTTTGTAGTAAAGAAAGGCTCAAAGATACGTTCTTTAATATCATCGCTTATGCCGGTCCCTATATCCTTTACTGTAATAGCGGCGTATGGCATGCCAAGGTTTTCTATGGTTGAGCTTGCGACCTCAATAGTTCCACCCGCTGGCATTGCATCGCGTGCATTGGTTATAAGGTTTATAATGATCTGTTCTAGGCGGTTTGGACGGCCCTTTACAGGCGGACTACTCTGCAGGTCAAGGGTTACCTTGATCTGTTTGCTTTTAAGTATCTCTAAGATCAAGAGTAGGCTATTATTGATTACTTCGTTGAGGTTGACCGAGATCATTACATCGTCGTCAAGTCTAGAGAATGCTTTGAGATGAGAGATGGTCTTCTCCATCTTCTGTGTTGCTGAGTTTATGTACTTTAACTTTTTAATATGCGCGGGGTTCTTGTTAAAGTCACGGATGAGGTGTTGTGAGAGCCCTCGGATAACACAGTTAGCGGCTGGTTGAGCTCATGCGCTAGTCCGGCCGTAAGCTCTCCCAAGGCCTTAAGTTTCGTGGTCTGGACCAGCTGGGCCTGCGTCTCTCTGAGCTTAAGGTTGGTGCCCTGAAGCTCTTTTTCGCTTTGGTCTAGGTTTTTAAGCATATAAGAGACGCCCTCCCTAAACTCTTTTAGGCTGGATATGCTATCGGCCAGTTCTTTTTTTGTCTTTTCTAATTCCCTGGTGAGGTGGTTTTTATCTCTCAGGTCTTTTGTAAGAATTATAATAGAGCGAGCCCTGGTTGTCTCGTCGGTATACGGCGTTACGGAAAGATCTACGGGTATGAGTACATTAGAGCGTGTCCTGAGAGTAGCGTTAAGGCTGTGTCTTTGTTCTGAGGCAGTAATGCTGCTTATATCCAAGTAGTCGGAGGCCTTCTCCATTATTAGCGTCAGAGGGCGGTCTCGAAGCTCGACTTCAGAGTAATCAAGTAGCTCCAAAAGCTGTGTATTGGTTTTTTTTATAAGGCCGCAGTGGTCGATAAGTACAAATGCCTCTGTCATCGAGCAGAGAACCTTATCCAAGAGTCTGTTATTGGGCGAAGACCGCTGATTAGCGGAATTCATACTGGTATTTGATTTTGCAATGAGGGAATGGCCTGGTTGTTTGGCTGCATGACTAACGTAGCTGTATTTATTTTCAGCGGATCTGTCGGTTTTTTTAACTGAACTTTTCTGCATAGTCCATCCCGTTGGTGCTTTCAGGGACGCAGATGAAAGAGAAGAAATCTTTCTTCTCTTGTTCAGAGATGATATTTGTCGCACCGTTGCTAGTGTGTGTTAAGAGGTGATTACTATATCATGGTTTGTGGTGAGAGTCAACGAAGTTGCCGTTTAGTGGTCTTTTGCAAGAGGTATCACCCGTAGGTAAGGCGTAGTGACAAAGAACTTTTAAAAGGCTTTTTCGTGTGCTAAACTGCGATAGCTTGCTTGATAGGGGTGCTTATTGTTGGGTTTTTATATTAATGGAAGGGGTAGTATATGGCTTTTGGAAGACTTAGAGAGCGGCTTGCAAAGACACATAACGCTATTATGGATGGTATCCAGTCTGTCGTCGGAATGGGCGGTAAGGGTGGCGATAAGGACGCTGAGTGCTCGATGGAGAGTCTGGAAGAGGCACTTATAAGAGCCGATGTCGGGGTTAACCTATCAATAGAGATAGTCGAGGAGCTTCAGAAAGGTTCTTGGCGCGATAGCGAAGGGTTGAGGGAACGCCTTAGCGAGAAGGTTCAGACAATACTTAGAGAGGTTCAAGGGCCTTTGGATGTCTCTATTGCGCAGACCCCATTTGTCATTATGGTTATCGGCGTAAATGGGGTGGGTAAGACCACTACAATCGGCAAGCTTGCAACCTGGCTCACAGATAGGGGGAAGACCGTTATGCTCGGGGCCGGAGATACCTTCAGGGCCGCAGCTGTTGAGCAGCTTGAGGTCTGGGGCAGGCGCGTTGGTTGTACTGTTATTAAGCATCAAGAGGGTGGAGACCCGGGGGCTGTGGCCTTTGATACCATAAAGTCAGCCAAGGCCAGAAATATAGATGTCGTCATCCTTGATACCGCAGGTAGGCTGCATACCAAGGTAAACCTTATGGAGGAACTCAAAAAGATCCAGAGGGTGGTGCAGCGTGAGATCCCGGACGCTCCGCATGAAAACCTTCTGGTCGTCGATGGTTCGACCGGGCAGAATGCGCTGGATCAGGCGCGACTCTTTAACCAGGCCGTTGGGGTTACAGGGCTGGTCGTGACCAAACTTGACGGTACGGCAAAGGGCGGTATAGTTATTCCTATCGCTAATGAACTAAAGATACCTATCCGTTTTATAGGTGTTGGCGAGGGTGTAGATGATATGAAAGAATTTTATGCCGATGAATTTACAGAGGCACTTATATAGGTATTGAGCCCTTAAATGAGAGATAGCTGATGAATGATAAACTGGCAGGGTTTTACGAGCTTTACTCAAGGCGCAGAAGTATAAGGGAGTTCTCCGGACGTCACGTAGAGGAAGAGGTACTTGCGAGGCTCTTGGAGGTGCTGCGCATGGCGCAGAGTGCCGCCAATCGCCAGCCCTGGCATTTTATAGTGGTCAGGGATGAAGATAGAGAGGCCTTTAATGATGTCTTTACCAAGGACGGCTTTAAGGCAGCACCGCTACTGATAGTTGCCTGCGCAGAGCCTGAAGCGGCGTGGCAGAGAAAGCCGGATGGTCAGAATTACGCTTGGGTCGATGTGACGATAGCAATAACCGAGATGATCGGGGCTGCTACGGCAGAGGGCCTAGGTTCTTGCTGGGTCGCGGCTATTGAACCGGTAAAGGTAAAGAAACTGCTGGAAATACCCGATAAAGTAGATGTGGTAGGCGTAATAGCCCTGGGTTATCCAAATGAAGAACTCAGGCCGATAGAAAAGGACAGGTGGCCGCTGAAGAAAATTATTCATTACGGAAAGTGGTAATTGTTTTTGCATTACTCAGCTATGGAAGACCAAGATGACCGACGACTTAGAAAATATAGATGCGGATCATGTAGTTTTAAGGCCTGAGCGCAGGGGAAAGCTCAGGAGTGCCCTGCTTGTCCTAAAGGTCGATGGCGAGAGCGAGGGAGAAAACACACTCTTTGGTTATGCCAAGAGCCTTGCTCCTAATGGGATGTTTATAGCCTCGGTTAATCCAAAGCCGGTCGGCACTCAGTTTATGATCTGCTTTGAGCTTCCAAAGACCGGCACCAAGGTAACCTGTAGCTGCCGGGTGATGTGGAATAGAGACTATGACTCCAACCTGAAAAACGAACCCGGGATGGGGATAATGTTTCTAGATCTGCTTGAGGAGCATCGGAAAGAGATAGATTTATGGATACAAGTTGAGGGTAGAAAGAACCAGAAGGAAAAGCCGCGTTTTATTGTAGATCAAGAGAGTAAAGTCCGCCAAGAGGCCGAGGCGGCTCCAAAGGCCGAGGCGGCTCCAAAGGCCGAAGCGGCTCCACAGGCCGAAGCGGCTCCAAAAGCCGAAGCGGCTCCAAAAGCCGAGTTGCAGGGTATTGAAGAGGAAGGCTTTGGCCAAGGCGATAATACTAACGACCTGGATGAATAGTTTTTTAAAATCTTATAAATATAAATAAAGGGAGTGATGCAAAGCATCACTCCCTTTGTCTATATTATTGTTGTTTAAGTCTCTTATCTTAGAGCGGGTGTGCAGTTATTGCTTGACCGTCCAGAAGGTCTCGCCGTCGCGGTCTTCAAGGATGATATTTTTTGCAGTTAGTTGATCTCGTATTTCGTCGGCCTTTGCAAAGTCCTTTGCAGCGCGCGCGGCGAGCCTTGCTTTTACAAGCTTTTCTATCTCTGCGCTATCAATACTTGCGCGTTCTTTTACCTCTGAGAAGTACTCGGCAGGGCTCTTGGCAAAGATGCCTAGTATGGCAGAGATCTCACTGAAGAGCCGTGCCGTTGCTCCGAGCTCTTCAAGAGGGATCTCCGTGCCTTTTTTAGCGGCCTTATCGAGGCTGCGGTTTGCTTCGGCGATTTCTTCAAAGACCTTGCCGATGGCTGCTGCGGTATTAAAGTCATCATCCATCGCAGCCTTAAAGTGTGCGAGTTTCTTTTCGTAACTCTCTGCGTCAAAGTTGTCGCTACTGGCTCCGGCCTCTTCGATCCTCTTAATCGTCCTGTAGAAACGCTCGGCCTTGGCTTCGTTCTCCTTTAAGGTCTCGCTTGTGTAATCTATCGGAGATCTGTATTGGCTGGAGAGCAGAAATAATCGAATACTCTCGGCTGAGTTCTCTTCGAGTGCCTCGCTGATATTCAGGATATTGCCAAGAGATTTGCTCATCTTTTCTTTTTCTATATTTACAAAACCGTTATGTATCCAGTTGCGCGCAAATGGTTTGCCGGTTGCCGCCTCGCTTTGTGCTATCTCGTTTTCATGGTGAGGGAATACCAGGTCCTTACCGCCGCCGTGAATGTCTATTGTCTCGCCGAGCCACTCCAGGCACATGGCAGAACACTCGATGTGCCAGCCGGGGCGGCCATTGCCCCAAGGGCTCTTCCACCACGGTTCACCATCTTTGCTCGACTTCCAGAGGGCGAAGTCCAGAGGGTCTTCCTTGCGCTCGTCTATCTGGACGCGTGCGCCGCTCTCCAGATCTTCTATGTTTTTACCTGATAACTTGCCGTAGCCTTCGAATTTTCTGACCGAATAAAAGACATCTGCTCCAACGGCGTAGGCATAGCCCTTACTGATTAATGTCTCTATAAGCTCTATTATCTTCTCGATTGACTCGGTCGCACGTGGCCTGTTGGTAGGGAGCTCTACGCCAAGGCCCTGCATATCTTTATCAAAGCTCTCGATATAACGCTCGGCGATTACCTTCCAGTCCTCACCGTCGGCGTTGGCGCGGTTTATTATCTTGTCATCTATATCAGTATAGTTGCGTGTGTAATTTATGTCGTAACCAAGGTGTTTAAGATACCGGTATATGACGTCAAAGGAGACGGCACTGCGGGCATGCCCTATATGGCTGTGGCTATAGACGGTCGGCCCGCATACATATAAGCGGACCTTGCCGGGATCGAGCGGGATGAATTCTTCTTTTTGATTGGTAAGTGTGTTGTAGATTCTAAGCGTCATTGATCTTCCTCATTAGTATTAGCTTGTTTTATTTTTATGCTACCTTGGTTATAAGGGCTACTGCCGAGGCACTTATGGCCTCACCCACCCCTGTCGCCCCTAGCCCTTCTTCTGTGGTTGCCTTTATATTAATCTGCCCTTTAGTGCAGCCGGCAGCCCGTGCCGTCCGCTCTGCCATCTCCGGTATATGCGGGGCGAGCCGTGGCTCTTGACAGACTATTGTAGCATCTATATTGCCGATTTCAAAGCCCGCCGCTGCCAGTAGCTTTGCGGTCCTCTCCAGTAGCAACAGGCTTGATATCCCTTTATAGGCATCATCTGAGGGTGGGAAGTGCTTACCTATATCGCCAAGCCCGGCTGCGCCCAGCAGAGCATCTATTATCGCATGCAGGAGTACATCGGCATCGGAGTGGCCATCCAAGCCTTTTCTAAATTCTATCTCTAACCCGCCAAGTATCAGTGCCCTGTCGCGAGCCAACCTGTGCAGATCGTAGCCATAACCAATTCTCATATATTACCTCTTGTCAAAGACGTTTTTGTTGTTTTTCTTTAGATTTTTCGCAATCACCTGTGCGTGCCTTTAGTATCACCTCTGCCAGTAGCAGGTCCTCTGCCGTTGTAATCTTTATATTTTCATAAGAGCCCTCTACGGTCCTGACCTCAATGCCTAGCCTCTCTACTAGAGAGCTTTCATCGGTGCACGTTATGCTCGCAGTAATGGCAGCTCTGGAGGCCTCAGTTAATATCTCACATAGAAAGCCTTGTGGGGTCTGAACGGCCCTGAGCCCTTCTCTGGGCGGTGTTGCACGGACAATGCCACCGGCAACCTCTTTGATTGTATCTTTTACCTGCACTGCTACGACGCCACTGCCGTATTCTTTAACCGAAGCAATCGTTGCCTCGATAATACCTTCTGTTATTAGCGGACGCGCCCCGTCATGTACCAGTATTATATCGCTATCCAGATTCTCTGCTACGTATTCCAGTGCGTTGGCCACGGAGTTTTGCCGCTCTTTGCCGCCGGCTATTACTGCCGTTACTTTAGTGTAGTTGTATTTTTCTACTATTTCTTTTTTGCAATAAGCCAGGTCTTCTTTGGCTGTAACTATAATTATATCGTCTATCAGTGGGCTGGCCTGAAAGGCCTTAAGTGTACGGGCAAGGACAGGGCGGCCTGCCAGTTCCATATAGTTCTTTTTAATTTTTTGCCCACCTGTCTTTTGCACCATCCTATGGCCCATACCCGCCGAGGGGATAATGGCCGTGACCTGTTGTGGTAGAGAGTTTTTTGATTGGGACTTATTAGACATGGTTTAATTAAAACATGTCCGTATGCCGTGGTCAATACCCCGGCGAGGTATAAAACAAGAGACAGACTCTTTTTATACCTTTTAAGTGGTTTTGTGCATGAAGTTTTAATGGTAGGGGTTATTCTACGGCCTTGAAGATAGGTTCTTTCTTTTTTTTGTGCTCACCCGTACTAGCGGTAGCGGCGGTCGCCTTTGAGAAGACCATACGTCCGCTGCTGGTCTGTAGTATGCTTGTGACATTTGCGCTGATGGTCTTTCCGACAAAGCCCGCGCCGTCGTCTATTACGACCATTGTACCGTCGTCGAGGTAGCCAACGCCCTGATTGTTCTCTTTGCCTTCTTTAGCTACCAGAATGCGTATCTCTTCACCTGGAAGAATAACGGGCTTAACGGCATTGGCCAGCGAGTTGATATTGAGCGTTGGTATTCCGTTGAGCTTCGCGATCTTGTGTAGGTTTATATCGTTTGTAAGTATCTTTGCTGTGCGCTTTTTGGCAAGCTCCACGAGCTTCATATCGACCTTATCGGTCATCGGGAAGTCTTCGCTTGATATCTCGACCTCTATGGGGGTGTCTTTTTGTAGGCGTTGCAGGGCGTCAAGCCCTCTTGTGCCACGGACTTTTTTAATTGGGTCTGCCGAGTCGGCTATGAACTGTAGTTCACCGAGGACGAACTTGGGGACAATCAATGTGCCGTCTATAAAGCCGGTCTCGCATATATCTGCTATGCGCCCGTCGATTATAACGCTGGTATCGAGGATCAAGAGGTTTTTCAGTGGGACGTCTTTTTTGTCCTTTTGGTTCTCTCCCCTGTTCTTAAGTTTTTGAAACTCAGCGGTGAGCTCTTCGCCCTTTTTCATGCCAACGCTGAAGCCGAGCGAGCCTATTATGACATTAACGATAATATAGACCGAGTATTCGATTCGCGGGTTATTGAAGTACTGAAGGACCAGCGGATAGGTGACCAAGTTGGCCACTACCAGACCGCTGATTATACCTATAACACCGCCTATCAGGGTTCTAGCGGGAGTATCCTTGGCTAGCATCTCTATCCTTATCGCGGCCAGTGCTATGATTAGCCCAATAAGCATACCTATATAGGCGGTAAGCTCATTGTTTACAAGCTGAAGCGCGATGAGATAGCCGCTGATCGCGGCCAGTAGAACAAAGAATGCTTTCAGTAGGATTGACACTGACGAAAAGTCCTCTTGGTTGCTTGGGCCAAGGTTGCCAGCCCTTCAGAGATGCCGCTGAATTCAACGGCATCTCTGTTAATGGTGCGTAATTATTGGGTACAGTTATTTATTAAAGCCTTGTTGCTGCTTCTGTTCCTAAAGTCTAGAAGGACAGGCTTGGAAGAACTTTACTAGGCCTGCATTAACTTGTCGAGCTCTTCTTCTATTTTTTCTTCTTTAATCTTCTTTGCTACGGAAAGCTCTTTTACCAGTAGGGTCTTTGCCGTATCAAGCATACGTCTCTCACCAAAGGAGAGCTCCTTGCCATGCTTGAGCATGTATAGGTCACGTAGAACCTTGGCAACTTCCATGGCGCAGCCCGTCTTGATCTTCTCGGTGTACTCACGATACCTTCTGTTCCAAGTCTGGTTGTCAAAGGTGTCGTCTGTTTTGTCCTGCAGGATCGAGTAGACTTTAGGGATCATGCTTTTTTTCATGATTTTTCTGAGTCCGACCATCTCTACATTGGCAATGGGGACCATTATGGTCGCGTCAGAGCCCGAGATCTTTAGTACGTAAAACGAGTGACTCTCTCCAGCAATCTGGCGCTCTTTGATGCCTTCTATGATTCCGACACCGTGAGCCGGGTATACGGCTAGATCTCCAGCCTTGAAAACTGTACCTGTAGCTTTCGCAATTGCCATAGAGCTTATCCTTGTTTAAGAGTGGAAAAGACGAAATATATTATAACCTTACCACAATTAGTTGCTTTGGTCAAGAGCTATTGTTTTCTGCTATTAGCCCTAGGGCTGTATCAAAAAAAATGAAAAATTAACACTTTAGTTGTATCTGTATATATAATAACGGTTTTATTGGTCTTTGAGCGGTTGCCGTTGCTACTCTGAGTGTGTTAGTCTATTTTATATAATAGTTCTTCGGGAGGTCTGTACTTTGAAAGATGTAAATAAACCAGAGGTTGGTAGTAGTGAAAAGAAGACTCGACTCATCGGTATTGTGCAGTGCGATATAGCCAAAGAGAGGTGTAGCGGCCTGACCTGTATAAATTCTTTTGATAAGAGAATAGATGCCTTTGAGAACTATAGCACGGATATTATGGCCGTGCCTTTTAACTGTGGCGGTGGTGGCGGCAGGCGTATTAGTCGTACTGTAGCGCACCTGGCACGCAAGGCCGAGCAAAAGGCGGGCATTAAGAAAGAAGAGATAGTAATACATCTTTCCAGCTGCATTGTCACTGATAATGGTCATTACCCGCCGTGCCCGCATCTGAATAATATCATGGAGATCTTAAAGCGTAAGGATTTCAGGGTAAGGCTCGGTAGTTATAAAAGCAATACTGCGACCAAAAGACGCGAGCAAGGACGTTACCAGCCCTTTGATTGGGACGGCGAAGAGCTTTAAGGTCAGGGAGTTGTAGGTAGATTTGAATTTTATATGCTTGTATTTAGGACGCGGGTTCAATGAGGAAGTGCAACACCTGGCAGGACTGTCCTTTTGCTGGTACTCTGGGTGGTTATGGGAAAAGGATACAGGCATCTTAGCCTTACGGAACGAGACAGGATAACGGATTTAAGGTTTCAGGGCAAG
>JAJRSM010000062.1 GCA_024278765.1 Deltaproteobacteria bacterium | reverse complement strand
GACTCTTGCCCTGAAACCTTAAATCCGTTATCCTGTCTCGTTCCGTAAGGCTAAGATGCCTGTATCCTTTTCCCATAACCACCCAGAATACCAGCAAAAGGACAGTCCTGCCAGGTGTTGCACTTCCTCATTGAACCCGCGCGGTCTTGTTTTATCTTTGTTGCTTTATTTTTAAGCCCACCTGCTTATCAGCAGGTGGGCTTTTTTTTGTGCCTACGCCAAGGTATGGTATAAGGGCTATATGCGATACGACGTAGTTATAATAGGCGGCGGCCCTGCCGGGATGATGGCGGCAGGCAGGGCCGGTGAACTCGGGGCAAGGGTGCTTTTGCTGGAGAAGGGCGATGGTCTTGGTGCAAAGCTCTTAATGACCGGTGGAGGGCGTTGCAATATAACCAATAATACGGAAGACCTGAAATTGATGTCCGCCCGGTATGGCAAGGCCGGGCGTTTTATGCGAGGTCCTTTATATGAGTTTGGTCCGAATGACCTTGTTGCCTTTTTTGAAGATCGCAGAGTTAAGACCAAGGTAGAGGGTAAAGGCAGGGTCTTGCCCGTTAGCAATGACGCTGGCTCTGTTCTGGATGCGTTGCAGAGTTACCTTGGTGATGGCGGTGTTGAGTTAATGCTCGGTGCTGAGGTGCGTGAGATAGTAAAGAATGGTAATCATATCGATGCGATCAGCCTGGCAAGCGGCGAGGTGATAGAGGGGTGTTATTTTCTAATAGCAACAGGCGGTATGTCTTATCCGGTAAGCGGTTCAACCGGCGATGGCTATGCCTTTGCAAAGGTACTAGGTCACCGAATAATTCCACCGCGCCCTGCTCTGACTACGGTCATTACAGAGAATGATATGGCCTGTGAGCTTCAGGGGCTGAGTCTCTCGGATGTTAAGGTCGGTCTATATAAAGACAATAAAAAAACCATGCAAGACAAGGGCGATATCATCTTTACTGCAAATGGCCTTGGCGGGCCTTTGGTCATGGATATGAGCGGCGAGGTTGGCAAGGCACTAGCGCATGTTTCTGTAGCTGGTTCTGGTAGCGTTGAGTTTAGGTTGGATTTTTTTGCGAATATAGAGTTTAAGGCAATGGAGCAAATCTTGATCGATCTTTGCAGTAAGAGTCCCAGAAAGCTGGTTCGTAAGACTCTGGAGCAGAAGGTTACGCAGCGGCTTGCAAAGGTTATTGTAGAGCGGGCCGGTATTACGGATGATAAGATATCAGGTGAGCTTACGCGCGCAGAGCGTAAGAGGCTGGTTGGTCTTCTTAAAGAGTTTTCTTTTAAAGTTAAAAAGCTTTCGGGCTTTGAACGCGCTTTTATTACCGCAGGTGGCGTAGATATTAAAGAGGTTGACCAGAAGACAATGCGCTCTAAGATTATAGATAATCTATACCTGGCAGGAGAGGTTCTGGATATTGACGGGCCGACAGGTGGCTTTAATCTGCAGGTCTGCTGGAGTACGGGTTACGTCGCAGGGTCTGCGATGGCAAGGCGAATTACGGAGAAAGAATAATTAAATAAAAAAGGCCGCCCCACAGGGGCGGCCTTGCAATAGATCATGTAAAAGATATTTTATTTTGAGAAGGTCGAGTTCTCCAGCATAACTGCATAGAAGTAGCCTGAACCAAAGTCCTTATCCAGAATCACCGTTCCCTGCGCCGTAACTGTCGTTCCGACTGTTGCGGTATCGGTCTTTGATGTAAAGATTATGTCATTGCTCCCGGCGGCTCCGGTGCCGTCCTGTATATGAATCCAGTTCATTCCCATGATTCCAGCCAGGACCTTTACGACCTTGCCTTTGACCTTGATTGATTTTCCTTTGAGTGTGTCTTTTTTAGCAAAGACGTTGGCTACGGTATACGTGCCAAATGCCTTTTGCTGTGGAGCCTTGACTGCGGCTTTTGCCGAGGGCTTAGGCCTGTTGCGTCTGCTTGCAGCGGCTTTTTCTGCACCGTCTCCTTCATAGACTGCGGCTACGAAGAGAATTTCCTTAAAGACCTTATCCATTGCTTTGCTTTTAAAGTCATACATCCAGAGCTGCTCTGCAAAGCTGACCGTTGTGCCTTTCTCAAACTTATTAGGAGTAGCAGCTATCCAGAATTTTCTGATACCCTCTTCTATATGCATGTAGGTATATGGCCCTGCGTCTTTTGTTTCAAGGACGATTCCTTTGTGGATCTTTGAGGCATAAGACTGTGAGGCCGTTAATAGGATAATTGTAAACAAAGCTATTAGTACTATTCGTAAACGCGCCATTAATAATCTCCTTTTATGCTGCTTTTGATGTGTGGATTAGTCGAACAGGTATGACTTTATTATTGTATCATAAGTCATGGGATTAATTAAAGAATAAATGCATAGTGTGGACGAAAAGGCCATTACCTCTCATATTCGGCGATGATTGTCGTTGATTGTACAGAATCTTCAAAGAGGTCTTTTTTGATCAATTGATACTCAGGGTTTGATAAAAACGCTTCTTTAGAAGCCTTATCTTCAAAGCGAAGAAGGAAGACCCTGTTGATAGGCCGACCTTCTTGATTCTTAAGGACCTCCGAGACCTTAAAGTCGTAGCGAAAGCCGCCGTTATGAATAAGCAATATAGGTGCTATGGCCTTCCTGTAGGCCGTATATTTCTTATCATCCGAGACCTGTAGGCCGACTATTAGCTCATAAGACATGAAGGATATCCCATCTGTGTATCTATAAGGCAAGTGTTGATGCCGATTTATAGTATGGTGATCTGTCTTTGTAGCGTGTCAAGGCGGCCTTTTAAGAGTTTAGCAGTTTTTTATAAGATTAATTCAAACTCGCCCTTTGCGACTATATTACCGTTGACTTGTATTTGTATATGTACTTCGTGACGGCCCGCGTAGTATTTTCTTGTACTGATTGGCCTGATCGAGTGAAATTTTTCGAGCGTCAAGGGCTTGCTCTTTGAAATTGTCTTTTTGCTCCACTTAAAGACCTTGGGCGATAGCTTGCCGCTTGCTTTCATGTGATAGATGAGATAATCAATGACGACGGCTTCGGCTTTTGCAGATGGCGTAGATATAGATAAGGTCATATTAAGACCCTCGCCAAAGGTGACTGTTTTATTGGTTATCTGAAAGTCCTCAGTAATGATCTCTAACGCTGGTGAATATCCGAGTATTCTTAGTGCCGCCGCGTTGCCTTGCTTTTCCAGGGTGCGCAGGGCGTGCTTTACCATCCATTTTCGTTCAGGTCTTTTAACC
This sequence comes from Deltaproteobacteria bacterium, assembly GCA_024278765.1. Classification (GTDB taxonomy): domain Bacteria; phylum Desulfobacterota; class GWC2-55-46; order GWC2-55-46; family DRQE01; genus JAJRSM01. Next base: position 4,094 of record JAJRSM010000062.1, on the reverse strand, counting down.
TTATTCCATTTCGCTAGAAGCTTTGTGACGATATCAGGGTTGTCCTTTGATATGTCGTTGAGGTTGTTTGCAACAGACCTCCTGACGTATAGTTCAGGGTCGTCCTTGAGTTTTTCCAAAAGGCCGATAACAGGCGCGGGGTCTTTTTTAAAGTCAGGCAGTGCTATGTTTAGCGGCAGACGCGGGCGCGTCCCCTCTGAGACGAGGCGGCGCACATGCGGGCAGTCATCACTGAGCCATTTTCTAAAGGTCTGCATCGTCTTATTTGGATATTTCTTTATAAAGTAGCGGATCGCAAACTCGGAAGAAAACCTGCTGGTCATTACCTTTAGGGCCTGCATCGAGATCTCATATTCATCAAGGCCGTAGTCCGAGACGTAAGCCGTGATAGAGATCATAATAAAGCCGTCTAGAGCAGCAAGGTCTATGCCTTTGAGGTCTGCCATCTTTTTTGCAGGCGGCAAGGATTTGAGTATTATCTTGACGGCTCGTGTGTAATCATCAGGCAGGTGATTCCTGAGCGATAGCGTAACTTGTTTGAGCCTTGCGGCAAGTTCTTGATTAGGTAGATTAGAGGCGACCTCACCAATAAATGCAGCCTCGTTAAAGGCGTTATAGTTCGCCTTGATCGCAGCGGCAAGCTCGCGGGTGTTGCCTTCGTTTATTACGTGCTTTGATAGTGTCGTCTGCATATTACCTGTTTTGAGTTTTGTATTTATATTCTATCTGGAGGTTATTGAGTTAATTATTATACCGGGTTTTGGAGCTGGTTTCAATAAACCAAACGAGGCCCTTGGCGGTAGCAGGGCTACGGCCAAGGGCCGAGGGTTTTGAAATTTAATTACTGAGCTGCCTTTACCGGCCTTCTCCAGAAGATCCAGATAAGGCCGCCCATTACAACGGAAAGGGCAAGGCCCTGGATAGTTTCATCCATCACAGGGTGATACCTTTCGTGGTCGGTCGCAGAGAGCCAGGCCCCGGTAAAATAGAGCAGTAGCCAAAGCGAGGTCGAGAGCATTATTGCCTTTGGTAGTAGGTGCTTAAAGGGCAGGTGCTGGCGAGTGAGGACGAGAAAGCCTGCTGCGACCGTGCCAAAGACAGCACCTCCTATACCAAATGTTATTAGTTCGTAAAGCAGGCTTTCTTCTAGCGGGAAAAAGCCGGTAACCCAGTTTGTGGCAAGAGCCACCCATCCCCAGATAGTTCCGGCAACGAGCCCTGCGATGATTCCTTTTTTCCAGTCTTTTATATCTATATCCATGTGCAGTCTCCTGTATTTTTTTTAACGGCAAATAAAATAACCTTATTCAGGTAAGGCCGTTAGTGGCACGGCATGCCAAGGGCACTGTGCCTGAAGTCGTGAAAGAGGTCGTGGATGCCCGGTACGACCGAATCAACGCCAAAGGCTATAAAGATCAGCATAAAGGCTATTGCGACGATTACCAGGGCGAAGAGGAAACTCTTTAATTGACTTCTATCTTTCTCTAGTATTCTTTCCATCTTGTATCTCCTTAGAGTTATGGGTTTAATGTCATTCTAGAATTTGATCGCCAGCTGGGTCGAGATTATGTTTCTCTCTGCGCCAGCGTCATATTCTCCGTGCAGGTATTCCAGAGAGGCCGAGACGTTCTTGAAGAGTGCTAATGTCACGCAAGCACCATACTGCCTTTTCGGCCGATCAAAGAAATCTTTATTGCCTTCCAGCCTTGCGGCGATGCTAATAAGCTCGGTCGCCGCGTACGCAAGCTCTATATTAAAGGCTCTGGGCCTGTCGCCTTTTCCGTCACCGTCAGTGTCCAGATCTGCTGCGTTAAAACCTTTATTCGCTCCGAGGTACTCTAGGTTTAGTCCCCATTGCTTGTGCATGAGGTTTATAAAAGCACCGGTCCCACTTACTGTCTCTTCTAAAGAAGAATCCAACCTGTGAGCGTGTGTGAACTCGATGTCCGAGTCGGCAAGATCAGAGTTGTAGGAGAGTCCGAACTCCAGCCACTCGCGCGGGGTTACTATTATGCTGGCTACGTAATTAATTTCGTTGCTATCGCTGTGCTCGTCGATCTCACCGTCATATATTGCTGCGGAGAAGAGAAAGTACGTGGCTCTATACTTCAAAAGTAAGGCATGCTCTCTTATCTCGCCAAGCGCATGTGTCTGAGGGTCTGTGATAAAGTGGGAGTGAAAGACGCCAAAGGGCAGGTATGTCTTACCAGCAGTGAGCTCAACTTTATGCGTTAAGGTGAAGGTTATCGTCGCTTCGTCTACCTCAGCTGGCTCGGTATTGTTTTCTTCCCACAGGAGATGCAGGCGGGCTTTTGTATAGTTATTTATATCGGCTTCAAGGGCAAGTTCGATGGTCGCCAGATCTATCGACGATGAGTCGCCGGAGCTTTCATTGTCGTCATCAATGGCTGAAACCTCGATTAGGCCGCCAAGGCGCAGCTTGCTCTTGGTGTTTTTTAGCGAGCGATGGTGTTGACCCAGATCGTTGGCAATGGCAGCCAGTGGTGTCAGTATTCCCAGAAAGAATACAATTATAAGTGCCCTGAGTATCAAGGCCGGTAAATAAGGTCTCATGATTTGCTGGCCTCCTTTTTCTTTGATATAAAAATCAGAAGAAGCGGCCATGGGGTATTTATTTTTATCATTTCCTACACTCCTTTCCTCGAAGGTTTGTTTGGTTAGTCTCTGGGCAGGTCTCCTGGCTTGCGAGTCATCCTACTGGCCGAGCCTTCCCGTTCTTTACAGAACAGTGGCATTAGTCGGTTTTCGTCTTCGCTTACAGTAGCGGGACTGCCCCCGTCTTTCACGGGGTTCCCTATTAAGCATTGCAGCACCCAAAGCATATTGATATTTTATCTCGGTATTTTTCTTTTAACTCACCCCCTTGACCATTAGCATAAAAAAACCCGGACCTTATTATATAAGGTCCGGGATTCCGTTTTTAATCCGCGCGAGGTTACCTGGCCCCTTTACCACGGGGACTTCTGGTAATAAAACTCATCAAAGGCAGTTCTTCTGGCTCCCGAATCATCCTACTGGTCGCGCCTTCCCATCAGGTTACTGACAGTGGCATATAAATGCGATCTTCGTCCTCGGTTACAGCGGCGGGTCCGCGACGGTCTTTCACCGTACTTCTCTTTTAAAGCCCATTCGGGCTCTAAGGCCCTTTCATGCTTTAAGGCTCATTCGAGCTTTAAAGCATGAAAGGGCCGCCTGTGATTATATGTAGGGAAGACTATATACTAGAGAAAAGTAGTTGTAAAGGTTTTTTTGCTGGGGCCGGCTGGATAGCCCTTGGTGAAGGGTTGGATCGGTATGGTTTTTTGAGGGCATTAAGCCTGCATTGGACGGCATCAATATTTACAGACGCAGAGACCTTATCGTTTAAATATTATGGTCCCAGTTTAAGAAGAGAGCACTATTTGGTTACTAAAAGCCAAGGTCACCTGATAATTTTAATTGTAGCAATCTAGTGGAAAGGAAAGTCCAAATATATGTAGAGGGCGGTATAGCACGTTATGGGACTATAGACTAAAGTGCGACTTCCTTTCTGTAGTCTGCGTTGCAGATTTGGAATAAAATATGTATAATTCTCTTAGCAATTGATATACTAAAATAATAAAGAAAGAATTAAATGCCATACGCCTCGTAGGTTGCGCTGAAGAATGAAACCCAACAGAGCAGTGATTTCTTGTAGCTTATCTTAGCCGTGAGGTATATATAATTAGAGGTAAAGTTGTGGGCAAAGAAAAAAAAGAAGAAAATCAAGAGTACGTGGCATTGCTGAGACGTATATTCATATAAAGTGTTTGCCTTCTATGTCGTTTCGGCAAGAGGTTCAAGCATATTTAGAGAAAAACGCATGGATTTGGGCAGAAGAACATTTCAAGAAACCAGTAATAGTAAAAATACGAGTTGAAGAAGGTTCTCTCAAAATATGGCTTGTCGTCGGAGTGTAACCATCCCGTATAATAGTACCATCAATAAATAGAGTTCTCCGTTATACTGATTAATCAGAAGGGAGGACATATTATGAAGAAGTCGCGATATACAGAGACGCAAATCGTTGGTATCTTGAAGGAGGTTGAGGCAGG
>JAJRSM010000061.1 GCA_024278765.1 Deltaproteobacteria bacterium | reverse complement strand
GCGGCGAAGCTCATCGTCTTCGGGCTTCAAACGTCCCTTGCCTGGAAAAGAATGTTCCGGGTCCTCCCTGAACTCCCTTAGCCACTTGTAAAGCGTATTCTCATGTACGCCCAGGCTTCGGGACGTCTCAGCCACGGGACGACCCTCCACCATAATAAGACTTATTGCCTCGCGCTTGAACCCGCGATAACTTAATTGCACCCAGCATTGTTATAGATTGAGAGGGGCGAACGCCCCTGAAATAGTTCTTTTAAGGCTATTGCTTTTACTTTTATTCATAATTAACTTGATTGCATCCAGCGTCGCTATAGTTTGAGAGGGGCGAATGCCCCTGAAATAATTCTTTTAAGGCTATTGTTTTCACTTTTACTCCTTACTACCACGATTGCACCTAGCATTACTATAGATTGAGAGGGGCGAATGCCCCTAGCGTTCCACTTCGTATTCTTTATCTGCGTTTTCTTCTTCCAGCTCGGCCATCTTATGTTTGTCTACCTCGTTACCTACGTAGTTTACAAGCTCAGGGATTCCCTTGCCTGTCACTGCTGATATTTCAAAGACTCTTACGCCTTTTTCTTTAAGCAGGTCCAGGAGCTCATCGGCCATCACCAGAGCATCCGGCAGGTCTATCTTATTGAGGGCAACGACCTGTGGCCTTTTTGCAAGCTCCGGGTTGAATTTCTCAAGCTCTGCGCCAACCGTATTATAATCACTTAGCGGGTCTCGCCCCTGATCAAATGCCTCTGGCGAGAGATCTATCATATGTATAAAGATAGAAGTCCTCTCTATATGTCGAAGGAAACGCAGCCCGAGACCTCGCCCCTCGTGAGCACCCTCGACAAGCCCCGGGATATCTGCGACGACAAAGCCACCGTAATCGCCGTACTGAACCACACCCAGGTTTGGTACAAGGGTTGTAAAGGGATAGTCAGCGACCTTTGGCTTAGCTGCCGAGATGCGAGAGATGAGCGTGGATTTTCCTGCATTAGGAAAGCCAACTAAACCGACATCGGCCAGCAGCTTAAGCTCCAGAGTCAGTTCTCGTTCTGTGCCTTCTTCGCCGGGCTGCGCGTGCGTTGGCGCGCGATTTGTAGAGGTCGCAAAACGCGCATTACCACGACCGCCGCGACCACCGCTGGCGGCCATGTATTCTTGACCTGCCTGAGTAAGGTCTACAAGAAATTCTTCTGTCTCCAGATCTTTCACAACGGTCCCGACAGGTACTCTGATCAGGATATCCTCACCGCCCTTACCATGACAGCGACTGCCCATTCCGTGTGCACCGCGCGGTGCTTTATATACGTGTTTATAACGCAGGTCATTAAGGCTCGTTATTCGCTTGTCGGCAACGAGGGTAACCGCACCGCCATTGCCACCGTCTCCGCCGTCCGGGCCGCCTTTCGGCACGAACTTCTCTCTGCGAAAACTCGTACACCCTCTTCCGCCGTCTCCGCCTACTACATGTATCTTTGCTTCATCTATAAAATTCACGGTCTAAAACTCCACTATGAAATCTTCTTTTTTCTTAATTATCACAGCTCTTACCGGATGCAAAGCCTTTTACCACCTCAGCGAGAACTTCATTGAACCTGTCAGGGACTACCTGAGGAATAAAATGCCCAACGTTGGTCATTAACAAGACGCTTTCATCCTGCGGCTCTTCCTTGCCACTCGGTGCTGCATTGATATTACGAAAGATCGGCGAGAACTCTTCCGCCGAGCCCTTAAACCTGGCACCGTGCCAAGCAAAATATCCGTACAGCATATCAATAGCAATCTCTGGATCAGCTACCCCCATCTGAGTTACAATATCATCTACTAGTTTTGGATCTGCACTAGGGGTAAACATTGAACGAACCATAGCCTCGGAAGTACCAGCAAAGTTATCTTCAAATGCCTGCATAAGCTTCTTGAGTTCATCGGCACTTTTTGGATGCTTAAAGGATGTATAGAAACTATCAACACCGACGATACCTACGACCTTATCACCCAAGAGCTTTGCGGCCTCCAAAACAACAGGGCCTCCCATTGAGTGACCAACAAGTACTATCTTCTTTGCACCGACCTTATCAACAACTGCTGCTACGTCCTTACCAAAGGACTCCATTGTATATTCCGTACGCTTGCTCACTGAGCGGCCTTGCCCTGGCAGATCCAGGGTTATAACGCGGTAGTCGTTAGCAAAAAACTCTACCTGCCCGTCCCAGAAAGAACTATTACATGTCCAGCAATGCACGAAGACGAGCGTAAGGTCACCCTGACCCTTTACGTCATAGGCGATACGACTTCCATCAAACGAGACTACGCCATCAGCTGATATACTCTGAAAATTTGCATTACCAATGGTCTTACCGGTTGTCTGGCAACCTGCAAATAAGAGTGAGCCCAAGACCAAGGACAGAGTCAAGACCCTTAATATGTATTCTTTGTAGATCATAACGACCTCCTACTGCATGTTCCAATCGTTAAATAAAAAAAAGGCGTATAGAAGAGGCAATGCCTCTTTACGCCCTTTTAGATTCTAAATTTATTTTTTCACCTGAGTAGATCGGATAAAAAAGGGCTTCTTATTTATTTCAGCAGAAGCCCTGTGACATAAAACAAGACTAAACTGCTTCGTCCAGAGGTCGTACACTTACAATCTTACGATTACCCTTGTCCCCGAAGTCAACTACGCCGTCGATTGTAGCAAAGATAGTGTAATCCCTACCCATACCAACATTGAGACCCGGATGGACCTTTGTGCCCAACTGGCGAATTATAATCGTGCCGGCCCTTACGGCCTCACCTGAGTAACGCTTTACGCCGCGCCTCTGGCCATTACTATCTCTACCGTTCCTTGAACTACCACCGGCTTTTTTATGTGCCACTTTAAAATCCTCCCGCAGCCAGACTGGCTACCTAAGTCTAATATTTAAAGACCTTATACTGAAAAGGCCTGACTATCCCTTTATAGATTTAACCCTGAGGCTTGTGTAATTCTGACGATGCCCACGCTTTAGAGCATAACCCTTGCGCCTCTTCTTCTTAAATACTATAACCTTTTTGTCCTTGGCGTGATCAACAACCTCACACAAAACTACCGCACCCTCTACATAAGGGGCGCCCACCTGGATAGAGTCTCCGCTACCTATGGAGAGGACCTTACTGATTTCTACTGTACTTCCGGTCTGGCTAGCTAGTTTTTCAACTTGGAGGAGATCTCCCTCGCTCACTGGATACTGCTTACCACCGGTCTTTATTACTGCCTGCATATCTACAGAACCTCCGCATCTTAATTAATAGTCTATACTAGTGGATTAAAACGGCTTTGTCAAGGTTATAAAGAAGGTAATCACCTATGAACAAGATTTATAACTTACCATAACTAAGGCAGAAGAAGAACTGAAATATTTACTTAAAAAGAACAATATGTTAAGATCAGGATACCTATACTATGCCTAGCCCCATTGTTAGGACAGCAAATCAGGCTGAATAAGGTGGATCGTGTCAGCCTTTACCGGGTTTGTTAGTTCTGTTTCTTTATCGAAATATACTTCAAAGGGAGTGCGATAGTCAAGAGACTCGTGGATCCT
>JAJRSM010000060.1 GCA_024278765.1 Deltaproteobacteria bacterium | reverse complement strand
GGAGCTTACTTCGGTAAAACTTGCCGAGTGGGCAGAAGATCACGGGGTGGAGCTTGGATTTATAGAGCCCGGGAAACCGACTCAGAACTCATATGTCGAACGCTTCAACCGGACCTACAGAGAAGAGATACCCGATATGTACGTCTTTAGATACTTGAGTGAAGTACGCGAGATAACCGAAGATTGGATAACTGAATACAACGAAGAGAGGCCTCACGAATCGCTTGGGAACTTGACTCCGGCAGAGTATCTGTCCAAACACTTAAAACAGGAGAACTCTAATTTAGACTGGCACTAAATAAGGGAGGTTTACAAAATAGCAAAAGGGATAGAAGCTTTTTAATGCTTCTATCCCTTTGTTTTTTCGAGCAAAACGAAAAGCCAGCCTTAGATCAAGGTCTTGTTAATTTATACTTTATTCGACTCATAAGCCCCGTGCCGGTGGTTCGAGTCCACCCACCGTCACCATTTTTTCTTTTACATCTCAACAACTTACATCATGCACTCAAGTCCGCTTTGTTTTCAATTAGCCCGAATGTGCTAAAATCGACTTGATTGTTTTGAAGCCTCATGCGACGAGTCTGGAATTTTCACACCGTATTAAAGGCTCTCAGGGTAGTGATGCGCATAGAGTGATCTGCGTAATATTGATCCGTCTTTACGCCTTTGTGGGCGAGAGGCTTTATGATTTTGTAGAGGGTTAATAGATAGGGGAGATCTCCCCTATCTATTAACCAAATTTAGAGTTGTCCGTATTCCTCTACCGCTGTAATCCAGTAGAATCCATGATTAATTAAACCAATATTACTTTCACGTATTTCCATAAGTACCGGTGTGACATCTTTATCTTCCAGCAGAATATCAACACGCACGCGAGGTGTAAAACCCACCACCTTGTCTCTAGTGGAAAGATAAGTGTCGGTGGATTGTTTACCATGGCCTTCAATATTGCTGAAGGTAAAACCCCGAATCTGCTCTATCCTATGCAGCAGATCAGCAGTCTCCTGTTTTAGGTTGTCATGAATTACCAAGACCAGTTGTTTCATTTTGTGCCTCCTTTGGGGGTGACCTGCGTTGCGCGTTCACCTCTGCCTTCCATCCATTCGTAGAGCATAGGCAGTAAGACAAGCGTTAAGAGCGTAGATGAGATCAAGCCTCCGATAACAACCACAGCAAGAGGGCGCTGTAGCTCTGACCCTGGCCCGGTCGCTGCAAGAAGCGGCATTAATCCGAAGACTGTGCTCAGTGCCGTCATTAGTATTGGACGCAGCCTGCGCTGAGAGCCTTCTTGCACCGCCTGTAATACAGAACGTCCTGTTCCGCGCAACTGATTAAAATACGTGACCATCACCACGCCGTTCAATATAGCCGTGCCAAATAAAGTGATAAATCCGACAGAGGCCGGCACGGACAAGTAAAGACCGGAGAGGTAGAGTGAGATAACTCCTCCGATCAAAGCAAAAGGAATATTAAGAATAATCAAGCCTGCCTGGCGTAGCGAACGAAAGGTCATAAATAACATGATAAAGATCAAGACAAGTGCTATAGGCACTACGATCATGAGACGTTTGGACGCACGCTGCTGATTCTCGAATTGACCACCGAAGGTGACGTAATAGCCGTCGGGTAGCGAGATCTTGTCTTTTATGGTACTGCTGACTTCATTGACAAAGCCTACGACATCACGGCCTTCTACGTTTGACTGAACAACGACCTGACGTTTGGCGGACTCGCGTGTGACCTGGACAGGGCCGTCAACTTCCCGAATGTCTGCGAGGCGACCTAGTGGGATCTTTGCCCCTTGAGGCGTTTCTATTAACATAGCCGCAATCGCTTTCAGTGAACTTCGTTTTTCTTCCGGGTAGCGTAAAAGCACAGCGACAGGACGGTTGTTTGTCATGATTTCGGTAACAACCCTTCCGCCTATGGCAATCTCTACCATCCTGTTGATATCCTCTGTTTTTATCCCGTAACCGGCAATGGCTTTTTGCCGAATTTCAATCTGCAAGTAAAGTTGACCAAATACCGGATTGCGCACGACATCAACAGCCCCCTTGATATTGTTGACCAACTGCTCGATCTGTTCTGCTTTTTCTTCTAGGATCTTGAGGTCGTCTCCGTAAAGTTTGATGGCCATCGTCGCGCGCACGCCGGTGAGCATCTCTGAAACACGCATGTCAATGGGTTGGGTGAAGGCGATATCGATATAGGGAAATGGTTCTAATTTTTCCCTTAGATTTCTCTTAAACTCTGGTAATCCTATCTTCCACTCGGAACGCGGACGTGTAAGGATGAAGTTGTCCGTCTGATACAGACCCATGGGATCAAGTCGTAGTTCATCGGCACCGGTACGTGCCATAACTCCCGTGACCTCAGGCAACTCCATCATGGCTTTATGATAGACCTCATCTATGGCCAGGGACTGTTCCAGAGAAATACTAGGGTTCTTTTCAATGATGATGACTGTATTCCCTTCATCCATGACGGACATGAATTCTTTGCCTATCATGGGAAACAAAACAATGGCAACGCCCATGGCCAGGCCCGCTATACTCAAAGCGATCTTGCGGTGGTTAATAGCCCACTGCATAATCGGTGAATAAATACGCGTGAGAATCGAGATGAGCTTTCCTTCATCATTTTGTTTTTTATTACCTGCGATGGATTTATGTGGCATGAGGTAGCTGGCCAAAACAGGGATCACTGTTAGAGATATTATCAGTGACCCTAGCAACGCAAAAGAGATTGTAATGGCCAGCGGCGTAAACAACTTGCCTTCTAAGCCAGTTAGACTGAACAAAGGAAGAAAAACAACTATGGTTATAAGTGTGCCTGAGATAACCGCCGGAGCGACCTCCACTACGGCACGGTAAATAAGATGCAGGCGTTCTACTCCATTATTGGCTTGCCGTAACTTGGTATAGATATTTTCAACAATTACAACGGAGGAATCCACAAGCATACCAATCGCTATCACTAACCCACCTAGCGACATTAGATTAGATGAGACACCGAAGATGCTCATCATTATAAAGGTGAAAGAGACTGCCAGCGGCAGGATGAGCGCAACCGATAAAGCACTGCGCAGATCGCCCAGCATAACTACTAATACGATCAGGACCAGTATTACTGCACCTGCAAGTGCTGTTTCTACCGTGCCCACGGCAGCGGTGATTAATTCACTGCGGTCGTAGAAAGGAATGATCTTTACGCCTTTAGGCAAGGATGCCTTGACGTCTTCCATAGCTTTTTTGACACCCTCGACCGTCATGCGGCTATTAGCCCCTTTTCGCAGTAATACCAAACCTGTTACTGCCTCTCCTTTGCCGCTATTGGTTACTCCTCCGTACCTCGTCAGTGAGTGGATTCGAACCTGGGCGAGGTCACTGACATGGATAGGAACTCCGTTTCTGGTGGCAACGGTTACACCACGGATATCTTCAAGGCCGCGCAAATTTCCAACCGTGCGAACCAGGAGGATCTCGTTATCGCGGTTGATTCGGTCGCCACCTGCGTTACGGTTGTTTTGGGCTAACGCCGTCTCCAGATCATCAAGGCCAAGTCCGTGGCGCACCAAGGCCTTGGGGTCGGCGACAACTTCAAAAGCCTCGACCTCACCGCCAAGCGAGTTTACATCGGCGACTCCTTCGACTGTGCGCAGGCGCGGGCGAATTATCCAGTCCTGAATAGTTCGCAATTCTTGATTGCTATAACCCTCGCCCTCTATAAAATACATATAGATCTCACCAAGCGGCGTGGTCGTAGGTGCAAGTCCGCCATCAACTCCTTCCGGCAAGATACTCCATACTTGATTCAGGCGTTCTGTAACCTGCTGCCTGGCCCAATAAATATCTGTGCGATCTTTAAAGTCAACTGTAATAATACTAAGTGCGTATTTAGTCATTGAGCGCATAACTGTTTGTCTTGGCAGCCCTTGCATCTCCATCTCGATAGGCATGGTGATGCGCCGCTCAACCTCGGAAGGAGACATGCCTGGAGCTTTTATTATGACCTGCACCTGCGGTACGGAAATATCAGGGAAGGCATCAATAGGCAAAGTCTTAAAAGCCCAGATGCCACCGATTATCAGTGAGGCACCTAATAGCAAAACCATCATACGTTGGACCAAAGAAAACCGTATTAATGATGCAATCATAATGAACCTCCGATGCTACCATCATCACTGAAATTCTTATTGTCCCGTATAAACAGGCCGGCTGCTAGACGTAGCTCCGCAGTTTCCAGCCAGGATTCGTACAGTAGCTCCAAATAACGCTCGCGTGAATCAAAATAGGTATTATGTGCATCGACAAGAGAAAGAATGTTAACCTCACCGACAGAAAAACCTTTTCGAGTTAATTCAAATACTTCCTTTGCGGGAACTAATATTTTAGTGCGGTAATGCTTTGCCTGGTCAATAAGATGGCCAAGATGCATGTGGTTCTGAGAAAGTTTTGTCTGCAACTCACGTTGGACTATTTGCAATTCATATTTTGTCTTTTCAGCTTCCGACTTTGCCTTGGTAATAGCTCCTTTTTTTCGATTCCACAAAGGAATTGGGATATTTATCGAAATACCGGTGAAATATTGTCTTGAGCCACCCAGTAAATCACGTTCACGAAATATGGTTAAGGTCGGATCGGCAAAACGTTCTGCGCGTACGAGGGAGATGCCGGCATTGGCGGCTTCTCGCCTATGTTTAGCAATAAGAATAGCCGCATGGTTAGCTTTTTGGCGGCTGAGCAAACTATCAAGGTTAGCTGGCAACTGCGCAGGATGTAAGATATCTGTTTTGATTTTTGTATTTTCAGATAGTTTTAAAAACATTTTAAAAGTAGAGAGTGACTCTCTATATTCGCCTTCTGCGCTTGCTACAAACTGAGCTGCCGTTTCCCTTATGATATCCAGGCGTTTTTCTTCCAAAGGGGTAAGGTAACGAACTATTGGATAGTTTATTTGTTTGTTACTGCCGTCCTGTTTTTGAAAATTCCTGGCAAATAGCAGTTTCTCCTTGGCCAGTTTTAATGTGACGATAGCCAACTGTAGTTTGTGAAAATTATGGGCTATTCTGTTTTCTAGGAGTAGCTGTTGATAAAAGTGATTTTGTTCTGCCGCCAACAACCCGGCCTTTGCTTGTTTTCGCTGATGAGATAAACGGCCAAGGGTGATTGGTTGAGTGATAGCTATCTGTGTCAGGTCGCTCCCGCCAGAGTTATCGTCGATGCCTAATTTGTCATTAACGTTAAACTCAATACTCGGGTTAGGCCATGCCCCGGATTGTTTTAACGCGCCTTGCTTTGCTTGGACCTCAGCACTTGCAGCACGAATATCAGGGGAGACCTGAATGGCATGGGATATGCTTTTCTCCAATGTCCAGAGCTCTGCGCTCATAGCAGTTGCTGGGCACAAGAGTAGTGTCGGTAAAAGGATATATAAACCGACAAATATAAATTTGAATTTCTTTGAAAACATCATCGTTAATATCTCCTTATTTACCTCTATGAGATCGCCATATAATCAGCAGAGGTGAGCTTTTCAATATTATATTTAATTGAAATTGCAAAGATGGTACGGGTCTATACGACCTTTTGCAATTCAAATAAATTATCTGATAGAAATAACGTATTAGACCTTCGCAGGTCCGGGTCGCTACTGGACTTTAGGTGAAGCAAGGGGTGTTTTGATTAAATCAGAAGAGGTCGATTTCTGGAAATAAAGATGGAGCTAGAATGCGTAGTTTGTAGATATATCTTTGGATTTACGAGGATATTAAACTGCGATAAATCCAAAATAGTGTTTTGGATTGCGAGGGTTTTATTGTTTGCTTTTTTTTGTACTGAGGATTTAAGAAATAATATATCTTCGTGGCTGTGCAAGTGTGGTTGGAGATCTTCCTGAAATTTAACGGCTATGTGTTTATGTTCTGATGCTGGCTCGGTGTGGGTATGAAAGTGAGTGAAATAGGAGTTAGCACTATGTGTATTCATCTGCATGTGTTCATATTTATGAGCACTAGTGAAGGTAGGAATGCAGATTAGAATTAATAAAATCAGGATTTTTTTCATAGCCCACATTCAAGGTCGAAGTGCAACAGAGGCGGAAGCGACCTCAAGCGGTGTTTTGTAGCCCAGACACTTTCTGGGCCTGTTGTTGATCAGTGATTCTACCCTTGCCACCTGCTCGTCCGTTATTTTAGCGAAGTCCG
>JAJRSM010000059.1 GCA_024278765.1 Deltaproteobacteria bacterium | reverse complement strand
TTATCGCCTCAAGAGCAACTTTGGCCTTTAACGATGAATCGATCTTACTCCGAATCTTACGCATAAACCTCGCCTCCTTAATTATTTGGCAAGGCTAACATACACCTTATTCAACTGTCCAGATTTTGGGGAGTGTTATAGTCACTGCCAGCGTCACCTGATCGTCTCGCACCAGCCAGGACAAATGTCCCTACAAGCTTTTTAAGTCCTTCTGCGACCATATTCAGTTCCACAGCGGCACCGGAGACCTCTTTAACACCATGGTTATTCTCCTGCGCTATCTCGGCTATGCCAACTATATTCGAGCTTATCTCCTCGCTCGTAGCACTCTGCTGCTCAGCAGCCGTTGCTATCTGGCGCACCATATCGGTGACGATATCAACGCTTGATACGATCTGCTGGAGGCTTTCTCCAGCTTCGCTCGCAAGTTGGACGCCCTGCTCTACCTGCTTGGTCCCCTCATGCATGGAACTCATCGCACCTTTGGTATCGGTCTGGATAGTCTTGATCATATCGGCGATCTCTGTTGTGGCCTTGCTGGTCTTCTCGGCAAGTTTTCTTACCTCATCGGCGACAACAGCAAAACCACGCCCCTGCTCTCCGGCGCGTGCCGCCTCGATTGCAGCATTTAGGGCCAGCAGGTTTGTCTGATCAGCTATATCATTGATAACCGAGATGATAGCACCGATTTCATCACTGCTTTTACCGAGTGCCTCAACGGTTACGGCACTCTGCTTAACGGTCTCAGCCACAACCATCATACCGTCTACCGCTCGTTTTACAACGTCGCCACCTTCTACGGCTATCCGCTGAGTTTCACTAGAAGCCTCGGCAGCACCTTGCGAATTCTTTGCAACCTCCAGCACCGTGGCACTCATCTCCTCCATAGCAGTTGCCGCCTGACCGCTCTGCACCGATTGCCTATCCGTACCATCAACTATCATAGTCGAGGACTGAGAAAGCCCAGAGGTTGCCGTTGCCACATGCTCCGAAGAGTTCCGTATCTGTCCGATTATATCGTTAAGGTTTCCCTTCATGGCGTTTAGAGCACCGGCGAGCATGCCTATCTCGTCACGGCCCGTAATCGCAAGGTCAGGGGAGCTCAGATCCTTTTCAGCCATCGTCCCTGCAAACTCAACAACAGCAGAGATAGGCCTTATTATAGAGCGCGTAACCAGTATCATAGCTCCGATGGCTAGCAGAAAGGCAAGAACTACAAAGACACCCAAGGTCTTTACCATATTGCTAATTCCCTGCATGGACTCGGCCTCATACATACCAACGGCCTTATTCATCTGCACGACAACGTTAGAGTTTGTCTTGAGCAATGAACTCATTGCAGTAAGGTATCTGGGTGAGTTGACTACGGTATTATCTAATACATTTACCTCCCTCTTCATCTTCTTCCATGATTTGTCAACTACATTGAGCTGCTCTATAATGGCAGGATTTGATGACGGAAGCAGAGCTGTAAAGCGTGTCATAGAGAAGTCCAGCGGCGCATCCCCGCCGGAGATAAGGGCTGCAAGGGTCTTTTCAAAGACCTGAGCGGTACGTTCATATGGCCTGAGATCCCCTGCGCCGCCACTACCAAGCACCCCGCCGATTTCACTTATCTCTACCGGCACAGGGATACTTACAATAAGGACACCCATAACATCGCCAAGCCTGAAGTCTCGCTTGGCACTATCCGGATGGGCGTTATGGCAATTCACACAGGCCGTAGCCCCTGCGATATCAGGTGTTGCGTAGCGCAGCACGGACTTTCCTTTATAGGTCATAAACCTGAAGTAAGGCTCATTCTTATTGGCCAGCAGCGCACTAAAGGCATTATCTTCAAACTCACTGCTCAAGCCCTTATCTTTATTAATATTCCAACGACTCAGAAGATCATAACTATATACGCCACCCTGATTGATCTTTGCAGATACCTCTTGAACAAAGGTCGCAGGAAGCGGCACACCGCCTTGAAGCCCTTCCCAGTCCCGTGAGGGTTTAAAGCCGGGCAACTCTTTTTTGAGCTTGGCAATAATGCTCTGGGTGTACTTTGCACGGTCTTCTGTTATCTGGATTGTAGCGATATTAGCGGCCTTTACAGCACTATTTTTGACCTGAACCGGGATCATCTCGGCAAAGAGCTCTTTAGTGTACTTCTGAGCAAGCATCCTCTGCCTGCCTGCCAGATTAATAGTGCCGGAGTCTTTCTTTAATGCATTAACCGAATAAATAGTTACTCCAACAGCAGTTAGAATTAAAAATAGAAATGCACCGATAACCGCAACTAGCTTTAGCCTAATACTCATAGCTGGACCTCCTCGCTGAGTTTCCTTCAACACAAGCTGAACAGAAAGAGAGTAGAACCAAGAGTAAGATGTACACAGATACTTATGCGAATGAAGCAGAGTATAGTGATAACAATACAATCATAAAATATAACTAATATAACTATATCGCTGAATTGAACGAAAACTTTAGTCTAAAAGTAAGCATCGGGTGAGATAACGGTAAGATATTGAACTAAAGAGGTAAGACATCTAACTCCTCAATAAGGCAATACATTCAATTTGCGATCAGGCAAAACAATCAACCAGATAATAGTAAAATCATTAACAGACTCGATTATAGATCGCGCCGGTCTATCCGGTACTGAAGGTCTCGTCATCCTTGCTACGGTTAAAGCTCACTACATTTTTATCCCCATTCATGCTCGCCCGCCCTTTGTCCCCGGTACCCGAAACACCGTTGGTTACGGACGAATCACCGGTAGAAAGAATAAAGGTTCCAACCAGCTTCTTGAGATCATCGGCGATCCTATTAAGGTCTGTAGATGCATCCGAGACCTCTTTTATCCCCTCGCTATTTTCATTGGCTACCTGGGAGATACCAAAGATATTAGAGCTTATCTCCTCCCCTGTAGCACCCTGCTCTTCAGCAGCCGTGGCGATCTGACGAACCATATCGGTTACTCTATCAACACTTGATACGATCTGCTGGAGGCTTTCTCCGGCTTCGCTGGCAAGCTGAACGCCTTCTTCGACCTGTTTTGTGCCCTCATGCATCGAGGTCATAGCACCCTTTGTATCGTTCTGGATCGTCTTGATCATATCGGCGATCTCTTTTGTCGCCTTGGTTGTCTTCTCTGCGAGCTTCCTTACCTCATCGGCGACAACCGCGAAGCCTCTGCCTTGTTCTCCGGCTCGCGCAGCCTCTATT
>JAJRSM010000058.1 GCA_024278765.1 Deltaproteobacteria bacterium | reverse complement strand
GGGTAGAATCACTGATCAACAACAGGCCCAGAAAGTGTCTGGGCTACAAAACACCGCTTGAGGTCGCTTCCGCCTCTGTTGCACTTCGACCTTGAATGTGGGTTATTAAAATACAGATCCTGAATCAAGTTCAGGATGACATGTTAGATAGCCCCACCGCATGGTGGTGGTTAGAACCAGACGAGGAATGTATTGGTTGGAATAGTTCTGCCAAGCAAGGCGATCAGCGAGGCCGAGAGGCTCAGTGCTCCCTGACCTGTATCCAAATTTAGTGCTGTGCTTCTGCTTAGTATAGCTGCTACTTCATCAAGGGTCGATAATATCCAGAGAAGAGGTTGTTTATCTTTATCATTAGGCAGGGTCTTTGCCAATTCACGTGCGGCACAGATCTTATCACGCGCAAAGTCTATTGCCTTGGCAGGGTTTTGCATAGTCATTATAATAAAGTTCTTCTTACCGTGGTTAAGGTCGTCGTAATAGTCCATGGCATCGTCCAGGAGCTGACCTGCCTCTCCGGTGATCCTGCCTATATCACAGCATATCTTTTTTACCTCTGCGCTTTCTTTTGATACTGGAAGCAAGACCGAGATTACTTTATCTCCGCAGGATTTACGGTAAAGGTATTCGCTTGCAGTCTCTGAGGAAGACCTGCTGGAATCACCTGGATCTAGTTCTATATTTTCACTGCTTATAAGGGTCTTTATTACGTCAAAGAGTGCGAATCTTATCTGACGTAGTTCTTCTTTGGTGATTCTGCCTTCTAGGAGCTCTGCCTCCAGTGCCATATCCATCAGGTCTCGGTATGCATGCGAGATAGCCGGAAGCCTCTGCCCTAGCTTTTCGTATGTGCCTTCCTGATCTATATAATCATCTACCGCCGCGACCATCATCGAGAAAAAGCCAGCTGCGACCTGTAGACGTGCCTTGACCTCCAGTATCTCTGCGATAGCCCCGATGCATATCTCTGTTAACGCGGCACTCTCGGCTGTAGGAAGATAATCGCCGATAGCACCTAGCGTCCAGAGTCTATAAGAGGCGGCCTTATCTTTCAGGCCTTCATTTAAAGAAAGCTCTATCTCACTTCTCTTTATATGCGAGGGAATGATCTCGTAACCATCCAGGTACGGTGGCTTTACGGCTATGATATTAGGTAAAGTAGGAGCTAGATATTGGTCTATAAGGGCTTTACGAAGCCTCTCCGAGTCCTTTTTCAGGTGCCTGAGTTCTTTAGGAGGGAGGTGTCTATTTATTTGCATAAGAGGAGCATACAATAGGCAAGACATGACATCAAGTGAAAGTAACGGTAATGCTAAAAATAAAGTTTTTACCCTGTTTTTTACCGTAAAATCAGGGTGGTTTTTGAATGAGGCCACTTATATGTAATCTATTTTAACCTCATAAAAAACATACCAGACAGGTGACAATCAGAGAAAAAGATGGGAGATCTTCAGGGCTAACGCCCCTAACTATGACATATTGGTGGGCACAGCCAACCCTAGAGTCCCCTGTCTTACCCGAGAGTTCTTCACCTGCCTCTGCGTCCTTCTTGCCCTGCTCCATGACGGCAACGGCATTAGCACTAACCCCTATTATCTCCTCTAGGATATCGGCGATTTTTTTTGTCGAGACGGTCGTAGAGTCTGCAAGCTTCTTAACCTCATCAGCGACTACCGCAAAGCCACGCCCCTCTGCCACTGCGTGCGCCGCCTCAATAGCGGCATTCAGTGCCAGCAAATGCGTCTGCGCCAAAAAGCTATGGCACTACAAACCATAAGGGCATATCTAAAAAGGATAGCACAGTTCTAGTGCTACAACCATCTTATTAAGGTAGGTATAAGTACGGATTAAAATAGATAGAAGAGAGGCCCCGGTGCTATTCCTCTTGCCGTTAGCAAGAGGAATAGTACCAAGAGATCTAAGATAAAATAAGATTTAGAGAAGTTACAGATATCGCTATCTAATCAATTTAAAAAAGCATTATAGCCTTTATCAACATAGACTAAGCACGGCTATCTACCGCTGCACAAAAAAGCAATGGGCACATTAAGATCAACCACCCCTTGCCTTTTCCACCAGACTCAGATTAGCTCCTTCACTTGTCCCATGCTCGGTGCCACTCCTGTTCGTTATTTCTTCAAGGTTCTGGGCTATCTCTTCCGCGGTCGCAGACTGCTGCTCGGATGCGGTAGCGATCTGGGTAATGACATTCTTAACAGAGTTAATTTCATTTACGATCTTATCGAGTGCCTCTCCTGCCTTACTTGAAAGTTCTTCGCCGGCAGAGGCCTCTTTTTTACCTTCCTCCATTATAGATACAGCCTTTGCGCTCACACTTACTATTTCTGCGAGGATATCCGAGGTCTCTTTAGTAGACCGGGTAGTGGACTCGGCAAGTTTTTTCACCTCATCAGCGACTACCGCAAAGCCGCGCCCCTCTTCCCCGGCACGTGCCGCCTCAATAGCGGCATTCAGTGCCAGCAAATGGGTCTGCTCGGCTATATTCTCAATAATAGTAACAATGTCCTTAACCTCATCGGATTTAGCCCCCAACTGCATTATTATCTCCGAAGATTCGCGAACAACGCCTGCGACCTTACGCATCCCTTCTACAGCCTCTGCAACGACCTGCTGACCACTATTGGCATTATCAGATACCTCTACTGCGGCTGCCGATGCGTGGCCTGCGTTCCTTGCGACCTCGGTCACACTCGCGCTCATCTCCTCCATAGCAGTTGCTATCTGTTGCACGCGCCGTTCGAGATGCTCCCTCTCTTCCGCATCTTTTGTACTCCGGGCCTCTACTGCCTTTTCAGCCGAGATATCATTCCAGCAAGCCATATAGCAGAGCACCTTGCCCGTCTCCACACTATCCCAAACCGGATAGGCGCGCGTCATAAAGGTAACGCCGCCAAGCGGAATCTCCGCCATATAAGGAAGGGAAGCGGGATTGCCAAGTATCCTCCTAACCCTATCCGGGTTGGCATGGAACTGATGAATAGAATTATCCATAACATTAGCAACATCAGCTCTGCCACCAAGCCCTTCATTAAGCTGCGCCCTATGCTTTGCTATAGTCTCCCTAGCCGTCGTATTCATATAAAAAACATTATTTTCATGAGTTGCATCACATAACATAATTATAGAAGGCACAGCATCTATCATCTGCTGGAGTTTACTTATTTCCTGTTTTTTACGCGCGGACTCCTCCTTTGATTCATAACCTAAAAATGACATAACGCCTCCTGTATTAAAAACTATTATTTTTTTTCAGATTGATTTTCATTAATAAGCTAAAACAGAGTAGAGCTGAAGAGTCTCAAAGCAAAATACTTCCAGATGCGTATTACTATTTCACCAAAGTATAGCACCTATATATCTACTTGCAAGACGCTACGATCAGTAAACATTAGTTTTTCTAAAAAATTCTGCACCTTATAACAATTTCATATCACTTAGATAAATAGTCATATCTCATCCAGCTTCTTCATTATCACGCACCTGATATTCTTCACCGGCTATGCAGACTTATTCATAAAATCTTTTTGTTCAATATCAACCGACATCTCTTTAGGAAGCCTAATCGTTATAATCGTACCCTCGCCAAGCTTACTACGAACTTCTATCTCACCGTTATGGTTCTTTATGATTCCGTATGCTATAGAAAGGTCAAAGCCAGAGTCAACCTCTTCTGCCGCAAAGGATGGGTCAAAGATAGCCCTTACCTCATCCTCAGCCAGACCTTCTCCATCATCACCGACCTCGATAAAGATATCGTCATCCCCGGCGTAAGTACGCACACTTATAGTACCTTCATCTTTAATGGACTGCACTGCATTGAATAAAAGATTCAGCAATACCTGCGCAATCTGTTGGGAGCGACAAGTAACGGTCGGCAGATCGCCAAGTTCCTTCACTATCGTGGTATTGTGCTTGGACTCACTGCAAACAACCTTTATGACGTTCTCCAGACAACAGTTAATATCGGTCTGAACCACATCGCCATC
Source organism: Deltaproteobacteria bacterium (assembly GCA_024278765.1). Lineage (GTDB taxonomy): Bacteria > Desulfobacterota > GWC2-55-46 > GWC2-55-46 > DRQE01 > JAJRSM01. The sequence goes on along the minus strand of JAJRSM010000058.1, from coordinate 1,968 downwards.
ACCATAACTGGCAAACTCCTCAAGCCTGCTTACAATAGATACGACCCTATCGGCTCCTTCCTTCAGTTTATATACCAATGCATCCAGATCTTTAAGGATAAAATCCATATCATTGACCTTTGTAAAGCTATCTATCTTCTTCGTTAGAAGCGAGGCGGTGTCAAAGTCCTTTTCATTCAGGGCCTTTAGCACCAGACGGAACAACCTGATCAGCTCATTAATATCCCTGACATAAGCGCCAAGCGTATAGAGGTTCTTACCTATAAGTCCAATCGGATTATTGATCTCGTAAGCGACACCTGAGGCAAGCTGACCAACCGATGCCATCTTCTCAGACTGCGCGATCTGCTCTCGTGTCTGCTCAATACTTTTATTGGCATTCTGTAGTTCTTTATTGGACTTATCAAGCCTGATGTTTTTCGCCTCCATCTCCTGCGAGCTCCACTGCAAGATCATCTTTACCTGCTCCTGGTTAACGTGCCCCTCATAGACCTGCCTTGCCATCCGGTTAAAGCTGCGCATAAGATCGCCGAGTTCATCAACACCCTCAGCCTCTATCTTGCAGTCCAGCCGTCCCTCCTCTACCTGCTGCATAGCATTGCCAAGTGTCTTTATCCGCCCCATAATGCTGCGCAGCAGATAGATTAGCATTACAACCATAGAGATAGCTCCAAAGACGATGAGCAAGATATATACCCTGATCATATTATCGTACTTTGCAACTACAAGCCTGTTGGCTTCTGAGATCTCCTCTTTCTCAAGCTCTACAAGGCGTCCTGCCCGAACTATAAGCCCTTTAAAACTCTCCCACAGCGGACTCTCGAAAACCAGGTTACTAACGTCCAGACTTCCGTGGCTTTTAGTGCTAACTACAACTGCTATCAGATCACCTCGCAACGCCTTATATTCCCGCCAGGCATCTCTGAGCTCAACTATAGCGTGGCGAGCTGCTGCATCAAAGTCATTTTCGTCCAGCAAGATATAGGCAAACTTGCTATCTACAAGCCTTGAGGCGACCTCAAGCTCCTCCTGCTCGTCTTTTATAATATCCAGATCAGGCTCGATCATTATATTTAAAAGCAGTCTCTGAGAGTGCTCCAGCTCACTCTTTAACTCTGTAAAGTACTGGGCCTCATAAAATGCCTCTTCAAAGAGCGAGCTGGAGGCAGACTTCATAAGTGAGGTATTAACAAGCCCAACAGCGGCTATAACACCCAGCATAAAAAGCAACATGCCGAAGACAACGTATATCTTTCTGCTAAGTCCCATAATCAAAAAACACCCGCAACTACGCTCTATCAACAAGAACGTCAGAACAATTAAAGGTAGAATATATCAAGGATAGAAAAGATGAATAACTAGAAGTAATGAGCTGGCCCGGCTAACTTGTTGCTACCCGTGCGCAATGATAAGGACCTTAGAAAAAGACCCCGGCTTACTATTATTTCTACCATGGGCTACACCAGGTTAGCCCGACCATACCATAGACACACCCGTAGGACTATTCCTACCAATTACTATATATTATAGTCTAAAAATACGCCGTAATAGCCCTTCAAGTATTAATTACCTAAAAAAAAATGAAAAACTAGCTGTAAAGATAGTATTAGTACATCTTTATTACTTATAGCTACAATTTTATCTATTGAAAACATGATACGAATCAAGTCTTTCTATACCGGCTTGTTCATCAGTAGAGAAGTTCCGAGTTAAAGCTGTAGAGACTCTAGCGGAAAATTATTGCAATCTTAAAGCCAAGATGTTAACGTAGCGTAAATATATCCAATCAATAGTGGACTTTAAAATAACCTGTCAACATAATTGCTACGCGGGTTCAATGAGGAAGTGCAACACCTGGCAGGACTGTCCTTTTGCTGGTATTCTGGGTGGTTATGGGAAAAGGATACAGGCATCTTAGCCTTACGGAACGAGACAGGATAACGGATTTAAGGTTTCAGGGCAAGAGTC
>JAJRSM010000057.1 GCA_024278765.1 Deltaproteobacteria bacterium | reverse complement strand
ACGGACTTCGCTAAAATAACGGACGAGCAGGTGGCAAGGGTAGAATCACTGATCAACAACAGGCCCAGAAAGTGTCTGGGCTACAAAACACCGCTTGAGGTCGCTTCCGCCTCTGTTGCACTTCGACCTTGAATGTGGGTACTTAAAATGGATGGTGTGGAAAAGGAAGATGAGAGCAAGGTTTTTTATCGGACAGGAAAACTTTATGCCAACCGCACTTTTAATAATAAAAAAGCAAGGCTTTATTGGCAGAAGGCCTATGACGTCGCACCTGAAAGCTACTGGGGTAAGAGGGCAAAGAAGTTGTTGGAAAAGGGCAATTAGGTTTTCAGGTTAAAGAAGTCTTGGGCGAGTAGCTATATGTAACTCTAAAAGCAGGAGAGAGAAAGATGAAGAAGATTATTGTTGCTGTGGCTCTTATTTTAGTTTTTATTACGACAGGGTCAACCTTAGCCGAGGTCGCTTCGGATAAAGAAATAGTAAAGTCATTTTCGGACCATGAAATTAAAGATGCAAAGGCTCTGCTCAGGCAGGTAGAGAAGGACAGCTTTGAGGGTATTCTAGAAGAGACCAGAGCCACGCTCGATAAGATAGAGCGTATGCAGCTTGACGGAGATAAGACATGGAAGAGTCTTATTATGAAGGCCTATCTTAGTTCCTGGAGGCTATATAAGAAAAAGCCATCTTTGCCGGAGACGAGTTTTCTTGTGGCTAGGGCGCTCTTCTTTAATGGTAGACCAGATAAGGCAAAGCGGGCCTTGAAGAAGACCTTCTACTACGACGGTAAATACGTTGACGCACATATCTTGAAGGTAGATATAGGGCTTGAGGATGCCAAGAACGATATAGAACAATTTGATGACGGCGTTGATTTTTTCCAGATTGAGCAGGCACGTAAACGATATGAGAAGGTCTTGCTTTTAAAGGGCGTAGATGATGATGCCAAGAGCAAGGTCTTTATGAAGATAGGCGACCTCTACGCAGATATGGCTCTGAATAAAAAGAAGTCAGAGCAGTACTGGCAGAAGTCGTACGACGCTGCTCCTGATAGTTTTTGGGGTAAGAGGTCAAAGGCTCGGATCTCGGAGGCCAATTGATTTTTTTTAAGGTATATAGATGCTAAAGGATAGTTACTACATACGCTCCCTGCTTTTGACGCTGCTTGCTTTGGCGGGGTTTGTTGCCGTGGTTGCGGCCTTTATCTACCTTGCAGGCTTTGTTGCGCTAGGTGTTATTTGCGGGGTGGTATTGCTGGCCTTTGCCTGCCTATACAGGCCGTGGCAAAAGAGAGGCGGCAGTGCAGAGAAGTTAAAGAAGATGGGCGCGTCGCATTCGGTTTACGAGATTCATAGTGCAAAGCCAAAGGTAGCTTATCATAAAAAGCAGGCAACAAAGGTTAAGGGTTAATATGGCCGGTAAGCAGCAGAGAAGGGTCGTTGTTACAGGCCTTGGCATTATAACGGCGCATGGTCAGGGCTACGCAGAAAACCTCATAGCAATGAGAGAAGGCCGCGATAGTATCGGCCCTGTTACGGCCTTTGACGGCTCGGCATACAGAGGGAAGCTTGGTGGCGAGGTCAAAGGGTTTTTACTGGACAGGCCTCTAAAAAAACTTCGCCGTAACCGGCTTGACAGGAGTAGCCTTTTGCTGCTTGCCGCCTTTGATGAGGCTCTAGTGATGGCAGGGCTTGGTACGCTAGATGAATCTATCTATATGGCACTCGGTACGACTTTAGGCGGTATGCTCTCGGGTCAGCGTTACCACAGTATGGGGTTGGAGAAGGGCTTTGACCGTGCCAGAGCTTCTGTGCTTTCGGATTATCTGGCGCATAGTCAGGGTGCGAACCTCATGGAAGAGTACGGACTTCGCGGACAGGTACGTACTTTTAGTGATGCCTGTGCCTCTGGCACAAATGCTATCGGTAGTGCCTTTGAGAAGATACGCACAGGGGCCTTTGATATGGCCGTAGCCGGTGGCTACGATACGATGAGTGAGTTTACATTTGCCGGTTTTAACTCGTTGCAGGCTGTTACGCCTACGCAGTGTCGGCCCTTTGATAAGGAGAGGGACGGCCTTGTCCTTGGTGAGGGTGTGGGGCTTTTAATTTTGGAAGAAATGACCCATGCACGCAGGCGCGGGACTGAAATACTGGGAGAAGTCACGGGTTACGGAGCGTCCTCTGATGCCTTTCATAGCACACGGCCGGACCCGCAGGCTCGTGGTGCTGTAGCTGCGATTAGTGAGGCCATTAAGGATGCCGGGATATCTCCGGGTGATCTGGATTACGTAAATGCCCACGGTACGGCGACACCTTTTAACGACCTGATGGAGGCCCGTGCCATAGCAGAGGTTTTTGGTGAAAGTACTGGCCGAGTTGGTGTTCCGGTAAGCTCTATAAAATCGATGATCGGGCATCTGCTCGGAGCCTCTGGTGCTGTAGAGGCGGTCGTAACACTTATGGCCCTGCGCGAAGGCTTTATCCCTCCCAATATAAATTGTCAAGAGATAGACCCGGAGTGCCTATTAAATATTTCAAAAGAGCCAAATCGCATAATTAAGATTAATAGGGCGATCTCTAATTCATTTGGCTTTGGCGGTGCAAATGCGTCTCTGGTTCTGGAGCGGGCGGGTAGCGCATGAGTATTGTTATTACAGGAACCGGCGTGGTAAGTCCTTTGGGCATTGGTAAGGATGCTTTTATCCGCGCTTTTACAAGGGGAGAGTCAAGGCTTACCGGTGCTGTAGATATCGGGGCTAGGCTTGCAAGAGTAGCTGGATTTGATTTTGGTACGCTCTTTCCAGACCGCCGTTTTAGACGTGCTGCGGTAGTAACGCAGTACGCTCTGGTCGCGGCGGCTGAGGCACTTAAAGATGCCGGCCTTGATCTTTCTACTTATGACGGCAAGAGGGTCGGGGTCGTCTGTGGTGTCACACACGGGGCTCTTGGTTATAGCTGTGATTTTCATAAGGGTTTTTCTACGGAGGGCCCGCTGGGTGCAAGCCCTGTGCTCTTCTCTGATTCAGTGCTTAACGCACTGGCCGGGGCACTAAGTCTGGCTTACGGCATAAAAGGACCGAGCCATACCCTGATTGGCGGCCCTGACGTAGGGGTACAGGCAGTTGAGTACGGCGCGGAACTTGTAAGGGACGGCAGAGTGGATCTGTGTCTGGTCGTCGCTGGTGAGGCCCTGCACGAGCGAACCGTAGAGGCCTATATAAAGCTTGGTATAGCAACAGGTGATGGTGAAGCCATGCCTGCCTATGGTGAGGGCGCAGGTGCCGTTGTTATAGAACGGGACGTAGGGGCAAAAGAGCGGGGAATAACGGGGTTAGCAGAGTTGGCCTCTGTCGCTACTATGGTGACACCTGCTCTGGAGGACTCTCTAAGGGGTGTAGTAGAGCAGGCTCTAAGTGGTGCGGATCTTTCAAGTGCTGATATCGCAGGCGTAATGCTCGGCGGTGGTTCTGATGATTTTGAGGGCTGTGTTGTCGGCGACCTTTTGCCGGATGCGACTCGGTTTTTGCCCGTAAAAGAATTAGTAGGTGAGGCCTTTTGTGCAGGAACTCTGATGAATCTCGTTGTGGCGACTCATTTAGTTTATGAAGGTGCGAGGGCAGTTGAGGGTATTGGAGCTGGCGCAGCTATAGAGGGCGTGCCAATATCCACCGGGGTAGACCAAGAGCAGAGGATATTATTTCTGGTAGCTGGCCATAGAAAAGAGGCGGGCTGCCTGATATTAAAGAGAGCTTAATAAAGATACGGCATCAGTGAGTTTATAGTCATGGATCTTGATAAAAACAATCAGAGACAAGTTGTTGTGACCGGGTTGGGGATCGTCTCTCCGCTTGAGTCCGGCCATGGGGTAGATGCTTTTTGGAAGGCGGCCCTAGCCGGGCGCAATACTGTTGCGCCGGCAGGGATTATAGATACCGAGCCGTATGTGACCCATGCCGTTGCAGAGATAAAAGGATCTTTTGCGTCAGAGGCAGGTAAAGACCGTCTTTACGAGCGGCGGTGGCAGGCATTTATAGAGCATGCATTTGCAGAGGCCGTTGCGGACTCGGGGGTTGCCTTAAAGGCTGGTGATGGGCAGAGAGCAGGGATAGTACTTGGTACGGTCCTTGCTGGTGTCGCAGCAGGTGAGAAGCTTTGGCGTTCGGGTGGTACTGAGCTGCCCGTTGGTTATAGATTGTCATCAGGGGCTACGCAGTTGGCAAAGGACTACGGGATTAAAGGTCCTGTCTTAACGATATCAAATGCCTGCGCCTCTGGGACAGATGCGATAGGAATGGCTGCGCGGTATATAGTCGCGGGCAGGGCTGATCTGATGATAGCCGGCGGCGGCGATGCCCTAAGTGAGTTTGCCTTCAGTGGTTTTTCAAGCCTTGGTGCACTGACCAAGGATCTGGTACGTCCCTTTGATAAAGATAGGTCAGGGCTGGCTCTTGGTGAGGGTGCGGCCTTTTTGGTGATTGAGAGTAAGACCTCTGCAAAGGCGAGGGGTGCGTGTATTTACGCAGAGGTCGCTGGCTATAGTTCAGCCGCCGATGCAAACCATATGACAGGGCCGGATAGAGATGGCAGGGGACTTGCCAGTGCGATAGGTAAGGCTCTTAAAGAAGCTGGTCTTGCGAGGGTAGATTATATCAGTGCGCATGGTACGGGCACTCCGTTTAATGATCAGATGGAGACGCTGGCGATAAAGACGGCTTTCCCTGACTCGGCCTTTGATATCCCTGTTAGTTCTATAAAATCGATGATCGGTCATAGCTTTGGTGCCGCAGGGGCGATAGAGGCGGTGACCTGCATAAAGGCTATGGAGACGTCATCTGTGCCGCCAACGGTAAACCTTGAGACCGACGACCCAGCTTGCGACCTTGATTACGTAAAGGGGCAGGCTCGGGAGGTTAGCGTTGATAGTGTGCTTTCACTTTCGGCGGGCTTTGGTGGGCAGAACGCGGCTTTGGTCTTTACGAGGGCAGATTAGATATGGAAGAAGTTAAAAAGGTATATCTAAAGGGCGCAGCACTTGTTAATGAAGATAACTTTGATGAGAGTGTTTTAAACAAGCTCGCCGGGAGGACAGTCTTTCGGGAAGAGAGGTTTCTGCTGGCGGCAATCGCAGAGGTTTTGGAAATATCCGGGGAGGCCGCGGGCTTTGAGGGTGCTGCGGCCGGTAATAATGCCGACCTTGGGATAGTGCTCGGTGTTGATACCGTGGTAGATGGCTGGAAAGCGGGGTTTTTTGGTGAGGTTATAGAGGACGGCCCTATCGGGGCGAGCCCTCTGGCATTTCCTTATACTAGCCCTAATGCACTGGCTGCGCGTGCGACTATCGCATTTAAGATAAAGGGCGATGATATAACGATATCAAGCGGGGCGTTGTCTTTTCTGAAGGCCGTATCTTATGGGGCATTGCTTGTTGAGTCGGGTGTCTTAGAAGGCGTAATTGTCGGAGGAGTCGCAGAGGGTGCGGCATTTACGACTTTGTTGAGCGCAGAGCCCGGAGAAAACTATATAACCGAGGTTTTTGAACGACGTGCCGCTGGTGATGGTTTAGTGCAAATAAGTACTATGGCAGAGAGTTTTGCAATACTTAGAGACGCGCTTGATGAGGGTGCTTCTCATGGTGGTAGCACCGGGCTGAGGGTAAGCGACTCGGCAGGGAATATGATTGGTATGACGCTTGCTTGTAGTATAGGCCAGGTCGTCGCATAAGGCGTATAGAGGGGCGGGTAATATAACATTGAAAGTAATAGAGAACTATATAGAAGATACGCGTAACCTTGAGGATGCTACGATCAAGGAGATGCAGGACGGCCTTTTGCGGGAGACCCTTGCCTACGTCTCTGAGCGATCTCCGTATTATAGGGAGAGGCTTAGGGGTATTGTTGGTCGATGTGGAGTAGATGATATTGGGCTGCTCCCTGTTACTCGGCGCGATGAGCTGCAAGAGGATAACTGGGGGCTTCTCTGTGTCGATAGGAAAAATATCGCAGAGGTTGTTGCGACAACCGGCACTACCGGTAACCCGCTCTTTATCGCCCTAACCGCTGGGGATATGGAGAGGCTTGCCGAAAATGAAAGACGCTGGTTCTCTGTTATGGGGCTCGGTGCTGAGAGTCTGGTGCAGATAGCTGTGACGATGGATAACCTTTTTGTTGCGGGGATGGCGTATTACAAGGGGCTAGAGGCTCTGGGCGCAGGTATTATAAGGAGCGGGGCCTCGAATGCGAAGCGTCAGCTGGAGCTGATTGTTCGCCTAAAGCCGGATGTTATTATAGCCGTTCCGTCTTTTATGCTGAAGCTTAGTAGGGAGGCAGAGAAGCTTGGGCTCAAGCCCGGTTCTCTTAAAAAGGCACTCCTGATAGGAGAGACTATTCGCGGGGCTGATATGGTCTCAAACCAGCTTGGCAGGTTGGTTGAAGAGGCTTGGAATATTGAATGTTTCTCTACATATGGTATAACAGAGGCCTCGGTAGCCTTTACAGAATGTGCCAGTCATGCTGGTTTTCATTCTCATCCTGATCTTGTCTTTACCGAGGTTCTGGATGATGAGGGAATGGCTGTGCCGGATGGTGATATAGGAGAGCTTGTCGTTACTACCTTTAAGGTCGAGGCAATGCCGCTTATCAGGTACGCTACGGGTGACGTGTGTTTTAAGTTAGAAGGCCCTTGTGATTGCGGCAGTGCCATGCCGAGGATTGGGCCTGTGATCGGGCGCAAGGCTCAGAAGTTAAAGGTAAAGGGGACGACCGTATATCCCGGGGCGATTGAGAATGCGCTTTTGAAGGTAGCCGGGGTCGTTAACTGCCATATAACCGCCTATAGCGGCGAGGCAGGGACGGATCTGGTAAGGGTCGTTGTCGGGGTAGATGGCGATGTAAGTTCTCCGGGTGTGCAGGCGATATTGCAGGATGCGCGGTCTTCCCTGAAGGCCTCCGCGAGGTTTACTCCAGTACTTGAGGTCTTAACGCCCCAGGAGGTGGAGCGTCTTCTTTGTTCTGCTGGTGGGCGAAAGAACTCCGTCTTTAAGGATATTAGAGAGAGGGTAAAGTCTCTCTAGAGTTTGAGTATATATCTTAGTGTCTTTGTAGTTAAATGGTTTTAGGAGGAAATAAACAACGATGAGTATGACTTGTGATGTGATCCACGGATTGGATTTTACAGAGGAAGAAATTAAAAAGGCCGTAGCCGCAGGAGGCTTGTTGTCTCTGGAACTGGAGTTTAGCCGTCAGTGCAATCTGCGTTGCGTCTACTGTTACGCCGATGCTGGCGAGCCGGCAAAAGACGAGTTGACTGTTGCGGAGCTTAAGGATGTAGTTGGTCAGGCCGCAGAGCTTGGGGCTAAGAAGATTATTCTTCTCGGCGGTGGTGAGCCCTTAATGTATGAAGGCCTGAGAGAGATAATAGAGTATATCGATGGCCTAGGGTTAGAGCAGACGATATTTACCAACGGGCTCTTGATGACCGATGAGCTCGCTGAGTTTCTTTTTAAGAAAAACGTTTCTGTCGTTATGAAGCATAATAGCTTTAACTCGCGCGTCCAGGATATGCTGGCAGGTGTCGAGGGTGCTTATGAAAAGATTCAGCATGCTATGGGTTCGCTCCTGGCTGCTGGGTATCCAGATAAAAAAAAGCAGCTTGGGATTCAGACAATAATACTGAAGCAGAATATAGAAGAGATTCCTTCTATGTGGACGTGGGCAAAGAGCAGGGGGATTATTCCGTACTTTGAGGTCTTGACGTTGCAGGGTCGTGCAAAGGAGCATCCCGAGATTGCCGTGACCGCCGAAGAGGTATGTGATGTCTTTGATAAGATAAAGGATATTGATATGAAGCTTTCGGGCAAGGAATGGAAGGCGCATCCGACGATTGCGTCATTTAGCTGTAAGCGGCATCTATATTCTTGCCTGATTAACTCCAGTGGTTATGTGCAACCGTGTACTGGTGTAGATCTTTTTGTTGGCAATGTCAAAGAGGGAAGGCTTGCGGATATTCTCGCAGGTAGCCGTACGATAAAGGACCTGCGTGATATCAGGGAGAAGATAGAGGGGCCGTGCAAGAGCTGTGAGTTCGCAGAGGACTGTTACGGCTGTAGGGGTAATGCCTATCAGTCTACTGGTAATTATCTAGCCTCAGATCCTATGTGCTGGGTTGAGAACTCCGACGGCGCAGAGAATATCGCAAAGGTAGTTAACTTCTCGTCTAAGACAGGGTCGCGTAACTCAAAATGCGAATCCTCCTGATCTCGGCAAATAGAGAGAGAAGTCCTTATCCAGTAGCACCTCTAGGGCTTGCCTATATCGCGGCGGTCCTCAAAGAAGACGGCCATGAGGTAGAGCTTCTGGACCTCTGTTTTGAGCAGGACGGCGCAGGCGCAGCCCTAGCTGCTGCGAAAAACCACCGAGCTGATCTGGTTGGTATCTCCATCCGTAATGTAGATAACCTTACTTATCCAAAGAGTATCTTTTACCTCCCTCAGATAAAGGCTGTGGTCGATGCCTTACGCAGCGAGCCGGGGCTTCAGTTCGTTCTGGGTGGCTCTGGTTTTTCTTTGTTTCCGGCCGAGACGCTTGGTTATATGGACCTTGATTACGGTATCGTCGGTGAGGGTGAGGACGCGATGCGAAATCTTGTGAAATGCCTTGGCGATAAGGATAACAGAAGACTCTCTAATATACCCAACCTGATATATGCAAGTGGCGACGATTATATTCAAAACAAGCGCATCTTTAGTAATAGTTTTTTAAGGGTAAGGCCCGCAAGAGATCTAATCTCTTGCGATAGGTATTTTAAAGAGGGTGGTATGGTCAACCTTCAGACCAAGCGAGGTTGTCCTTTCGGCTGTACTTACTGTACATATCCGCAGCTAGAGGGTGAAAAGATAAGGCTTAGAGAGCCGCGCGAGATAGTAGATGAACTTGAATTTATAATAGATGAGTATGGAATAGATTACGTCTTTTTTGTTGACGATATATTTAACGTGCCACAGAGCCATGCGATGGAAATCTGTAATGAAATGATAGATCGAGGGCTAGTCATAAACTGGACCTGCTTTGCAACACCTAAAGAGATGAGCCGGGAGCTTGCAGTCCTTATGAAGAGTGCGGGCTGTGTTGGCGTGGAGTTTGGCACGGACGGCGGTGTGGACGCTACGATGGCTGCTATGGGTAAGGGCTTTACCCAACTCGATGTCGAGCGGGCGCAGAGGGTCTGTGACGAGGCCGGGTTAGAGGCCGCGCATTATCTGATCCTTGGTGGCCCGGGTGAGACCGAAGAGACACTGCAAGCAACCTATGAGTTTATGGAAAGGATAAGGCCCAGAGCCGTCATCGTTATGCTTGGCGTCAGGATATACCCGGGTACAAGGCTTGTGACGAGGGCCGCGAAAGAAGGGGTGATAAAAGATGGTGAGAGCCTGCTTGAGCCTCGGTTTTATATCTCTAAGGATGTGCAGGATATCTTATTAGAGTCAGTCGAGAGTTATGCACGCACCAGACCGAACTGGATAGTACCAGGGCTAGAGCTTCGCTCATCTGAAGAGCTTAGCCGGACTCTGCGGCTTATGGGACAAAAAGGTGTTCTATGGGATATGCTTGAGAAGTAAGAACTAGTTGTCATTACATCTTCTGCGCTTGCTAAAGTTTGCCGCAGTTACATAAGAGAATTACATGGAATGTTTCTTCAAAAGTCTCTCTGCCTTCATAATTAAATACCACAAGGCCATTGCGATCTTTGCTTTACTGCTTGGATCTCTTTCATTTTTCTTTGTCCAGAAACTGGAGTTTAAGACAGATATCCTTGATGTCTTCCCTGCCAATGCCCCCAAGATCGAGCCCTTTAAAGACTTCATTACAGATTTTGGATCAAACGGTAATCTGATTATCGTCCTTGAGGCCAGAGACAAAGATATGCTCTCGCATCTGGATATAGCGGAGGATATCGCCGCCAGGTTTGATAGGTCGCCCTTGATAAATTACGTAGAGTATAATGTTTTCGCCTCAAGTAAGGGGCTGATGCTCAGGAACTTCCCCTTGTATCTTGATGGGGAGGGGCTAGGGTTGTTAGGACGCAGACTCAGCAGAGCGGGCGTAGAGGCGCAGATTAAAAGCAACAAAGACCGTATAGCCTCTCCCCTCTTTACCCCGGCTGATGAGATGCTCATAGCAAAAGATCCGCTCAACCTGCGTCAACTCATAACCAGTACTGTCTTTAAGGGCAAGGCAAAGAATTTCAAAGGTGGCACGGGCTATTATCTCAGTACCGACGGTTCTATGATGATGATAATAGCTCGCCCAATAGGTGCTTCAATGGACTTCGCCTTTATGGATGAGTTCAGCCGCGAACTCCTGCGGATAACCGCAGGGATTGAGAAAGACTACGGCGAGGTGGTGAGTCTAGGCTATACCGGTCCGTTCGGTTTTGCCCTTGAGGCGCATAGTGCTATGAGCAGAGAGGTCTATACGACCTTTGCAGGTACGGTCGTGGTTATCTTTATACTTTTTCAGTTTGTCTACAGGAAGAGGTTTCTGGTCTTGCTGCTGATGGGCTGTTCTCTGTTCCTTTCGTTGTCTCTTACCTTGACCTTTGCCTATTTCTTATTCGGAGGTCTTAATATGGCCTCAAGCATCGTGGCTGCGATGCTTATGGGGCTCACTATTGATTATCTGTTGCATAGCTTTAACTCGCTTGAGGATGAGTACCGCGAAAGCAGTGATATTGCCAAAGCAATGGAGGCGTCCTTTATAAAGGTCTTGCCCGGAGTAGTTGTCGGAGCGATAACTACAGCACTTGCTTTTTTCAGTATCGTGGTGACAAGTTTCAAGGGGTTGCATGAGATGGGGCTTGTCGCAGGGCTGGGTGTCTTTACAGGGTTATTGGCCTCTGTCTTTTTTATGAGTTCGGCGGTGGTCTGGTTAAGGCCATATATATTTAAGGCGAATAAGGTTAAAACTCTTAACGACTCGAAGTTTTATAATCTCTCATGGCTTGCTCGTCCTGCTCTGGTCCTTGGCGCGGTTGCGCTGCTCGCCTCTATTATCTTTATACCATCGATAGGTTTTGATAGCTCTCCTGAGTCGCTCGGCATTAAGAATAGTCAGGCCGAGCGTCTCGGTAAAAAGATATCCTCCATGGTAGAGCAGAAAAATACACCTCTTATCGTCATTGGTAGAGGCGAGAGTAGGGAAGAGCTCTTTGATTTTTACGGTCTTATTGAGGAGAAGATTGCAGGGTTGAAGCTTGAAGGAGTAGTCGGTGACGCGACCTCTTTAAGTTTATTTCTACCACCGCCGGCCAGGCAGCTGGCTGCGATAGAGAGGCTATCGGAGGTGAGGTCCAGTGGTGTGCATTTAAAAGAGAATTTTTTCTATGCCCTGGGTAAATACGGTTTTAAAATAGATGATTATTATAACGGATATATAGATAACATAATAAAGGCGATTAATGTTGATACTCTGATAGGTCTTGCGCAACTGGAAAAGGAGTCAGATTATAAGGCTGGGTTTTTCTATAATAGAGAGAAGCTGGCAGTGGCCTCGTATCTGTATCCATCAGACGGAGAAACTGGCTGGGACGCACAGGCATTAGCCAGCGTAGAGCGCAGCTTAGAGTTGCTTGGCGATAAGGTCGTGATAACCGGCTTGCCTGTTATCACCGGCTCGCTTGCCGGTACGATAATAAAGGAGAGTAGCTTAGCATCTGTATTGTCGCTGCTGGCTATAAGTCTTGTCCTATATCTGAGTTTCAGGAGCGTAAAGAAGGTGCTGCTGATATTGCTACCAATCTCGCTCGGTTTTGTCTATACCGGCACCATGATGGGTGTTCTGGGCGTGGACTTTAACTATATAAATATCGGAGTTGTAACACTTATCTTCGGAATAGGTGTGGATTACGGTGTTTATATGATCCAAGGTTATAACACCGGCGGGTTAAAAGGGCTGAGGTGCAGTTCCAGATCTGTCTTTATGTGTGCTCTGACCTCAGCCGTTGGTTTTGGCTCGCTTATGACTATGAGTTTTAAAGGGGTAGCTTCTTTTGGTAGTATCGTGGTGATGGGGATAGCTGCCTGCGTCTTTGCGGCCCTGGTGGTCTTGCCTGCTGTGCTTACTTATATTGACAAGAGAGGTGAGAACTGTGGCTGATTACGACTGCATAGTTATAGGCAGCGGTATAGGCGGCCTCACAGCCGGCGCAACCCTTGCGGCAAAAGGGGCTAAGGTCCTGGTGCTGGAGAAGAACAAGGTTGCGGGCGGTTATTTGCAGTCCTTTACTAGAAAGGGCGCGACCTTTGATGCGTGTGTGGATTGCTTTAGTGGTCTAGATAATAACGGCCCAATTACGTATCTGCTGGAGCAGCTCGGGGTAAAGGACGCACTGGAAATTATAAAGGTCGATCCAATCAGGACGAGTATATTTCCAGATATGACCGTGCAGGTCCATGCCGAGCTTGCCAGATATATAGAAGAGCTAAAGGGGTTTTTTCCGCAGGAGGGCACGGGAATAGATGCTTTTTTTGGTGTCCTCTCTGATATTTACTCAGATATTGAGGCTTGGGGGCAGGGACTAATCGGTAATTCCCAGCCGACCGGAATGCCGGTTAATATAATGAAGTACCGTGGCCACAGTTATGCAGAGTTAATTGATAGCTATATAAGTGATGGCAGGCTCAAGGCCGTGCTCTCGGATAGATGTCCTTTTATAGGTCTACCTGCGACTGAGGTCTCAGCTGTCGCAATGGCGGCATTGATTATGAGTTACTTTACGGGTGCTTACCGTATAAAAGGCGGCGGGCAGAGGCTTGTCGATCTTATCGTAGAGGGTATCAGGGGCAAGGGCGGCGAGGTCCTGTTGGGGGCAGAGGTCGTTGAGATCGGTTGTGAGGCGGGTGTGGTAAGTTCGGTGACTATAGCCAGTGGCGAGCGATTCACGGCCAGCCATATTATATCGAATATAGATTATATTGCTACTACTGGTCGTCTTTTAAAGACAGGGCCGGAGGGTACGAGTGCGATCAAGGGCGGAGCTCTGCCAGAGGTTTCATCCTCTTTTTTCATATTTTATATGATCGCCAAGCTTGATCTGGGCTACTTGGACAAAACATCGAGTATCGGCTTTTATCCGAGCTTTGATATGGGGGCTAACTTTGGCCTTGCTGCTGAGTTCAGTGCTAAATCATCTATAGGGATAACTATTCCTACTGTACTTGATCCGGGGCTCGCCCCCAGCGGGCAGCATATTATAATAGCCCACGAGATGGCGAGCTACGGGTATACGAAGTCATGGAAGAGAGATAAAGACGCCTTGGCTGAAAAGGTTATGGAAAAGGCCGCGAGAGCCATACCTGGATTAGCAGGAGCTATAATATTTAAAGAGGCCGCAACGCCGGCGACTCTCAAGCGTTATACCGCAGGCACTGGTGGCGCGGCCTATGGTTGGTGCCAGACTATAGGGCTTAAGCCCATGAGGAGTCCTGTAAAGGGCCTTTACTTTGCCGGACACTGGGAGGGGATCGGCGGCGGTGTTCTGGCAGCGGCCTATTCCGGGCTTAAGGCCGCGCGTGAGATCGAAGGGGTGCTATAGGCTTAGTATTAAATATGGGTCTTGACTAGCTGAGAGGTTTTTCTCGGCATATTTTAAGTACTATAACATAGATATTTTTGTTCCGGTAGTTGAACCGGAATTCGCACTCTTTAAGGTGTAAATAAAAGGTTGACCTCGGCACCCCTTGGAACTT
>JAJRSM010000056.1 GCA_024278765.1 Deltaproteobacteria bacterium | reverse complement strand
GGCTGACCTCTTTGATTACATCGAGGTCTTTTACAACAAAACCCGGCGTCACAGCTACCTCGGTCAGCTGAGCCCGCATGACTTTGAAATGGCTTCATCAGGTAAAGGGTAGTTGTCTACTAAACTGAGGGAAGTCCAATCTTTGGAAAATAATAGTTTAAAAAATGAAATAGAGGTCAATGTTCTTGATCAGCAGAGTATTAGGGAGCATGTTTGCGAGATATTGGAAGGTGGTAGAGATGCATTTATAAAGAGAGAAAATAGATATGGTTTGAAGCATTAGGTCCAGTTTTATACATGTTTGCTATGGATAGTTTTTATATGTTTAAAAATATTGGAGTGATGTCTTTGCTTCAAGGAGGTTCGTGCTAGATGAGGAAAGATATAAAACCTTTAGGGGTGAGATTGGCTAAAAGATATCAGTAAATTAATAGGGACAGCCACTATTAATTATTCAAAACTCTTTCAATACATCTAGCCGTGCGCAGCACCTTTTAAGTACATGAGGGTTAGAGTCCGCAGTCTTGGCTACGCGCCCAGGCATTCATAAATTTGAAGTTCTCACGCTATAGGTCTTTGCGGCATAGTCGCCTTGCTCTCACGCTATAGGTCTTTGCGGCATAGTCGACTTGCTCTCACGCAGTGAGTCTTTGCGGCATAGCCGCTTTGCCCTCACGCAGTGAGCTACAATAGCGAATAACTCTCAAGCTTCTTTTTTAATGCGCTCGGTCTTATCCCCAGCTGCTCGGCGGCCTCGTCTATATTCTGGCGAGATAAGTCGTAGACCATCCTGATATGGCCCCTTATTACGTCATCAAGGGAGAGGCTACTGGACGCGTCCTCTTCGGCGAGCCGTGCGAAGTGTTTGGGCAGGTCGTCCAGGCCGATAAAGGTGTCATTGGTCGCAGCAGCAACACGCTCTATTAATTCTTTTAACTCGGTAACATTACCGGGCCAATCGTACTTCATAAAAAGATTCTGCACCGGCATCGAGGCGCCACTTATTCGCTTGCCGGTCTGCTCGGTCTGGTTCTTTAAAAAGAATCTGGTCAGCAATAGCAGGTCGTCTTTTCTCGCGCGCAACGGCGGCAGACTAATGCTCAGGTCTGTTATGCACTCGTAAAACTCAGGGGTCAAAAGCCCCTTTAATACATCACCGGCAGGATCCTTTTCAGTCAGTGTAATGACCCTGCACTGTGCACTAATACGCAGCCCTGAACCTACTCTAATAAACTCGCCGTCCTTTATAATCGAGGCTAACAGCCCCTGAGCTTGCTGCGGCAAGTACTCGATATTATCCAACACTACCGTGCCGCGCCCGGCCTCAACAAAGATGCCTTGCGAGGCCTCCTCACCATTTTGACCATCTTGACTAGGGCAGACACCAAAGAGCTCACGCTCTATCGTCTGCTCGGTCACTGCGCTACAGTCATAGACTACAAAGGAATCTTCAGGTGAAAGCCCCTCGCTATGGATAGCGCGTGCTACGGCCTCTTTGCCGACCCCCAACTCTCCGCTGATCGTCACGGCCCTATAATACGGCGCGATACGGCGAATAAAGTTCTTTATCTCCAGTATTTGAGGGTTCTTGCCGACGATGCCGTGGTAGGTATACTTAGACGAGAGGATATTCTCCAGCTTACCGGTCTCTTGGCGAAGCCTTATCAGTTCAAGAATATGATCAACTGTATTTTTAAAGGCCTTCATATCAAGCGGCCTCTCAAAGTACGCCGATGCGCCTTCCTTGACCGACTCAACGGCCTTTGCCGTGGCCTTGCCTATAATAACCACCTCGGCACGTGGGTCTGCCCCTTTTATAGTCCGTAAAGTATCGAGGCCGTTGCCTTCCAAAAGAATTATATCGTAAGGGACTTCCTTGGTTGCGAGCTTAAGCTTTGCGGCCTGCCCTAGAACTGCGTAGTTTATCTCACAGCCTTCAAACAACCCAAGCACCTTTTTATTTGGCTTTTCCTTAAGCTTTACAAGTACATTAATCAAGAGCATCCCTCCCCTGGGTTCTTATCTGTTCACGCAACGTGTTTATATTGTTTGCCTTATATTGCCATTATAAATAAGGACTATCAAGGGTTTTAAAAGGGTTTTTTCCTTATTTTCACAGTGCCTTTCCTACCCAACCACTAAAGCTTGATTACCACCCGGTAAAGACTCATCTCACCACACCTCGATGCTTGCCAACGCAGTTCTAAAAGGTTATAATTATAGATTCTGGTGAGTGTAAAACAATATCGTATAATCAAAAGGTACTCAGCCATGAGCGAGAAAGACAACGACAATAAGGCCAGTCCGGTTATAACCGACCGCTTCGGCAGGACGCTTAACTACCTGCGCGTCTCGGTAACGGACAGGTGCAACCATCGTTGCACGTACTGCGCCCCATCAGAAGACAAGTTCGCTCAGAAAAAACGCGCTGAGATCCTGTCCTTTCAAGAGATCGCTCGTGTCGTGCGCCTTATGGCGGATCTGGGCGTTACCAAGGTACGCCTTACCGGCGGTGAACCCTTAGTACGTAAAGATATAGAAAAACTCGTCGGCTGGATCGCTGAAATGCGAGGCATAGAAGACCTTGCGATGACGACCAACGCAACGCTACTCAGAAAATACGCAGGCCTCTTAAAAGAAAATGGCCTCGGACGTATCAACATCAGCATAGACACCCTGGACCCGGAACGCTTCCGCATGGTAACCGGCGGCGGAGAGCTAAAGCCCGTCTTAGAAGGTATAGACGAGGCGATAAAAGTAGGGCTGGCACCGATAAAGCTCAATACCGTAATAATGAAGGGCGTAAACGACCATGAACTCGCCTCGATGATAGACTTTGCAGGAGAGCGTGGCATAACAGTTCGCTTTATTGAGTTTATGCCGATGCGCGAAGGGGTAGACTGGAAGAAATTCTATCTGCCTGTAGAAGACGTCTTAAAGCGCGACGATATACGAGAGCGCGTTGATACCTCGGCAGTGGCAGAGAAGATAGATGCGAAAAACAAGGTTGCTGCATATTCGCTCCCGCTTTTAAATGGCAAGGGCAAGGCCGGCTTTATCTCGCCTATGTCTAACCGCTTCTGCGATGCGTGCAACAGACTTCGACTGACATCGGACGGGCGGCTCAGGTCCTGCCTGCCTGCGGATATGGATGTAGATATGCGGGCAGCTCTGCGTGACAACGCCAGCGACGAAAATCTTATAGCACTAATTAAAAAGGCCG
Source organism: Deltaproteobacteria bacterium (assembly GCA_024278765.1). Classification (GTDB taxonomy): domain Bacteria; phylum Desulfobacterota; class GWC2-55-46; order GWC2-55-46; family DRQE01; genus JAJRSM01. The sequence continues at coordinate 38,942 of JAJRSM010000056.1, read as the reverse complement.
TACTGCTCAAACCAGAGGAAGGCGAATACAACTACGAAGAAGACGGGCGGCAGCGCTCGATGATAGATATAGGAGGATAACTATGCAGATATCAGGCCGTAATCAGATCCCTGGTGAGATCATTGAGATAAAACTTGGAGACGTCGTCTGCGAGGTAGTCTTGCAGGTCGGCGAGAACCAGATCTCAGGGGTCATCACCAGAACGAGCGTTGACAATATGGAACTCAAAATCGGCGACAAAGTAACCGCCCTTATAAAAGCAACTGAAGTCTCCTTTATAAAATAACCCATATACAAGACCTCTGGCGATGACGATACCAAAGAAAATATACGCAATACTTTTGGCAACAATATTGGTCGTGGCAACGGCCCTTACCGTCCCTGCCCATGCCAAGGACGTATCAATCACAGTAGCCGTTGCCAGTAACGCACTCGCCCCAATTAAAAAAATAACAGCGCAGTTTCAGGCAGAACATAAGACACCCATAAAGATCGTCAGCGGCTCTACCGGTAAGCTCTTTACCCAGATTACGCTTGGCGCACCATTTGACATTCTTATCGCAGCAGACGAGCTACGCCCGCGTCTTCTTGAAGAACGTGGACTCATAAAAAAAGACAGCCGCTTCACCTACGCCTCGGGCGTACTTGTCCTGTGGTCACTCAAAGAAGACGGCCCTTTAAAAGCCACCAGCACACTTACGATCCTTAAAGATCCAGCAATAAAACGCATCGCAGTAGCCAACCCGAAGATAGCGCCCTACGGACACGCAGCCTTCGAGGCCCTACGCGCCGTAGGCATACTAGAAGATATAAAATCAAAGTTCATCTACGGCGAGAACGTCTCGCATGCCTTTAACTTCGCTCGCACCGGCAACGCAAATATTGCGATAACCGCTCTACCAACGATAACAGGACAGATAGGCCGACACATTGTTATCGACAGCACCCTGCATGCCCCTATCATCCAACAGGCCGTCATCCTTAAAGATGCCCCAGAGGCCGCCTCTAAATTCACAGCCTACCTAAAAGGCCCGAAGGGTCGCGCCATCCTCGCAGAGTACGGCTACATACTGCCATAAGTGCTGCGCACAGCCCAAGTTGGTTCAAGTTTGTAACTTGAACCATTCAGTCCTGCAATTTCTGGTTATTTATAAAAGATTAAAATAAAAACGAGATTGCTTCGTCGCTTTGCTCCTCGCAAAGACAGCAATCAATATTTCGGTGGGTACTGCGCACGGCAAGGCATACTAATATAGTTTTTTGCTTCGCATAAGATCCAGCTTCCGACTGACTTTACTTGCACTTCAATGATGTCCTCTTTTGAGGGAAAACAGTAGTCAAACAACTTGCTAACTGCTATAATAATTTGATATTTTTAGAGTACTTAAGAGAGTCAACAAGCCCAAAAAGGACGGTTTAGAAAAATGGACTGGATGCCATTTATAATATCGGTCAAGCTCGCACTCGTCACGACCGTCTGCCTGCTTTTTCTGGCAATACCGATTGCCTATCTGCTGGCCTCAAGGAACTTCAGGGGTAAGCATCTGGTAGAGGCCGTCTTTGCGCTACCGATAGTCCTGCCTCCGACGGTCCTTGGCTTTTTCGTCCTTGTAATGCTTGGCAACATGACCCCGGTTGGCCGCTTTTATGAGTCCTTTACAGGGCACACGCTGGCCTTTACCTTCCCGGGTATAGTTATCGGGTCGATTCTGTATAGCTTTCCATTTGCGGTCCAGCCAATCCAAAACGCCTTTGAGGCCGTTGATCCTAAACTTAAAGACGCAGGACGCATGCTTGGCTGCTCAAAATGGCAGTGCTTCTGGCGCGTGATTCTACCGGCCTCTCGCAGAGGTGTTATCACCGGGATTATGCTATCATTTGCCCATACGGTCGGTGAGTTCGGAGTCGTCTTGATGATAGGCGGCAGCATCCCGGGCAAAACAAAGGTCGCTAGCATCGCCCTTTATGAACACGTAGAAATGCTCGAGTACGGTCAAGCCGCAATCATGGCCATGATACTCCTTGTTTTTTCATTTGCAATCCTCTCGGTCGTATATTATTTTAATCGTCGTGGCAGTGGAATCTCAACGGGCTACGGACGTATATAAAAAAAGAGCTATAGACGATGATACAGATAGAGATAAAAAAAGAATTAAGAGAGTTTGACCTAGACGCAAGCCTTGGCTTCGGAAAGGAACTCGCCGTCCTTACAGGGCCGAACGGCTCTGGCAAGTCTACGCTCCTGCGCTGTATAGCAGGGCTGGAAAGGCCAGATCACGGCTCGGTAAAGATTAACGACAAGACCGTCTTTGACCACTCGACCGAGACCTCTCCCGATAAGCGTAATATAGGCTACGTCTGTCAGGAAGGTGCGCTCTTTCCGTGGCTCTCGGTAAAGAAGAATATCCTCTTTGGTCTAACAAAAGAAGATATAAACGACAATAAAATATGGCTTGAGCACCTCTATTCAGAGCTTGAACTTGACCATCTTTTAAAGCAACATCCTTTAAAACTATCCGGCGGAGAACGCCAGCGCGTAGCCCTTGCGCGCGCCATTGCACCTCGCCCCCAGCTCCTACTGATGGACGAGCCCTTCTCTGCCGTTGACGCAGTGCTTCGCCCGGTCCTTAGAAAATTCATAAAGGATCTACAGAAAGACTGGAAGGTCCCGATCCTCATGGTTACGCACGACCACGCAGAGGCCTATGTGATGGCCGACAGACTCTTTGAAATAGTAGACGGAAAAATAACGATAATTCAGGAACGCGGCAAGGTAATTAGAATGCCGCTGATATCATACTAAATACGCATCAAACAATAGGATAAATCACAATGATTGATAACGACCTTACACATTTCAGCAAGAGCGGACGAGCCCGTATGGTAGATGTATCCGAGAAAAATACAACAACGCGCGTTGCGGTTGCCTCGGGCTCAATCTTAATGGAACAGGCAACGCTTGCTCGCATCAAAGACGGTGCGATCAAAAAAGGTAACGTCCTGGCCGTTGCGGATGTCGCAGCCGTAATGGGTGCAAAGCACACCCCTGATATGATTCCGATGTGCCACCCCATCCAGCTAACAGGCGTTGAGATTGAATTTACGGACGCGCCGGTCGCAGAGAGCTGCGACGGACGCGCCTCTATTAAAGTATCATCGACCGTAAGCTGCGTCGGGCAGACAGGCGTTGAAATGGAAGCCCTAACCTCAGTTAGCTGCGCACTCCTAACCATCTACGATATGTGCAAGGCAATCGATAAATCAATGACGATAACCAACATTGAACTAATAGAAAAAAAAGGCGGACGCAGCGGACACTGGACTCGCTCGCTGCGTGAGAGCTAAAATCCAACAACAAGTTAGGTGCTTCGCACAACACAGAACCATATTAATACATTTTGCCATGCGCTAAGCACCCTGCGGTGAAGCACCGGTTGCACCGGAGGCAAAGTTTATTAGCAAAGTCCGGTGCTTCACGTAACACAGAAACATATTAAAGCATTTTGCCGTGCGCAGCACCCGTGCGGCGAGCACAATAAAACGGCTGAGGTATAGTTAAAGTTATGGTAGTTAAAATTCTATTCTTCGGAATACTCTCGGGAAAGACCGGGACAAAAGAAACGACCATTGAGGTCTCAGAGGGCTGCGTACCACTTAGCGATATTATCGCTGAGTTAAAGACGCGCTTCCCTGAGCTTCCCGACGGCCCATTTATCTATGCGGTAAATGAAGAGCAAGTACAGACGAGCCACACTATTAAAGACGGCGACGAAGTCGCAATAATGCCACCCTTTGCAGGCGGATAACTGCGTTATGGCTAAATTCATTAGGAAGGCAAGGTGCTTCGCACAATACAGAATCATATTAAAGATTTTTGCCGTGCGCTAAGCACCACCTGCGGTGGGGCACCGGTTGCACCGGAGGCAAAGCGACTTCGTCGCAAAGACAAACCTTGCGTTGGTTCAAGTTTGCAACTTGAACCATTTGTTCTGTCAATTCCGGCAAGCTTTAACAGGATGACATATTTAGCAACATAAGCATCACTAAAAATACATAAAGGACTTTATAAAAATGACGGAACTTGTACGCATACAAGAAGAAGATTTTTGTTTAGAAGATGAGGTGAAAAGGTTACGCGCCATATCCAACAGGGTCGGCTCTATCGTAACTTTTTTGGGTACGGCCCGCGACTTCTCGGATGATAAAGACGTATCGGCAATTGAGTTCGAACAGTATGCCGGTATGGCAAAGAAGGCTCTCTCGGCTCTAAGAGAAGAGGCCAACAAGCGTTTCGATATAATCGAGACCTCTATCATTCACCGCATTAGTACGATAAAGCCGGGTGAGCAGATAGTCCTTATAGTCGTTGCCTCTGAGCACCGCAAGGCAGGCTTTGCCGCATGTGAGTGGGTAATCGATACCTTAAAAGAGACGGCCCCTATCTGGAAAAAAGAGATAACCCCTGAGGGCGACTCCTGGGTGGTACCTCATCCATGAAGCCACCACTTATCTCACTCGTTGGTCTATCAGGATCGGGCAAGACAACAATAGTCGTTAAGTTAGTAGAGCACTTTGCAGATGCAGGCTTTCGGGTCGGTACGATAAAACATAGCTGCCACCCTCACCCGCTGGATGCAAAGGGTAAGGACAGCTGGCGTCATAAAGAAGCCGGAGCAGAGCGGACTTTATTTGTCGGCCCCGAGCGTATGCAACTTGTCGCCGACGTTCAGTCAGAGCTGAGCCCCATCGAGCTTGCAGGAGATCTCTTGCAGGATATGGAGCTTGTTATTGTCGAGGGGTTTTTGCAATCCAACACCCCGAAGATTGAGGTCGTACGGTCCGAGCGTTCGCTGGAGCCGGTCTCAACTCCTGCTAACGGCCTGCTTGCGATAATCTCGGATATCACAGCAGACAAACTCCCGAAGTACCCGGGGCACACCATCCCTTGTATAGATATTAATGATATCGCGGCAGTCGCAGAGTTTATAAAAACACATCTGGGCCTTACCAAACCCAGAGAAAAATAACCCGGAACGACCTGATCTTATGGATAAAAAAAATGATGCTATAGAGGACCTCTCCTGTGTTATTTTAGTTGGCGGTGAGTCAAGGCGAATCGGCTCAGACAAGGCGCAGGTAGAGTTCAAAGGTAAAAAACTCTTTCGTCATGTATTTGAAAAAATAAGTCCGCTCTTTGATGATATTATGATTAGCGCACACGACCGAAGCTATCCAACAGATACGCTCGGAGATATCGAGGCCGCTAGGCTGATATCAGATTGTAAAACAGATAAGGACGTAAGAGGACCTGCACTGGGGCTAGCTGCGGCTCTCGAGCAGGCTCGTAACAAATGGGTCTTTATGACGGCCTGCGATCAGCCGCTGATCAGACCAGAATTAATAAAGTGTTTGGCAGGACTTAGGGACGGCTTTGACTGTATAGTCCCTATTGCAGACGGCAAGGTCCAGTCACTTTTTGCATGCTTTAAGAAAAGTTGTCTGCCTGCGCTACGCGAACGTATAGAAAACGCAGAGACAAAAAAAGGCAGAAGCCTCTACGGCTTTCTAAAAGAAAATCAAGAGATCAAAGTCCGCTACGTCACAAAACTGGAAGTTAAAAAGATAGACCCAAAGCTTCAGAGTTTTATAGATATAGATACGCTAGAAGAACTAAAAGAGCTTGAACAAAACCATTAAAAGAAAACATAATAGAGGAAAGCATATATATGAAGACGATAGTACAAGCGCAGCAGATAATCCTTGAGCATACTAAAAAGCTAACACCTGAGACGACCCCATTGACCGAGAGTCTTGGCCGCATACTAAGTGAAGATATCTTTAGTAACCGCAACCCCCCGCCCTATGACATCTCTGCGATGGACGGTTATGCCGTACGCATCGAAGACGTAAAAGAGCCTACGAAAGAAAACCCGACAGTACTTAAGATCATCGATGATATCGTAGCTGGTGCCGAGCCCAAGATAGCAGTATCCGCTGGCACTGCCTCTCGCATAATGACCGGCGCACCAATGCCCGCTGGTGCCGATACTGTAATTCGCGTCGAGGACACCGATTGCAACAACGAAAATGTAAAGATCTTTGCGCAATATAAAAAAGGCGCTAACGTAAGGTATCTCGCCGAGAACCTTCGTACCGGCGACAGAGTCCTTGAGGCCGGTACAGATATAAGGCCGGGCGAGCTTGGCATTCTATCGATGGTAAAGAAGGCTGATGTCCCTGTCTATCGTCGCCCTCGCATTGCGATCTTATCGACCGGTGACGAATTGGAGGCATTGGAAGACCCCTTTGACGACCGTAAGATCCCTGATGCAAATAGCTATACCGTAATGGCAGAGCTTAAGGCAATCGGAGTTGACGTTACGCTGCTTGGCATCGCACGCGACAGCGAAGAAGAACTTAAAGCAAAGCTCAAAGAAGGCCTTGGCTATGACGCCCTGATAGTATCTGGCGGAGTCTCGGTCGGTCACCACGACTTTGTAAGGCCGACACTTAAGTCTCTAGGCATTGAGATGCGCTTCTGGCGCGTAGCCCTTCGCCCGGGCCATCCATTTGCATTCGGCACTGGCAATGATGGCTTGCTGGTCTTTGCCCTTCCCGGCAACCCGGTCTCCAGCATGGTCTGCTGCCAGCAGTTCATAGTCCCCTCTGTCAGAAAAATGCAGGGCACGGACAAATTATTCCGCACTACGATTACGGCAACACTTATCGAAGATATAAAAGACAGACTTGGCCGTATCCATTTCATGCGCTCTCATCTGGAAAAGACAACAGACGGCTTTAGCGTCAGACTTACCGGCTCTCAGGGCAGCGGAATACTTATGAGTATGGTCGAAGCCTCATGCATGATAATAATGCCTGCCGAGTGCGACAAGCTGCAGGCCGGATCAAAGGTAACGGTCCAGCTTCTTGGCGGTAGCTGCTTTCAAGAAGCACCTGGCTTTAAATAAGATATCAGGCATTATCTCGGTCTCAGACCGTAGAAATTATCAAACTGCGCATGTGTTTTGCAAAGGCAGGCATTTAGTTGGATAGTAATATCTTAAAAGTTGGCATTGTAACGGTCTCAGACCGGGCGGAGAGAGCCAAACTGTAGGTTTGCACCAAAGGCAAGGGGTTTATATGGACAATAATATCTTAAAAGTTGGAATTGTAACGGTCTCAGACCGTAGAAATCATCAAACTGCGCATGTGTTTTGCGAAGGCAGGTATTTAGTTGGATAGTAATATTTTAAAAGTTGGAATTGTAACGGTCTCAGACCGTGCGAGAAGAGGTGAATATGAAGATAAGGGCGGCCCTGCTGTAGTTGCAGAGCTTACAGAGGCCCTAAGAAGCCCGTGGGAGGCCATCACGCGTATTGTTCCTGATGAGCAGGACCTTATAGAGGATGCATTAAAAGACCTCGCTGACGAGCTCGGCTGCTCGCTCATCATTACGACCGGCGGCACAGGGCCTGCGCCAAGAGACGTTACCCCGGATGCAACCCACAGCATTGCGACAAGAGAACTGCCGGGCTTTGGCGAGCAGATGCGTGCCATATCTCTAAAAAAAGGCATCCCAACTGCTATTTTATCACGTCAATGCGCCGTGCTGCGCAACTCTACGCTCATCATAAACCTTCCGGGCAAGCCCTCGGCGATCAGTGAGTGCCTCGAAGCCGTCCTCCCTGCTATCCCCGACTGTATCAATCTAATCGGAGGCCCTCTGGTTGAGACCAACCCCGATAAAGTCAGGCAATTTCATCCGCATAAGCAGCACTAACCCCTTGTTTTTTAATTAGGTTTACCATCACAACCGTCACTCTTATTTTTGTTTTTATATTGACACAATACACGAGCCGGTATATTATATTTGCTTAACATAAGCTTGGGGGTACAACTTCTTAAAGTAACCCTCCGCACAAAAAAAAAGACTAATAGTTCAAAAGGAGGACTTTAAGATGTCTACACCAACAACCGAAGAAGCAAAAAAACTTATAAATCAGTGGTTGACCGAGAACGGTCATCAGGTCAGATCAATAGAGGATGAGAACTCTTCTTTCCACTTCGAAATAGACTACCCTCTCGGCACACTTAAGCGCCAGAGAGTTATCCAGCCTAACGAGTACCCAGGACTTATCGTTCTTCTCAATGGTGTTGCCATCGCAGATGAGCACAAAGAAGCGATGAAAGAAACCTCAATGGACGACAGAGAAAAGTTCTATGACGAAATCAAAAAAGCCCTTCTCTTTGTCGACAACAGCTATGACATGAACCTTGACGACAAGCAGATTGCTCAGCAGGTACAGTTCTCTTACGAGTTCTACACAGATACACTTTCAAAGACTCAGCTCTTCAAGGGTCTACTCGTAAATCACAGAACCCTGATCTACATAGTAACCGTCTTTAACGAGAAGTTCGGCCTTCCTGAGATGCCAGAGGGCGCAGGCCAGCATCCAGAGACAGTACAGTAAATTAACCATCCCAACCGATGGTATTATATAGAAAGGCCGTCTGCACAACGCAGACGGCCTTTTTTCATTTAAGATCACCTGCTCTCCACTACTAAAAAAGGCCACCTGCAAAATGCAGGTGGCCTTAAAAAAACTAAGCCATATAGGGAAATACAGTCTTAGGTCGAGGTACAACCGCAACAGAAAGACTCTCCGCCGACCGAACTCAGAGACTTAAGTGCTGATATCTCGGCATTCATACGGGTGCGGTCTTCTATAAATGGAGATAGTCCTTGAGCAGTCCTCTCGCCATGTTGCATCGGAATATGAGTCTCCTCTATAAGCTTCATAGCATCAAAGAGTTCTTTCATCTCATCGTCAGTAAGCTCTTCGGACAAGATAGGGAAGAACTCATCGTCTTCCTTACGAATGTGATTGCGAAGATTAACAAGCAGAGTGCTAAGGACACCGTCCAGTATCTCGCCGTCCTGAAGCGCACAACGGAAGCCGTGCAACATCGATACGAACTCGATATGGTCTTCCTTCATAATCGGCATAAGGAAAGAGCCGGACTGTACCTTTCTCTCTACAACCTGAAAGAGAGCATCCTCTTCCTTCTTAATAGAATGTAATAAAATCTCGTTTAGCATCTCGGCCGAAATTGCCCAGAGGGCATCCAAGTCCCGCTTTCTAGCAGCCATCTCCATGGCGTCAAGCTTGAGAGATAGACTTTTATGCTCTTCAGAAAGTATGTAGAAAATGTTATAAGGATCCTTTATCTTTTCAGGTGCATTAGCGGCAGCTGCTAGTGCTTCGGTCTCTTCTCTGACATCTACAGCCTGATACTGCTGAGCAAAACCCATCCTACACGCGCGTGGTGGGCTCTTAAAACAATCCTCATCTTCCACTGCATCAGTAAGCTCTTTAAAATAAGACTCAGTCATCACGAATTCGCCCTTCTTACAAAAGACCTGGCAAGACGGATGCTGACACTGATAAGTTATACTTAACATTTTATCGACCATAGAAGATACCTCTCTTATAATATTTTGTCATACGGTAATATCAAATTATAACAAATAAAATTATGAAATTCAACGGATATATAACATCAAACCGAGGCCACGACTATCGTATAGCCTAGCATTAAGCCGAGCAAAAAAGTCCTGTTTCAGGTTTATTACTTCGGTAGATGGGTATAGATAAGGACAAACCATGTTATGAGCAACAGGCCGCCCATATAGCCGCCATACCTGACTGCGAGCTTCTTCTTGACCAGAACAAGCTTAAAGTAATGCAGAATAAAGCCAAAGATCCATATGGGAAGTATGCGCATATCAAAATAAAAGCCGATACTGATCAAAGCAATGATCACATAAATAGTTATAGTCGTATAGCCGTTAACACGATGCATAATCGACTCGGACATATGTTCGGCACGCCGAACCATCCTGAAGCCTCCTATAAAGGTCATAAGGGCCATCACAAAGCCGATTGAGGCGAGTATCGATATTATTTTAATGTAAGACATAATCCATCCGTTGAAAAAATAAGTAATTTATTATTTCTGCCATCTCTGAGGACCAACTCCCTTGGGCTTGACCTTATAGATGTACCTGAAGAGTCTCTTTTCTAAATTATATAATACCAAAGCCAAATATATAAGCACTATTGGTAGGACGTAATAAAGCCTACGCATTGTCCTGTTATCTATCAGCTCATTTTCATCGTTATTGATTACGATAGCATAAGTATTACCGACAGCCACATTAGAACGCAATAGATTTTTCTTTGAATTCCAAATAGTTATACCATCCCAGACGTTAGAAGTCGCTTGATTCTCGGTCAAGGTATTACCGTTAGAAGCATAAAGGACGATCCCTTTCTCTTTGTTAGAGTAAGACTCATTGGCTATAAGATTATTGCGATAGGAATAGTAGAGGTTTATACCGTCGGCATTCTGTGTGGCATAGTTCTTAGAGATTTCATTTTTAGAAGAATATTCAAGATAGATACCCATCATATTGTTTTTAACGTAGCACTCTGTAATAGTAGAGCCAGTGACGCGCCTAAGGTGCACCCCTGCATGTTTGGAATCAATAAGAGTAAAACCAGACAATACAAATCCGTCAACACCTTCGATAGTGATGACAGAGGCTGACGGCAGTTTTGCCTTTATAATTGTGTTTTTATAGCCTTGAACAGACTGTAGAGTGATCTTTTTTATTACGTATATGTTTTCAATATAAGTGCCGGGTGCAACAAGAATCGTATCGCCGGCTGCGGCTAAATCAACGGCCTCCTGAATGGTTTTGTAGTCCTTTGGGACGTTAATTGTCCCGGCATGGGTATAAGAGGCCGTTGCCACCAAAAATAAAATGACGGTAAAGACGACGCTGTAGACTCGAGAGCCGGTCCTGAACTGTGGGATAAACCTTTTAAAGTACCTTCTCAATCAAATAACCCCTGTTGGATGATAATCGTCAAGTTTAAAAAAGGGCCCTGGCTCGTCGTACTCCCCTGAAAAGTCATAAAGGAGTAAGTCTATAATATCTATGGGGCTTATTAAGGCCCGCTCGTACCTATTGCCTTATTAGTCTGACATAACTGTGAACAACGGGTGCAGTAATGATTGCTGTTCAATTCACTTTCTACATAGACTGGGCAGGTCAAACAGAGACACTCTTTCTCAACCTTAATAACATTGCTCGCACCATTAGCAGGAAAACAAAAAGACTGATTCTTATCTTCCACAACAAAACTAGGACAACCTGAGCAAAGACACTGTTGCTCTATCTTCTAAAGACGGGCCTGATACTCAGCCCCCCTCCATCTTCTCAACCCCGAAATTGTCAAACTCACTAAACTTTGGCATAAATCCCCTCTTTGGTTATATGTGGATACAAATCGTATTAAATACCACAAATTTCACATCAAAAAAGAGGTATGTCAATGCTTGTAGAGATAATAGCTGCGCTGTACAATAAAAAAGGGAGTAGAGTTAAGCTCTTCCCCCTTATTCTAATTATTTCTATTGCTTTTTAAGGTTAAAGGCAGGTCGATCATCTGATCGACCTGCCCCGTTGCCTCATTACCATTAATTACTACTGTATTGCTAAACCTTAAGAAACCCAGTATAAAAGGTATTCTAAGGATTCTTGTACTTACATCCAGGCCTGAGATACGCAAGGTAGTTCAGGACAAAGCAAACCACGTAAAACGCTGCAAATCCGTAGAGCGCATACTCAGGTGTTGCTGCCTTGATCTGCTCACCGAAGATCTTAGGCATAAGGAAGGCACCGTAGGCTGCGACAGCTGACGTCCAGCCAAGTACCGGACCTGCCTGCTCTTCGTCGAAGACCTGAGCGATGGTTCTAAATGTCGATCCGTTACCAATTCCTGTTGCACAGAAGAGTATAAGGAAGAGGATAAGGAATGGTGCAAAATAATCCTGCGGTGTTGCCGATACATAGGCCTTCTTCATATAGACAGAGACACCAAGTGCCGCAGCGATCATAACAGCCGCACAGATCTGTGTTACAAGTGCGCCACCGAGCTTATCAGAGATCCAACCACCGATTGGGCGGATAAGAGCACCAATGAACGGGCCTGTCCAAGCAAAAGTAAGAGCACTCGGGCCAGCCGGGTTCGGCGTGTTATGAGTCATTATACCGTCTTCACCTGGGATATGTTGGAAACCAAAGACAACCTTGATACAAAGAGCAAAGGCTGCTGCGTAACCAATGAATGATCCAAATGTCATGGTATAGATAACAGTCATGATCCATGTGTGGCTGTTGCTAAAGATCTTGAACTGACGCTTAAGACTCGTCCTTATCTCAGATGGTGTTGCGTATCTCATAAGGATAAGAGTACTTACAATAACCAGCGGCAGTACAATCCACTTACTCAGGAGTCCAATGCCAATTGGCGGAGGAAGCATGAGGTAAAGGCCAACTGCGGCACAGATAAAACCACATACCATGAGGTATATCACCTTACCAGCCGAGCCTGCAAATCCACCTACATCAGGTGATACCGAGGCTACCTTCAAGTTGTTCAGTCCGAACCAACCGGCAAATGCCAACGGTATTAGTAGGAAGAGCCATACAAAACCGGCACTTGTAATCCAACTATTTGAACCGGCTGGGATCTTACCAATGAGTGTTCCACTTGTATTAACGAGAACCATTGGATCTCCACTGATAGGACCGAGGAGAGCAAAAGTCATTGTTAAAGGAATAAGTATCTGCATAGTGGTAACACCAAAGTTACCAAGACCTGCATTCATGCCAAGTGAGTAACCCTGAACTTTCTTCGGGAAGAAGAAGCTGATGTTACTCATGGAAGCTGCAAAGTTACCACCACCAATACCTGAAAGGAAGGCTAAGACCTGGAAGTAAAAAAGTGGTGTTTCCTGACTACGAAGAAAAATACCTGCTCCCAAGGCTGGGATCATAAGCATTGCCGTCGTAAGGAAGATAACATTACGTCCACCAGCGATCCTAATCATAAAGGAACTTGGTATCCTAAGCGTTGCACCAGTGAGACCTGCTATAGCCGCAAGTGTAAACATCTCTGGTTTAGTGAATGGAAATCCGAGGTTCATCATCTGAACAGCGATGATACCCCACATCAACCAGACAGCAAAGCCACATAGAAGACTCGGGATTGAGATCCAGAGGTTTCTGTTGGCAATCTTCTTACCGGTCGAGTTCCAGAACGAATCGTCTTCAACTCGCCAATCATGAATATCTGACATTCTATTTCTCCTTTAGATGGTTAATTACGTAGTTCCGCTTCTACTAGAATTTCATGTTCATGCTAATATAAAATTAATATTACTTTATTATTGCGGTTACACATACACCAGAAACTTGAAAAAAAGGTACTTCAGTCATCGTTGTCTGTAACCACCCCCTTGTTGTTCTTCCCTGTATGACTCTCTTACTTAGCCGAACATCAACTACTAGCAGAGCTTAAACCGCGAAAAAACGTTATATTAACGTCTGCTGAGTTCAGACGCGCTATAATAAGCGAGTCATTTTTATGAATCCGGGGGCAGGTCTCCCTGCCCCCGGCCATGATTACTTGTACTGCCTTATGTTCTCTGTCTTCGCATTTCTGTCATAGTGACGCTGGATCTGGTACGGCCTCGTCATGTATGTGAGAGGGTTCCAGAAGGCCAAGAAATGTACGAACCTTGTGAACGGTATAAGGAGTATGAATACAAAAGCATTAAAGATATGAATCTTTGTAACAAGCGGAAGGTTAGCAATATAGTCAACCTGTGGATCAAGTGTCCAGAGTGAGAGGAACCAAGGTGAAGCGGAACCTGCCATCCAGTTTGATCCCCATTTGTACATAATTGCGTTTGCAAGGCCTGTTACTACCTGAATCAAGAGTACTATTAATACGAGCACATCCCAGGACGATGTCTGAGCCCTGACTCTGCTGTCTGTAAGTCTTCTGTAGATGAAGAGTATCAGACCTACGAGAGCTAAGAAACCAAGGATAAGTCCAGCCACCTCTAGTATATAGAGCCTTGCTGGTACAGCATTCCATGCCAGCAGTGCGCTAGGGATAAAGAGTATGATTATGTGCGCAATAAGTATCAATATAATTCCAAAGTGCCATGGAAAGGAGCCGAAAAAGAGCACCTTATTCTCAAGGAACTCGGATGAAAGGCTCGACCAAGTATACCTGTTGGTGGTATAACGCCAGATCGTACCGACAACCGCTATGGCTACAAAGATGTACGGCACAATGCCGAACAACATATAGTCCCAGTTCATTTTAGTTGACCTCCTTATAGAGTGTTGCAGCCTTTTGGCCAGTTAATTTATAATTCGCTCTTATTACCTTTATGCGTTAAAGCTTTCGCGGCCTGCCAAGAGCTCTGCGCTCTTTAGATCAGCCTCTACCATCAAACCTAATGCTTTAAGTAAATGCCTGTAAGGTGTCTCTGTGTCTGGCTTGAGATCAAAGTTCTTGTTAAGTTGCTCAAGCCCCTTTACCAAAAAGGATTCACGTAGCTCACTGCGGAGTGACTCCTCTTCCGTAAAGTCAAAAAACCTTAAAAGCACTGTCAGGTTGTCTGCAAGTTCACCTTTGGCAACCTCGGCATAAGGAAAACCTCTGGATTTGTAAAGCTCTTTCAGACTAACCAGAGCATTAGCTCTCTTAAAACCGTCATGTAGATGGTAGCCTATGTCCAGAGAAAATTCTCCGCTGGCTATCTCAAAGGTATAAGAGTAAATACCTTGCAGATCATCCAGTGAGATCTTCTCTATCTCGTCAGCGAAGACTTTAACCTCATTGATCGCTTCCTGGGGATAACTGGAGTGGTCAACCAGGACCTCAATAGTCCTAGCTGTCACCCCAGCTACATCATCCCAGGGATAACTAAGCAATGTGGCAAATAAGGTGTTTATTCTATTTTCCACCTTGTCACTCACTTATTACCAACTCCTCCCGAGGAACTCCTTCTTCTTCACGCCGAATCCGACGGAGCCTCTCTTCTCGTACATCGTTCTAGGATCGACCGTAGTCTTGCTCTCACGATGTGTCTCAGGAATTACGAAGCGCTCATTAAAGGTTGCGAGAGCGAGTAGCCTGTTGATATCGACTGCATCCTGCTCGCTAAGACCTACTTCTCTAAGTGCACTCTGTACCTTTGCGTCACCGAGATCTCCAACACGCTGCTGCCTGATGTACATCCTTACTGCCATCTGCTTTTTGAGTGCCTCGATTACGACGCTCTCGTTGCCAGCACTGAGGATGTTGGCGAGGAACTTTGTAGGTATCCTCATCAGTTCTACATCGGTGAAGAACTCCATGTTCTCAGGGTCATATGTGCCGCCCTGATCACCCTTTGCCTGATGAAGAATCGGCGAAAGAGGTGGAATGTAGTAGTTCATCGGTACTGTACGGAACTCTGGATGATGCGGCAGAGCAATTCTCCACTTCTTAAAAAGGTTGTACTGTGGAGACTCCTGAGCTGCTAGTATCCAGTTGTCCTCGAGTCCGTTTGCCCTTGCACCCGCGATAACCGCCGGGTCGTTAGGATCAAGGATTAGATCCCTCATCGCTTCGACGAGCCTATCATCAGGCTGCTTGGCTGTCTCTTCTATCCTGTCGGCATCGTAGAGTATAACTCCTACGTACCTGATCCTACCTGTACATGCGTGTGCACATGCGTTGGCCTGACCAGTTTCGAGCCTTGGGTAACAGAAGATACACTTCTCGGATTTACCGTTGTTCCAGTTAAAGTAAGGCTTCTTGTACGGGCATGCACTTACACAGAATCTCCAGGCTCTGCATGTATCCTGATCGATAAGTACGATACCGTCCTCTCCCCTCTTATAGATAGCACCTGATGGACACGATGCTACACAACCCGGGTTACCACAATGGTTACAGATCCTCGGGAAGTAGAAGTAAAAGAGCTTATGAAACTGCGTGAGACACAACTTCTGTGAATCACTGAGTCCCTTCAGGTTCGGGTCGTTGGTAGCATAAAGCGGTGACCCTCCGAAGTCATCATCCCAGTTAGGTCCAAGGACGATCTTGTCCATAAACTCACCTGTGAGGAGAGACTTCGGTCTTGCCGTCGGCTGATCATCTCCGGCCGGGGCATTGAAGAGATTGTCATAGTCAAATGTGAAAGGCTCATAGTAATCATCTATGGTCGGGAGATTCGGCTGGAAGAAAATATTCGCCAGCGTCCTCAACTTTCCAGGGCCCTTCAAGAGTTTCAGTCTAAGGCTTCCGGAAGACGTAAGCTCCCATCCGCCCTTATACCTGTCCTGGTCTTCCCACGCAAGCGGGTAACCGCAGCCAGGTTTGGTCTCCACGTTGTTCCACCACATATACTCCGCACCTTGGCGCGTTGTCCATACGTTCTTACAGGAGACACTACACGTATGACAACCTATGCACTTATCAAGGCTGAATGACATTGATAGTTGGGCTCTAACATCCATCTTACCAGCTCACCTCCTGATTCTTGAGTTTTCTCACAAGGACGGTTGTGTCCCTGATGATTGGGATCGGTCCCCATCCATTGAAGCAATATGAGAACTGTCCGTACCCACCGGCCATAAGAGGCGGCTTAAGTCTCTGTCTTGTAAGGCTGTTATGGAAACCACTCCTTATGATGTTTCTCTGCTGAGTCTTAGGTACGTTTACTGTCCTCTCCATTGAATGGTATGCAAATGCAACACCGGTCGGGATTCTGGCACTTACGATGGCACGGCATACGAAGATACCGTTGTCATTGTAGGCCTCGACCCAGTCGTTGTCCTTGATGCCTGCGCTCTCTGAATCACCATCGTTGAGCCAGAGCACGTTACCACCCCTTGAAAGAGTAAGCATCCTCAAGTTATCATAGTGAGTGGAGTGAATCGCCCACTTACCATGCGGTGTAATGTAATTACAGACAATTGCGTCTGTTCTATCACTCTTATCTATCTCGTTCATCTTGTTTGGATCAAGCTTATACTTATGAGTCATAAGCCCCTCACCAAACTGGAGGAACATTGGATGATCCATGTAGTAGTGCTGCCTTCCGGTCAGCGTTCTCCAAGGAACCCTGTAGTCGATCTGAATTGTGTAAGCACTGTATGAACGTCCTGACCTTGAGTCACCTGTCCAGACTGGGCTGGTTAGAGTACGCCTAGGCTGTGCAAGGATGTCATGGTAGGTCATACGTACGTTCCTGTTAGGTCCGCCGAGTTCATCTGCGAGGCCGTCATGGATGCCGTCAGTAGAATGGAGAGGTATCTTGTCGGCCTCTTCCCTTCCGAGTATCTCTCTGACTGTTTCCTTGGCTTCTGCAAACTGTGCTCCGTGGAGACCGGTGTGATGCTCTTCTTCTTTCCACTGCCTGTAAACGACTTCTCCGTTACAAACACCTGAGAAGTTCATGATGATATCAGCAACATACCTTGCTTCTGCAAGAGATATGTACTTTTTACCGCCCCACTCCTCAGTTACGGTGTGCTTTCTGTTGATCCACTCGTCATAGAGAGGGCCACCATCAATGTTAACACCGTGCTGTCCGTAGTGTTTCTGCATACCAGGGCCCAAGGACCTCCACATCTTGTCGATGTTGGCGTAATCTCTGGTAACAACCTTAAGGTTAGGACCAGACTTACCTGGGACGAATGTTCCACCGTCAACCTTCCAATCCTCGACCTTATCATCAAGACACGGCTGAGCGATCTCACCCGGGCTATCATGCATAAGCGGGAATGCCATAATCTCTTTCATTGGCTTAGGGAAGTGCTTCTTGGCTATCTCTGAGAACTTCTCTGAGATGAATTTAAATGCATTCCAGTCACTCTTTGCCTCCCAACTAGGTGCGATTGCAGCGCCCATCGGGTGGATGTATGAATGAAGGTCTGTTGTATTGATATCTTCCTTCTCGTACCAATGAGCAGTAGGAAGCACCATGTCGCAGTAAGTAGGCGTGGTGTTCATACGCATGTTGAGGTCAACGAGGAAGTCAAGCTTACCAAGAGGAGACTGTCTGAATTTGATCTCCTTAAGGTGTGGCTGTGCGACCTCATCAGCACCAACATTGTTATGTGTACCAAGTAGGAACTTGAAGAAGTACTCCTGACCACGAGCACTAGAACCTAGAGCGTTGGCCCTCCATATAAAGAGGTTCCTCGGCCAGTTCTCAGGTGCATCAGGATCGTCGATAGCGAAGTTAACCTTACCATCGTTGATACCTTTTGCTACGTAGTCTACTACCTCGGCATCGTTCTTAGCACCAGCCCTTACTGCCTCGTCATAGAGAGCAAAGTTGTTCTGGTTAAACTGCGGATACCAAGGAAGTGCGCCTGTCCTTACGGCACGCACGTTAAAGTCCGCTGTATGCTTATAGTCGAGTGCATCTGCATCAGGAACCTTACAGTAATCAGCAATTGCGCCATCATACTTCCACTGCTGGGTATGGATATACCAGTAACTAGGAGTATTCTGGAACCTTGGAGGTGCTACCCAGTCAACAGCATGGGCGATCATTCCCCAAGAATCAAATGCAGCAAGCTTTTCCTGACCAACGTAATGGTTCATACCACCACCGTTACGTCCGATACAACCACAAAGCATAAGTGCTCCGGTAAAGGCCCTGTAGATAAGGTCGGCATGATACCAATGGTTGATACTTGCACCAACTATGATCATGGAACGACCCTTTGTTACCTCGGCGTTTGCTGCCCACTCGCGTCCAACCTGTATGATGGTGTCACGACCGATTCCCGTGTACTTCTCCTGCCATGCAGGTGAGAATGCCTTGTCATCATCATAGTTCTTTGCGTAGTCGCCAGCAAGTCCCGGCCTGCCAACACCACAATGAGCCAACTGAAGGTCAAAGAGGGTTGTAACCGGAATACGGCCCTGAGTCTTTGTCTCTACGTACTTGACCGGCACGTGTCTCTTGTAGACCTCACCCGTGTCGAGCTCGTAGAAGTTACACTCTACAGTGTCATCCTTTATATCATAGACTGAAAGTTCAGGATCAAATGCCTCACCTGTCTTACCGTCTTTGTTCAGTGTGTTCCATTTGCCATGGTTCTCGTGGTTCTTAGGATATCTAAAGCCCATTCCGCCGTATGTGATCCTGGCTTTATTGGCTTTTGCATCCCACTCAGCAAACTTCCACTCCGGGTTGTCACCGTCATCATACTCTGCGAGATCACATGCCTTAAGAAGGCGACCCTGCTCAAGACCATTCTTACCCGTAATAAACTTAACGAGAAGAGGTAGATCCGTATAGGCCTTCTGATACTCAACAAAGTAAGGGACCTGCCTGTCGATGTAGAACTCTTTAAGGATAACGTGGTTAACAGCCATCCAGAAAGCACCATCAGAACCAGTCTTTACAGGAACCCAAAGGTCAGCGTACTTGGTAACCTCTGAATAATCAGGAGCCATAACAACGAGCTTTGCTCCGCCATGTCTGAGCTCACTGACAAAGTGACAGTCCGGTGTTCTTGTTCTGTTCGGTGTAGCACCGAGGATAACAACGTAGCCGGCCATGTACCAGTCAGCACTCTCACCAACGTCGGTCTGCTCACCCCAGATCTCAGGGGAGGATGGCGGAAGGTCTGTGTAATAATCGTAGAAACTCAGTGATACACCACCGATGAGCTGATGATACCTTGCTCCTGAGGCGTAACTGATCTGACTCATTGCAGGAATAACCGAGAAGGCCATGTTCCTGTCCGGGCCATACTTCTTAATAACATAGATATGTGCTGAGGCAATGATCTCTGCTGCGGTGTCCCAATCAAACCTACGGAATCCGCCCTTACCTCTTGACCACTTAATTTTCTTGTGAAGTTCTTCGTTTGTAACGATGCTCTCCCATGCGTCGACAGGGTCGGAGTGACTGGCCCTTGCTGCCTTCCACGCATCCATTAAGGAGCTACGCAGATATGGGTACTTAATCCTAACAGGACTGTATACGTACCAAGAAGCTGATATGCCCCTCTGACATCCCCTAGGCTCATACGGTGGTAATGATGCGTTCAAGAGAGGATAATCAATGGCCTGAAGCTCCCATGTGATAATTCCGTCCTTTACATATACCATCCAACTACAACCGCCTGTGCAGTTGTTTCCATGTGTACTTCTCACTGTCTTGTCGTACTGCCAACGATTGCGGTAAAACTCTTCCCAGCCTCTTTTGGCAGGGTTAACTATATCTTGGATCCACGTAGCCATTTATCTTTTTCCTCCTTTTCCACCGTAGTTTCTCCAGAGGTCCTCATGGACTGTTCCTCCGTTTCTGCTTCTGAAGCGACCGCCCCATACTATGCTGAATATTACTAGCATAACGATGGTGCCTATGATTCCGCCAGCTACAAAAGGCCCTTTCTTGGTTGAAGCAGGAGTGACGTTCTCTTGTGCCACAACACTGAAGAAAGCCTTCAGATGCTCTACTTCTTCCGGTAGGATGTTTCTGTTTGTAAAGATGGGACCCATCACCGGACTACCGCTACTGTTAATCCAGTTAGGATCTACGAGGAAAAACTTAGTCTCCCAGACCTTTGTTAGGTTGGGACCAAGAGAGCCGCCGCTGAGGGCACCTATCTTAGCTCCTGCCGTATGACAGGAAATGCAGGGCGTGCCGCCATTTGCCAGCCGCGTCCTTCCGGTAAAGATGTTTTCGCCGGCCTTATAGTTGCCCGAGCCGGCCACTTCAGCTGCGTCAGACTGTACAGGCATGAAAACAACAACCATGATGATTGTTATAATCGCGACTAGACAGACTTGCAACCTCTTGGAGAGACCTTTACTTAGCTCCATGTATACCTCCTTCCTTTTAATTATACGGTCAAAGCCACCCATAGACACAACTGTGCCGAGCAGCTTCAACCTTGTTTTAGAAATACAGATAACTAGTCCCTTTCTACAGCTTTTGGTGGATTATATGCCTTCTGTAGCGACCATGTCAAGACAAAAACTTATTTTTTTTTAAGGTATTTTTAATATATTTACAAGAATTAAAAGAGTGCGGTAAAAGTGTACCTTTTAGCACCATAATTTAGCCGTTTTTAATGCGTTTTTTCCTTGACTTTCGAATAAAAGACCCTACAGCCCTTTATATTGCCGCAATAGCTAGCTAGGTTTATTCCAAGTAGTGCACTAGACAATCTCTAATACCCGGCTATACTACCACAAACGCACTAAATGACAAAGCACAATAGATCTTTAAGCAGTAAGTAATTTGCATCAATAAAAGTGCTGGCAACACCACAGACAATGCGGCTTCTAAACAACGCCACAAGCAAGACTAACGCTATAATAGTTACAAAGCAAATCAGCGACGGCTCGCCCTTTAGGCGGCTCGCCCTTTAACTAGTCGCGAGTTTTGAAAAACGGAAAATAAAAAAAGAGGGGAAGGAATACGAAGGATTCAAAACCTGAATAAAAAACTCTTCTCTTTTGCGTCAGAGTTTTAGATCAGAAACTAAAGGCCACCAAACAATCACACCACAAAAAACCTTACCTAAAAACAAAAAATTATTTCAGAGGAATACAAAACCTGAAACGGCTGCCGCCGAAAGGGCTAACCCCGGCCTCTACCGAACCGCCGTGCGCAGCTACAATTGCCTGCACAATCGAGAGGGCAAGACCGCTACCAGCAACCTCGGCACTGGTCTCGTCGCTGCGATAGAAACGCTCAAAGATTCTCTCACGCGCACTCTCCACAATCCCCACTCCCGTATCGTCTATTGTCACGACTGCAT
Organism: Deltaproteobacteria bacterium; assembly: GCA_024278765.1. Taxonomy (GTDB): domain Bacteria; phylum Desulfobacterota; class GWC2-55-46; order GWC2-55-46; family DRQE01; genus JAJRSM01. The sequence continues at coordinate 17,227 of JAJRSM010000056.1, read as the reverse complement.
AGTCACTGACAGCGACAACTTCAATCAAGACCTCGCCTCCTTGGTGATTATATTTTAGCGCGTTATCAACTAAGTTACTTACGGCCTCGATCAGACGAACACGATCACCGCTGACCACCAGACTATCTCCTTTTACAGAGATCATCACGCCGCGCTCCGCAGCCTTTGCCTGCAAGAGTCGCACGGCATCAGAGACGACCGCCATAAGGTAGAGCTCTTTAAAGTCATGCCGTGCCTCGGCCCTTGAGCTCTCAAGGATACGCTCAATGATCGCGGTCATCCTTACTGCAGCGTCATTTATTTTTTCAAGTGACTTGCGATACTCCTTACCATCTCGCACGCTGCCAAGCGTTACGTCGCAGTACCCTTTTATAACGGCTACCGGTGTGCGCAGCTGATGCGAAGCGTCGGACAAAAACCTGCGTTGCGTCTCAAAGGATTCTTCCAGACGCGAGAGCATCGCATTGAAGTTCTCTGCTAGAGGGCGCAACTCAGAGGGCAGGCCTTTTTCATCCAGACGGTCGCCAAGGTTCTGCTCTGTGATCGCACCGACCTTTGCGGTAAAAAGATTTAAAGACGAGAGGGAAAAACGCGCAAGAAAAAACACAACTACAGCAGAGATAAAAAAGACCGCCGGCAATATCAAGAACAGCGTATTCTTATAAGAGGCAAGCAGCACCTGCGTATCCTTCAAAGACTCGGATGCCAGAATGGTAATGACTTGGCCATCAACGATAAAACTCTGCTGACCAAGCCTGAGAGGTTTTTTAGCTGGGCCGTCGATTGTTTTATAGAGACCCTCAAAGTGCAGTTCATCAAATGGTAGCCTCGCATCGACGTACTCAAGCGAGGCCGAACAAGCAACGACTCTGGCACTGCCGGGCTTGCCCTCCATAACCTGAAAGTAATGACCGGATAGCGGCACGGCATAATCACCGACTGCGATCTCATGCAGGTCGACCTTTACCTTGCCATCATCAAGCTCGACCATCGCTGTTATCAACTGCACCTCTGAGTGCAGATGCGAATCAATCGAGCCTACGGTTATACTCTCCACTGCGTGAGAGCAAAGCGACTTCGTTGCGAAGACTTATTATGTAATGGAGTAAAATTGAAAATATTCCGTATGCACCAACTCACTACGTGAGGGCTAAGTCATCAGGAAGTTAATTGACTGTGCATTAAAGTAAAAGTATAATATCCTTAAGCTGGCAACCATTAAGAGTCTGCCACTCATAACAAAGGTCTTGACCATGAAAAAAAACATTGCGATTTTCGCTCTCTATCTAGGGCTCGTTACAGTGCTCCTTCTATCTACCTCCCCTGCCCTCGCAGGCGTTAAAGAAGGGGCAGATGCCTACCTTAAGGAAGACTACCCTACGGCTTTAAGAGAATTTCAACCTGCCGCCAGGCTTGGCTCTCCCATAGCGCAGTACGCCATAGGCGATATGTACTTCAACGGCTACGGAGTACAGAAGAACTACGCAGAGGCCTTTAGCTGGTATAACAAGGCCGCCAGGCTCGGCCTTACCGAGGCACAGTATAGCCTTGGTTATATGTATGACAACGGCCTTGGAATAAAACAGGACTATACAAAGGCTATAAGCTGGTATGAAGCGGCAGCAACGCAGGGGTACTCGGCGGCACAGAACGAACTTGGCTTTATCTACTTTAAAGGCACAAAAACACCAAAGAATTATGCAGAGGCATTCAGATGGTTTAACAAAGCAGCAAAGCAAGGGGTCGCTGAGGCGCAGTTCTATCTGGGGATGATGTTCCAGAAAGGCCACGGGACAAAGAAAGACTACGCAAAGGCCGCCAGGTGGTACAGGAAAGGAGCACATCAGGGGCACACCGGTGCGCAGAGAGGGCTCGGTGCGGCCTTTGCCATCGGCTACGGTGTTGAAAAAGATTTTGTCATGGCCTATACATGGCTAAGCATCGCCAATGCGAAAGAAGAAAGCACAGAAGTATCAGAGATAATCAAAGGACTTAAAAAAGCAATGACGGCAGAACAGATAACCGAGGCAGAAGACCTCTCAAGGAGGTTTCTAGTAAAGAAGAAAAAATCAATCTGGAGAACTGTAGGCCCGTTTGATACTCCGGCGCAACCTGCTATGCCTTAACGGTTAAATGTATTAATGTAATTCTTTACTATGCGTAGCATCTGACTTCCTAACGAACTTTGCCTCCGGTGCAACCGGTGCTCGCCGCACGGCTAAATATATTAATGTGATTCTTTACTACGCGCAGCATCTGACTTCCCAACGAACTTTACCTCCGGTGCAACCGGTGCTCGCCGCACGGCTAAATGTATTAATGTAATTCTGAACGTTGGTTCAGGTTTACAACCTGAACCAGCAATAGGCAGGATGAGATTGCTTTGTCGCTACGCTCCTCGCAATGACAGGTAGTGTTGTTTTTTCTTGTACTGATAACCAGTTTGTCATCCTGAACTTGATTCAGGATCTGCCTTTAACTTAAGTAAAAACACTACAGATGCTGAAATAAATCTATGAGCCGCCAAAAACGGTCAGCATGACAACTACAGGTATTTTTGTATGGTGGGACGAACCCACCAACTTGTCATTGCGAGAAACCGTAACCCCTAGCATCGCGAAGGGGTTTCAATGCGACGAAGCAATCTCGTCTTTGTTTCTCACCCTCCCCTTAATTCCCTCCCATCAAGGGAGGGGGAAATTAGGTCTCACACCTAAGAGATTGACTGTTCATTAAAGTAAAAGTATAATGCCCTCCAAGCTGAAAAAAATTCCCTTCAATCCAAAATAGGAACCTTGACCATGAAAAAACTCATTTTGATTTTTTCCCTGCTTCTTCTGATGACCTCCCCTGCCTTTGCAGGGTTTAAAGAAGGTATAAATGCATATAAAAAGGGTGACTATGCAACTGCCTTAAAAGAATTCAGACCACTTGCAGAACAAGGATACGCAAGCGCACAAAACAATCTAGGTGTTATGTATGATGAAGGCAACGGCGTACCACAAGATTACGCAGAGGCTGCCAAGTGGTATAGGAAAGCAGCAGAACAAGGATACGCAAGCGCACAATACAATCTAGGTGTTATGTATGCTAAAGGCGATGGGGTGCCAAAAGATTACGCAGAGGCTATCAAGTGGTTTAGGAAAGCCGCAGAGCAAGGAGACGCAGACGCACAATACAATCTAGGTGTTATGTATGATGAAGGCAACGGCGTACCACAAGATTACGCAGAGGCTATCAAGTGGTTTAGGAAAGCCGCAGAGCAAGGAGCCGCAACCGCACAAAACAATCTAGGTCTTATGTATGCTCAAGGCTACGGGGTGACAAAAGATTACGAAGAAGCTATCAATTGGTATAAAAATGCCGCTAACCAAGGACACGCAGACGCACAATACAATCTAGGTATTATGTATGCTAACGGCTATGGGATGCCAAAAGATTACGCAGTGGCTTATAAATGGTTTAAAAAAGCAGCTGAACAAGAACTAGCAGATGCTCAAAACAATCTAGGCTTTATGTATGCTCAAGGCTACGGGGTGACAAAAGATTACGAAGAAGCTATCAATTGGTATAAAAATGCCGCTAACCAAGGACACGCAGACGCACAATTCAATCTAGGTATTATGTATGATGAAGGCAACGGCGTACCACAAGATTACGCAGAGGCTGCCAAGTGGTATAGGAAAGCAGCTGAACAAGAACTAGCAGATGCTCAAAACAATCTAGGCTTTATGTATGCTCAAGGCTACGGGGTGACAAAAGATTACGAAGAAGCTATCAATTGGTATAAAAATGCCGCTAACCAAGGACACGCAGATGCTCAAGGACGTCTCGGGGCAGCTTATATGCTTGGCGATGGGGTGCCAAAAGATTATGTCCTGGCCTACATGTGGCTTAATATTGCAAATGCAAATCAGGACATGAAAGAAACAAGGAAGCTTCTTAACGACCTTGAAGAAATCATGCCCCCCGCACAGATAGCAGAGGCACAAAAACTCTCAAGGGAATTTAAAGCGGTGAAGGAGAACTGATGAAGGTTGTTGTCATTGCGAAGCTTACGAAGTAAGCCGAAGCAATCTCGTCCTTACTTTAGATCTTCAAGGGATATATCGCTTCGCTACGGGACTGCGTCCCTGCGCTCGCGATGACTATGAAGGGTTCAAGCAGCAAACTCAAACCTACAAAAGAGGGAGAGAGGGGCTTACCGCGTAAGGGCTAAAGCCCCTTCGGGGCACTAACAAATATAAGGCTATTGTCATTGCGAGGAGCAATGCAACGAAGCAATCTCGCCTTTAACCTCTAACAGGTGGCACGCCTCTTCTCAACCACCTTCATGACCTCCTGCTCAACAACATCGGCCAGTTCATCTTCAGGGACCTTCCTGACCACCACCCCGCCGACGTACAAGAGGGCCACACCGTCGCCCCCTGTGATGCCTACGTCGGCCTCTGTGGCCTCTCCGGGGCCGTTTACAACGCATCCCATTACCGCGACCGTTACCGGCTCGGTTATACCACCCAGACGCTGTTCTATCTGCAAGGCAAGTGCCGCAGCATCTATCTTAATACGTCCACAGGTAGGACATGCAACAACGCTCACACCCCGCTGTCTTAAGTTAAGTGACTTTAAAATTTCCCAGCCAACCCTGACCTCTTCAACTGGGTCGCCCGAGAGCGATACTCGTAGCGTATCGCCAAGGCCTTCGGCGAGCAGCATCCCAATACCGACCGAGGACTTTACCGTACCGCCAAACTTTGTTCCGGCCTCGGTTATTCCGATATGAAAGGGATAGTCTACCTCTTTTGCAAGCAACCTGTATGCCTTGACCGTCGGCCAGATGCTCGATGCCTTGAGCGAGACCTTTATATCGAAGAACTCCATCGCCTCCAGTATTCTAATATGACGCATCGCGCTCTTGACCATTGCCTTTGGCAGGCCGTCAGGGTCGGTGTGTTCTATCTCTGCCATTATGTCTTTTTCAAGCGAGCCTGCGTTGACGCCAATCCTGATAGAGACGCCGCGCCCTTTAGCGGCCCCGACAACCTCGCGTACGCGCTCTTCACTCCCGATATTACCCGGGTTCAGTCGCAGGCCGTCTACACCGGCATCTAAGGCCATAAGCGCAAGCCTATGATCAAAGTGAATATCAGCTATAACAGGGATGGGAGAGCCCGCAAGTATTTCAGGTAGGCACTTTGCCGCGGCCTCGTCCGGCACGGCTACGCGGACAATCTCGCAACCGGCCTCAGCGAGCGCACGAATCTGCGCAAGCGTTGCGCCGATATCTGTCGTCCTAGTGCTCGTCATTGATTGCACGCTTATCGGCGCACCTGCACCGATAAGAACATCCCCTACCTTCAACTCTCTTGTATGCCGTCTGGCACTACTTGTTTTCTTCGACTTCATATTTACAAGGTACTACAAGGCAGGGTTCAATTAAAGCAAAAACAAAAAACATAACACCTTGGCTCGCCATAAGAATAATCTGTAATGATAACTTATTGAAATTTGCAAGAGCTGACAGAATAAATGGTTCCAGTTACAAACTTGAACCAACAAAGAGGTGCTCGCCGCACGGCATATTCATTAATAAGGTTTTGTTTTTTTGCGGCGAAGCCGCTATGCCCTCCGCAGGAGCGAATAGGGCTCCACTTCCGCAGCGAGCTTGACCAATAGCTAAAAACGCTATACCCTTTAGGGTATGATTATCAAGCCAACAAATACGCTACCCATCGATGCCTTCCTGAGGCTACGCGATATGGATCGACCTTTTATACTCTCCGGCGGCGAAGGGGATCTTAAACGGCGTTACTCCTACGTCGGTGCAGGGCCTTATAAAAAGATAGAGACCAGTGCCGATGGCCAGACCTTTATAGACGGTAAAGCGACAGATCACAAAGACCCGTTCATTGCACTGCAAGAAGTATTAAAAGGGATTAAAAAAGGCGCGTGCGCCCCATTTCCTTTCGCAGGTGGCGGCGTAGGCTATTTTGCTTACGGCCTGAAAGACCTCCTGGAAGATAAGGCAAAAGAATGCCAAGTAAGTAATGGCAAAACAGGGTCAGCAGGTGATCATATCTCCAAAGAAAACCTTACCCCTCTTTCAATGGTAGGACTATATGATCCTATATACGTCTACGACCATCAAAAAGAAGAAGGGCATATAGTCTGGAGCGGTGATGATAAAACAGAAGGCATATTCAAAGAGATCACTGAAAAACTCTCAAAGACAGACACCTTTGCCAGACCGAAACTCTCTATTTTTACAGGTAAGAGCCGTCCATCCTACGTATCAAATATAACCAGACAAGAATACATGGCGACCCTTGGTAAGGCTCTGGCATATATATCAAAGGGAGATATCTATCAGATAAATATCTCGCAACGCTTGCAACTTACGACCAAAGAAGACCCTTTTGCCATATATCTGGCTCTGCTGGACTCAGGGGCAGGCCGCTTTGCGTCCTTTATGAACTGCGGCGACTTTCAGATAATATCCAACACGCCCGAACGCCTTCTTCGCGTCAGCGGCTCGACCATCGAAACCGAGCCGATAAAAGGTACTCGCCCCAGAGGGATCACACAAAAGGCCGATCTACGCAAGATTAAAGAACTGAGACAAAGCATAAAAGAACGCGCCGAGCACCTGATGATCGTAGACCTTGAAAGGAGCGATATCGGACGCGTCTCTAAGCCGGGCTCGGTGCGCGTTAGCAACTTCCAGCGCATTGAGAGCTATCCTACACTGCACCAGATGGTATCTACCGTAGAAGGCGAGCTCAGGAATGATATATCCCCACTAACCGCCCTGCGTGCCTGCTTTCCAGGCGGCTCTATAACAGGTGCGCCAAAGATACGTGCCATGGAAGTTATCGATGAGCTGGAAGACTACGACCGAGACATCTACACAGGAGGGCTCGGCTGGATAGATACTAACGGCGATATGGATATAGCAATGGCAATAAGGACTGCCGTCTACCGCAACGAGGTCCTCACCCTAAGCGTTGGCGGTGGCATCGTCGCCGACTCTATACCGGCAGAAGAATATCAAGAAACACTTCTAAAGGCAGAAGACTTTTTAAATATTCTGACTGGTCAAAAAATAAAGATAAATGTCAGCTAAGGTCTCGATAAACGACAAGCTTGTCGCAAGAGCCAAGGCCAGCGTCTCTGTCTTTGATAGCGGACTGAGTTACGGCTACGGCCTCTTTGAGACGATGAAGATCGTTGACGGTCGAGCCGAGTGTTTCAAAGAACACATAGCAAGGCTAAAAAAAGGCGCAAAGGAACTCGGCATCAAAACGCCGACAAAGAAAGAACTGGCTCTGGCTATCAGCAAACTCCTTACTACCAACAAGAACCTTACAGGTTCAATCCGCCTGAAGATAATGATAACCGCCGGAGAACTTGCCTTTGGCAGCAAACCCAGCTCTAAACCGACCGTAATAATAACGACCGAGGTGATCGATACCGAGGCTTTGGAAAGACGCCTCAAGCACGGCATAACCGCCGTCACTCTGCGCCCCCCCGAGTTCGCCCTGCGTGAGCCATCATCGGCCCATATAAAAAACCTTAACTACCTGCCGTCGATCCTAGGCAGAGCCCATGCAGCAAAGCAGAGAGCCTTTGAGGGGATATTTATAGACCAAAGAGGTCGCGTCCTTGAAGGCACTGCATCGAATATCTTTATAGTAAAAGACAGACGCATAATCACCCCGCCGCTTGCGGGAATCTTACCGGGCGTAACAAGAGGCGCGGTCATCGGCTTGGCTAAAGATATAAAAGAAGCCACAGTCACAGAACGCGCCCTCTTCGGTGCTGACGAGGCCTTTGTCACGGGCTCGGTCTCAGGCATTGTGCCGCTTGTAAAGGTAGATTCTAAAAATATAGGCAACGGCAAGGTCGGCCCTGTTACACGCTCACTGCAAGAGGCCTACCAGAAACTCACCACCTGCGGTGGGGCATAGCGGCTTCGCCGCAAACACCAATAGATATGAAAGGTAGAATTAAATGAAAAAAATCTTGCCCTGAAAAAATCTATAAATATCTGGGTGCATGCATGGCTCGGGCAGGTCATTCGGGAGGGTGACGGTATGGCGGGGCAGATATCTGAGCGTAGCGAGTCAGGGTAGGCCGTATCGTAGAGTAGCCGAATAACGAAGAGCCGCCCTGCAAAACCCAGTTACCCAGAAACCCGCCCCGACAAGTACTGCGTACAGCAAAGTACTGCGTACAGCAAATTCATCAATATGATTTCTCACTATGCACGGCACGGAACTTCCTATTGAACTTTGCCCTCACGCAGTGAGTTTGCCCTACCGCAGTGAGTGCTCGCCGCACGGCAAGTACTGCGTACAGCAAATTCATCAATATGATTTCTCACTATGCACGGCACGGAACTTCCTATTGAACTTTGCCCTCACGCAGTGAGTTTGCCCTACCGCAGTGAGTTTGCCCTACCGCAGGTAGTTTGCCCTACCGCAGGTAGAAAAAAAGCCCGCCCCCTTAAAGGGGGCGGGCTTTGGTTATTGACTTTAAAACTGGCTAGAGTAACCATCAGGCTACCCTTCGTGGCTTGGTCGATTAATGACCCATGCTACCGCCGCCTTCCTCCATCAACTTCTTATCAACACTTGACATATGATACTCATCACCAAAGGCACCCTGAGGCTCTTTGAGGAAGATCAAACAGAAGAAGAAACTAAAGGCAGCACCGATGGCAATATATAAGAAGAACTGACTTGCTGGCACCATAGTCAGAAGCGTCAGGTAAAAGACGGCTCCGACATTACCGTATGATCCGGCCATTCCGGAGATCTGACCGGTAATACGCCTCTTGATCATCGGAATGATGGCGAAGGTAGCTCCCTCGGCTCCCTGGACAAAGAGCGAAACAAAAACCGTAAGCGCTGTAGCCAACGCTATAGGCCAGCTTCCGGTAATAAAGCTCATACCGAAGAAGCCAAGCGTTATACCAGCCATATAGATAAGCATGATACGCTTTCTGCCCTTTAGCGTATCGGAGAGAACTCCTCCGAGCGGCCTGGCAAAGAGGTTAACAAAGGCAAATGACGCGGCTATCATACCAGCCGCCGCCGGAGTAAGATTAAATGTACCCTCAAAAAACGACGGAAGCATAGAGACGACCGCAAGCTCTGCACCAAAGTTACAGAAGTAGGTCGTATTAAGTGCTGCCACCTGATTAAAGTTATACTTATCATCGTCAGGCACACCTGCTCTAAGGATCGGAAGGTTAACAAGAAAGACCTGAATTATCTGGTAAATAACGACTATTACGATAACCGCATAGCAGATAAGCTGGCCTGTATTACTAAGGAAGCCAAGATTGCCAAGCTTCCAGACGAGGATAGAAAGAATACCAACGCAAGGAACGGTAAAGATTGCAAGCTTTATCATATCCGCGTAGGTACTGACCTCCATGGCCGAGACCTTCTTTGGCTTGTGAAGCATCGTCCCCTTTGGCCCATCCGTAATAGCGAACCAGTAGAAGAAACCGTAGATCATCATTAATATACCACTGAAGGCAATCGAGTAACGCCAGCCGTTTGCGCCACCAAAGACCGAGAGTGCAATACTCGGGATGGTGATAGCGGCGGCAGCCGAACCAAAGTTACCCCAACCAGCATAGAAACCCTCTGCAAAACCAATATCTTTCGGTTTAAACCAGAGTGCTGTCATATGAATACCAACAACAAAACCAGCACCAACCGAGCTAAGTATCAGCCTTGAAACGAGAAGCTGGGTGAAGCTGTTACCAAATGCAAAGGCAAAGGTCGGTATGGCCATAACAACCATAAGAACCGAAAAGACTCTACGCGGCCCGTATTTATCGAGCAGCATTCCGACGACTAGTCTAGCCGGAATCGTCAGCGCAACGTTACATATGGCAAAGACCTTCAGTTCCTTACTTGTCAACCATGAAACCTCGCGAATCATGGTTGAGGCAAGAGGAGCCATATTGAACCATACGTAAAAGGTTAGAAAAAACGCAATCCATGTAAGGTGAAGTGCCTTAATCTCAGGATTGCTTACTTTAAATAATAATCCAAGTCTCATGAATGTGTAGCCTCCTGTAAGCTTGGAAAGAGATTGAAAAAAGGCTCGTCCCTGTAAAACAGAACCAGCCTTATTACAATACCTCTCCTTTTTTAAGAGTCATGACCATCACCGGGCGCTGTGCGTGGCGAACGACATAGGCACTTACGCTTCCAAGCACCATCCTTTTCACCAAAGCCTCTCCTATACCGCGTCTGGCGATAACTATTAACTCAGGATCCTTCTTTTCTGCGGCCTCCAGAATCATCTCTCTGGGATCTCCAGTGGCCAAAATAGCGTCAACCTCAAGACCTTGTCCAGCCACAAACTCAGCGGCCTTTCTCAGATCATTGTGACGCTCCTGCTTCCAAATCTCAAAGATCTCTTCGTTTTCCATACTTGCATCACGAGGCTCTTCCACAACGGTCAAGATGACCATATCCGGCTTCTGACATTGAAAATACTTAATCGTCTTAGCCAGTGCCTTATCGGCAATTTCAGATCCATCGTAACAAAACATAATCTTCATTAGTAGCAGACCTCCTTAAACGCCAGTCTGACAGCCTTACACAGCCACTGAGAAGACTGGCGTGCAAAATGGGTAGTATACGTGTAGTCGTGTAAGGAATCCAAGCTTACCTTTGGTATAGATGGTATTAATGCGGCACCTTGAGACAAAACAGAACCCGAAATGAAAAAAACCGACAAACCTACTATTACACCACGCATATGCGTCAGTGCCTCAGTATAGAAGCCGGATATCTTTACAACTATAAAAGTCTTTAAAAAATTTAGTACTTCTTTCAACTTACTACTCCGGGTGCCTGCTACGTATCCTGGTTACAGTTCCGGCTAAGCCGGTACCAACTACTGGGATTCCTCTAAATACACGCTCTCCGCCTGGGGTATAAACCGTCAAACAAACAGTACTGATACTCCTTATTTTATTTTGCTATAGACACCTCCTCGTCTTAAATTAGTACTGCTATTCTCTAGAACCCCACCCCTATGGATGAATTACCTGTAATCCTAGCTATTTTGGAAAAAAAAGTCAAGATATTTGAACAATGAACCTCCGCCGACAGGAGTCGGCGGTATCTAAATTAGCTACTTTAATTCGAGTTCCAGTTGCCCCTTGTCTTCTTTCTCTTGATGCTCAACATATGCTAAAATTTGCTTCTCATTTAGACCAACCGTTGAAACACAATATCCTCGTGACCAGATCCCAGTTCGCCCCCATATCTCACGGCCCATATATGGAAATTTATCCTTCAATATCTTCGCAGTTCGAGACTTCATAAATTGCACAACCCTCGCAACTGAAACTCTCGGAGGTATTACCATCACCATATGAACATGGTCGCTCTGTACATTAACCTTTATCACCTCGATATCTTCTTCCAAACCATCAAGATGCTACAGTATACCTTCTGCGTACTGCTTTACGCCATCTACAAATAACTTCTTACGATATCGAGGAGTCCATACGATATGATACTCAGTCTTGTAGACAGCATGTGTACTCTTTCGAAATCTCATGAGTACTCTTATATAACATTAACAGCACTATTGCCATATCGCATGGACTGCCTATCCATCACCAGACAGGAGTCTGGTGTTTTAACGGCTTAATAAAACTCTAAAGTTTTCACAACTATTCTCCGATAAAAATGGTTGTAATACTATCAATTTGGAACAATATCACCTGGGATCTAAATTAAGACCAAACTCCAATAAAATAACCTTTAAGATTCAGTTGTTACCAGATAAAGGGCTTACTATGGAGTTACTATTAAGGCTGGACAATAAATACAACTCTGAGGTATTCTTAAGTAGTGAACGAATCAAATAAAAAAAATATAGGCTCACAAACAGAAAATAATAAAACACAGGATATCTGCGCCACAGAACATACTCAGAGAATAGGCCAGCTCAAAACCTTCAACCACATAGGCAAGGCCCTTACCTCTTCTCTTGATCTGCGTGAAATTCTCAAGATATTAATGGCGCAGATCAGCGAACTACTAACACCCAAAAACTGGTCTTTACTACTGATAGATCAAGAAACAAGTGAGCTTACCTTTGAGATTGCTATCGGCGAAGGTGCGGAAAAACGCAGAAATATAAGACTTCAACCCGGTGAGGGTATCGTCGGCTGGGTTGCCAAAGAAGGTAAATCACTTGTCATCCCTGACGTTAGCATTGACCCTAGATTCTCTAAAAAGACTGATAAAGTATCAGGCTTTCAGACAAAATCAGTGGCATGTGTCCCGCTTATGGTCCGTGGTAAGGTGCTCGGGGCGATAGAGCTGATAAACAACAACAACGACAATTCATTTAGCAAGGACGATCTTCTGCTGCTTGAGACCCTTGCCGATTATACAGCAATAGCAATTGAGAACTCCAGGCTCTTTGATAAGGTCCAAGAACTAACCATTACCGATGATCTTACAGGGCTCTTCAACTCCAGATACCTGCAGCAGTTCCTAGAAAACGAGGTAGAAAGGGCCCGTCGCTACAACTACAAGCTCTCTATGATATTTATGGACTTGGACCACTTCAAAGACGTAAATGACAAACACGGGCATCTGTGCGGAAGCAGACTACTGGCAGAGGTCGCAGAGGTCTTAAAAAGAATGGTTAGAAGCTCGGATATCATCTGCCGCTACGGAGGCGACGAGTTTGTAATACTGCTGCCGGCAGCCCCTAAAGATAAGGCCTATCTCGTCGCCGAGAAGATACGCTGGGCGATAAAAGCTGAAAAATTCCTACAAGAAGAAGGCATAAACACCTCGCTTACCGTCAGTATCGGGCTGACGACCTTCCCAGACGATGCAAAGGACAAGGTAGAGCTGCTGCAACTCGCCGACAAGGCAATGTATAGCGTCAAAAATACCTCAAGAGACGGCGTAGCGCAGTCCTAACAACGTCCACAATTAAAAAAACAGATGCTGAAATGAATCAACAAGCCGTCTTAGACGGTCAGCGTGACAAACTTGAAAGACGAGATTGCTTCGCTACGCTCGCAAAGACATGAATACATAAATGGCGGCCTACCCCACTTCGCCGCCCCGCATGGGGCCGCACAGCAAATTCATTAATTAATTTAGTGCTACTTTTTTTCAAACTTGTCATCCTGAACTTGCAGTCTAAGACTGGTTATAGCCTTCAGGATCTGTATTTAACTAAAGTAAAAACACTACAGATGCTGAAATAAATTCAGCATGACAAATTGGATATTATATACTTCCCCCTTTTCTTAAAGAGGGGTTTAAAAGGGCGATTTGTTTTTTATCTTTGCGACGAGGTCGCTTTGCCCCATCGCAGGTGGTTTGCCCCGCCGCAGGGTACTCGCCGTACAGCAAGCACTACATACAGCATATTCATCAAGATAATTCCTCACTACGCACGACACAGAACTATCTGATGAGCGTTGTCCCCACGCATGTGGGTTGCCGCAACGCAGTTGCTTAGTGTCTAAAGACCTTATGACAGCCATTACAACGGTTAATAAGTTCTGATAGTGCGAGGATTGCTTTATCTCTATCGCCAGCGAGCGCGTATTTTGAAAGCTCATCGGCCTTTGTATGGACGGCCATTCCGAGTTTGAGAAACTCGGGCTCGTTTGTTTTTTCAGAGACGGCCTTGCATTTCTTCTCTTCCTTTTCATTCCAGCCAAGTCTCTCGTGCGCGATAGTACCGGCCTCTTGCAGGTCGTTTTCATAGATAGCACGAGTTATATCACTAAGGGTCTGCATATGCTCGCGCATCTTTGCCTTCTGTCTAACCTTTACTTTAGCAGGCAGTTTTAGCTCACGCCTTTTATCTGGATTTCCGGCATTTAACTCAGTCGAGGCACCGATTGATACTCCACTATGATGCCCACCGGTCCCAGCCCCCATACCTATCGTACAGCCGCCCACAAAAACACCGGCCAATAATATAAATAAAATCTTCTTCATTTAAAAACCTCCAGAAGTATTCGAGTTCAAAAAAGCTTCTTACTATCTAACAATATCGTAATAGGGCCATCGTTAACAAGAGCAACTTCCATATGAGCACCGAAACGTCCTGTGCCTACCTCTAGTCCCATGCCGCTTATCTTCTCTACTAATAATAGCTCCATTAAAGGACGCGCCGTCTCGGGACGAGCTGCCTTTATAAAAGAAGGACGCCGCCCCTTTCGAGCGTCACCGTGCAGGGTAAACTGAGAGATCGCCAGGACGGAGCCACCTGCCTCCAGGCAAGCCAGATTCATCTTACCTTCGCCGTCTGAGAATATACGTATACCGGATATCTTATTAGCTATATAATCCGCATCGGTCTCGGTATCGCCCTCTTCAACACCAACAAGGATGAGCAGGCCCGTGCCAATGCTTGCAAGTACCTCGCCATCTACGCTAACAGAGGCTTCTTTTACTCGTTGCAGAACTACTCTCATGACAGTTTAAGCCGCAACCTTATATCAACCCTTTCTCCGACACTTACGCCAAGGGCTACTGCCGCATTATCTTTAAAGGCCGCTATCTCTAAAAAACCAGAGCTACCGATCAAGGCAACGGCACCATCTGTCCGCTCGCCATGACTACCCTCAGTATAGCTCTCTACCAGACCATGAATAGTACGCCACCGAACGTCTATATCAATATCTCCACATGCGAGCATTTCAGAGAGATCAGTTTCTTTTATATTGGTAATAAGGTTTCCAAAAGAATCGATATAAAGTACCTCACCTCTGATTATATCAGGAGAGATCTCGACGCATGGAAGCTCAAGTGTAATGGACTCTTCCATCATAGTCCCCATCTGCGAGGGAGCTACCCCAAGGCTCAGATGCGCGGCGGTCGGCGCAAAAATATCACGGCCATGAAAGGTCATGCTAACATCAGGCAGAAAATAATCGCTATTATCCAGTTCTATTACCTGCTTGACATTCTCCCCGGTCAAGACCTGAGTAAAAAGGCCGTTATCAGGGCCGATAAAGAAATACCGCTCGGTTTCTATCAGAACAGGGCGACGCTCCGTGCCCACACCCGGGTCTACAACAGCAACATGGATAGTACCTTTTGGGAAATAAGGGTAGGCGTGCGAAAGCACAAACGACCCCTCAACGACCTGCTGCTGCGATATACCGTGAGAGATATCAACAATAATAGCCTCGGGATTAATCGATAAGATAACCCCCTTAACCGCACCGACCCATGGGTCTTTATTGCCGAAATCTGTTGTAAGCGTTATGATTGTAGACATATATTCTCCAACCGCCAGCGGCGGGGTAAACCGCCAGCGGCGGGGTAAACCACCTGCGGCGGGGTAAACCACTTGCGGCGGGATAATCTCCATCTGGAAGTTAGGTGTTATGGGCAGTGAAAACCATATTAATAAACTTTGCTATGCGCAGCACCGGTTGCACCGGAGGCATAGCGGCTTTGCCGCAAAGACAAAACCTGTTGTAGTACTATGCCGTGCGCAGTAAAGAATCGTATTAATGGATATGCTGCGCGCAGCACCCTGCTGAGCTACCTACCGGTATTGCATTCGGGGCAAGGGCAGCAAAGTGCAAAGGGCAATCATATGCCCCCCCCCCTACTCCCTAACCTGCCCCTCGCCATATACAATGAACTTACGCGTAGTGAGTTCTTCCAGCCCCATCGGGCCGAAGGCATGGAGTTTGGTCGTTGAGATGCCGATCTCTGCGCCGAGCCCCAACTGATGACCGTCGCTGAACCGGGTCGATGCATTTACCATAACGGTAGAAGAATTAACCGACTCGATAAACCTCTTGGAGTTCTGGTAATCACTCGTGACGATAGTTTCTGTGTGTAAAGACCCGTACTGCTCTATCATTGCAATGGCCTCGTCCATATCCGCAACGACCTTTACGGCAATAATAAGGTCCAAATATTCTTCCCCCCAATCAGCCTCGGTAGCAGGCGTTGCGTCTTTTAATATTTCACAGGTCTTTTCGCAGCCCCTGATCTCTACGCCGGCCTCTTTATATCGCTCCCCTATGATCGGCAGAAATTCTTCTGCTACAGCCTCGTGCACCAGCAGGGTCTCCATAGAGTTGCAGACCCCCGGCCTTTGCACCTTTGCGTTAAAAGCAATATCTTCGGCCATCTGAAGCTCAGCCGAGCCGTCTATAAAGACGCTACATACGCCTTTATAATGTTTGATAACCGGGATGCGTGAGTTCTCGACAACAAAGCGGATAAGGCTCTCACCCCCGCGAGGAATAATTATATCTATCTGCTCTTCAAGCTTTAGCATCTCTGTTACGGCTTCGCGCTCGGTTATGGGGATAACCTGTACTGCGTCCTCAGGAACGCCCGAGGCCTTGGCGGCAGCTCTCAAAATTCCGGCTATCGCAAGGTTTGAGTGCACGGCCTCGCTCCCGCCTCTGAGCACTACGGCATTGCCGCTCTTCATACACAGCCCCGCTGCGTCTGCCGTTACGTTCGGTCTGGACTCATAGATAATCCCGATAACACCAAGCGGGATACGCATCCTGCCGACCTTAAGGCCATTTGGACGAGTCGTCATCCCTGTTATCTCACCGACCGGGTCTGGCAAGGCTGCGACTTCGCGTAAGCCTTCTGCCATGCCTTTTAAGACCTTATCCGATAGAGTCAACCTGTCGAGCATGGCCTTTGATATGCCTCGCTCTTTCGCACCTGCCAGGTCCTTCTTATTTTCTTCCTGCAAGGTGGCAGCATTTTTTTCGATATCGTCCGCCATCCTTAAAAGAGCAGCGTCCTTTACAGCACTACCAAGCCTGGAAAGTTCTCTTGACGCCTGCACTGCCTTTACTGCGATATCCTTGACCAGTTCTGCCACACTCCGCTCTACAACACTCATTAGCTTCCCCCATAAAAAGATTAAAAATCTACCTATAAGTACGTTGCTTCCCCCACCTTACCCGTAGGTCTCAGACCTCCCCATCAAGGGGGAGGGAAAAACAAAAACTACTCAAAAAACTTCTAGCCAGTTATTTTCTCGATATGTATATTCAGAAATCTTATCTCATTAAAACTGATCTTCCCCCGATAAAGTAGACACAGAGTTAAGCTACTTTTCGCTGTTCTTCAAATGCGAGAGGCGATTTGTAGCCGAGAGTAGAATGTTTTCTCTGTCTGTTATAAAAGACCTCTATGTAATCAAATATCTTGCT